>CAZZEI010000100.1:0-12222 GCA_964653165.1 uncultured Flavobacteriaceae bacterium | reverse complement strand
CGGTTACCGGCTGATAGCTTGTATCGAAATTTGGTTTTACTACATCAGTAACACTATCCAAATTAGTAAACTTCCCCATTTTATTTAAGTTAGAGTAATACGTATTTGGAAACGCCAATAGAATATGAAAATGTTTTGAGTATGGCAGGTAATTAAGAAAACCAAAAATTCCGAAAATGTGTAACCACCAGCAAGAGCGCTCAATCATAATCAGCGAGTTATCGCTCATTCCACTTAACATAGGAGCAACAAACTGACTCAAAGGAAAACTTCCGGCAACATGGTAATGCGCGTTACCTCTTGCTTGTAAAGTTTGGTCGGCAGCGTTCATCAGCATCAAAGCAGTCATTAAAATAATTTCGGCGCATAAAATAATATTGGCATCACTGCGCGGCCATCCGTCTAACTCCTTATTTAAAAAGCGTTTTACTTTTACAACATTTCTTCTGATTAAAAATACTATGCAACCAAGCGTTACTAAAAAAGCAAGTATTTCAAAAAAACCAATTAAAAAATTATAGGTGCTTCCTAAAAAAGAAAAGGCACGGTGTGTGCGAAACAATCCATCAATAAACATTTCGAGCACCTCAGCATTTATCAATACAAAACCAACGTAAACAAACAAGTGCATGATGGCTGCAACCGGGCGCGTAGTCATTTTACTTTGTCCCAATGCCACACGCAGCATGGTTTTTAATCGTTGCGCTTTGTTATCCGATAAATCAATATCTCTGCCCAACATAATGTTGCGGCGCACACGTTTAGCGTTTAGAAAAAAAAAGGCTGTTGATGCAGATGCTAAAATGGCGAATAGAATTGCTGAAATCATACAGTTCTATTTTTTTGGTTTGCGGTCTTTTTTACCAAAGATGGAGAAATGAACATAGCGCCTTGGATGATCGTTTAGATCGATTAATAATTTATCTAAATCAGCACTTGCCCTGTTAAGATTATTATAAATCGAATCGTTTTTAATGAGTTTACCAACGGTTCCTTTACCGGCATTAATCTGGGCAAGAATATCATTAGCCTGAACAAGAGCAAGATTAACATGATCGATAGTTGATTTTAGGTTTGATTTGGCAAGCGAATCACTGATATCGGCAAAATTTGTAATTATTTTAGTGAGCTTATCATTACTCTTTTCAATATTAGAAGTAATTGATTGTACCTTATCTAAAATAACAGCGATTTTACTTCGTTGGGTTGTTGTAAGCGTATCAAGGTTAGAGGCAGTATGTTGCAAATACATTATAGTTGTCTTAATACTTTCAAAAGAAGCCACCAGATTCGCTCTTACGTTGGCATTTAACACCGACTGAACTACTTGCATAACCGAATCGATAGAAGAAATTAAATTCTCAGCTTTTTTCTGCAATGGTGCAATACGTTTGTCGACCGCAGTTTTCAAATCATCTTCATAATCGGCCAACAGCGTATCACCATCCTTTACAAATTGCAGGGAGTTATTAAATCCAATTTCAACTGCTTTGCTTCCCAGTAAATCGGATGAAACAATTTTAGCATGCGAACCTTTGGGAATATTTACCTTTTCGGTAAGCAAAAATTTTATTAAAACCTTGTATTCGCCATTACGCTGTATCAAGCTTATTTTATTTACCTGACCTACTCTATAACCGTTAATCATTACCGGATTAGCTTCAATAATACCCTCGGCTTTGTTATAAATGGCGTAAAGTGCAAAATCGTTTTTAAAGATATCAGTACCACGCAAAAAATTAAAACCGTAAACTGCCAAAGATATGGCTACAAAAACTACTAAACCTGTTTTAACTTCCTTGCTTATTTTCACTTACACTTATTAAAGACTGTAAAATTAGCATTTTTATTGGCTTTAAAACATAAAAACAATCGCTAATTAAATGTGAATTATTACTTTTTGACTATTTTTTTGGCCATTACTCTTATCTTTAATATTTCGCCCCTACGGGGCTTTTATTTTATTTTTATTATATTTTCTACTACTAATATTTAGTCCCGTACGGGACTAAATAACGGTAAAATATACAGGTAAAATTTATCAAAGTTCCGGAGGAACGACATATTAAATTTTGCACTATTTCTGCAAAGCTAAAAGCTGCTTTACAGCTTCCTTGTAATCCATGCGTTGTCCGTTTTTAAAAGCTACTACAAAACAATCTTTATACCCTTCCTTGCGCATTTTGTTTTGATGGTTAACGGCATCATCGGGCTTTGTAAATGCACCCGTTGTAATTTTAAATGTTGCTCCCACTTTATAAAACGATGGTTCCTGAATATTTTGAAATTTTTCTCCTGTAAAATTCGGCTCCGATTCGCTCGTTGCAAACTGTACCTTTAGAACAATATCCGTTTTATTGGTTTTAGGTGTATTATCTTTATAATTATCGATTATATTTTTTGGCGTTACTTTAACCGTATCTTTAACAGGTAATTCCAGCTTTTTCTTTTCTTCAGCATCTTTTATTCTTTGTCGCGGATATTTCTCATCATGTTTAATATCAGAGGCAAGCTGGTATTGGATTATTGCGGCGTTCCATTTACCTTCTCCAAATAATTTATCGCCACTCGTAATTAAGTCATTGTACTTTATCTCTACTTCCTTTTTTTGCTTTTCTTCTTCGCTTTCATTTTTTTTAGCATCCTCAAATCTTTTTTTACACTCATCTACTCTTGCCAAAGGGTATTTTTCTTCCGGTTTTAACTCGTTACAGGTTGCGTAAAATTTTCCAGCTTCCTCATACTTTTTGTTTTTAAAATTTTCTTCGGCCGCTTTTAGGGCTTCTGTATATTTTTCATTAATATTTGCCTCACTAATTTTAGTAGAATCGGGCATAAGATCACTTTCCTGATTTTGGTTTCCTTTACTTAAATTTTCATTTATTAATGCCTCTTGCTTTTCTAATTCATCGTCATATTTTTTAACCTGCCCTTCGGCCGCATCTTTATATTTACGTATTGCTCTAAACAAGGCCGATGCCATATAAAGCTGTCCTTTTTCCGATCCTAAAAATTTTTCTTCTTCATGGTTGGTTAAAAAACCCACTTCTGTTAAAATGCTTGGCATAGCAGTACGCCATAACACCCAAATGCTTTGGCGTTGCACACCTTTATCAATTCTACCCGCCTTTTTTGTGTACTCTTCCTGTACAACCGAAGCCAGACTAGCACTTTGTTCTAAGAAGGCGCCGGTCCATAGGCTCATAACAATATATGCTTCATCACTTTCCGGGTCAAAACCATCATAGGTTTTTTTGTAATTATCCTCCAATAACATAGCTGCGTTTTCGCGTTTAGCTGTGTTCAGTTTTCCCTTTTCGTTTGAAATTCCCATTACGTATGTTGCCGAACCAAAGGGCTTGGGGTTATGTACCTCTGTCTTACGTATTCTGCCCTTTTTATCATTGTAAGTTTTATAACGGATTTTCCCTTTTTTGTCTTTATACGTAGCGTAAACCGAAGCGGCGTTGCAATGAATAGAAATAAACAAATCGGCTGCATTTCTATTTGCTATTTGGGCTCTTTCCTCTAATTCAACAAACGCATCGGTTTTTCGGGTATAAATAACCTTTACATCTTTCAGGTTTTTTTCGATGAGCTCGCCCAATTTTAAGGATATTGCCAAAGCAATATCTTTCTCATTACAAGTAGTGCCATTGCAACCCGGATCTTTACCACCATGGCCGGGGTCTATTACTATGGTTTTTACCCCCTTTGGCTTGGTTTTTGGTATATGGGCTCCGCAAAGCAAAAACAGGATGGACAAAATGGTTGTACACCTTGCATAAATGCATAGTTGTTTCGTTAGCAAAGACATAGTAAAGCTGTATTTTTTAGCTTTGTTCCCGATAGGTATCGGGATTATGTACAAAATTATTAAGCAAAGTTGAGTCAAAGAGCACTTATACTGATAGTTTTTCATTGTGCCTTGTTAATAAACGGGGTAAATGCCGCGATATTTCATGTCCTTACGGCAAAAAGTGTAACACAAACTGAGCCAAAACTGCTAAAGCCCGATACTATAAAAACCACAATAGATACCTTAGATGTTGGTGACGATACCGGAATTGATTCACAAATAGATTATCAGGCAGAAGACTCTATACGCCTTGAACCCGAAAGCAAAAAAGTTTATTTGTATGGAAATGCAGAAGTGCATTACGGAGATTTTAATTTAAAAGCTGCGTATATTGAAATTGATAATAAAACCAATCTTGTTACAGCTGTGGGTATAGCCGACAGCACCGGAAAAACTAATGGTAACCCCGAAATTAAGGATGGGCTTACAGAAATGACTTGTGAAAAAATTATTTATAATACCAAAACTAAAAAGGGAAAAATAACCGGTATCATGACTAAACAGGCCGATATGTTTATACATGGAGAAGCTGTTAAAAAAGACACCAACAATGTGATGTATATTAAAAACATGAAGTGTATTCCCTGCGAGTTTGATGACGCCAAAATTTATTTCCGTGCGGGGAAAGCCAAGGTTATACCCAACGATAAAATTGTTACAGGTCCGCTTTTTGTTGAAATAATGAATATACCTACTCCTTTGGGTTTACCTTTTGGTTATTTTCCTAATGTGAAAAACAAATCGAAAGCAGGAATATTAATGCCTTCTTACGGGCAATCGCAAATTCAGGGTTTCTTTTTAAGAAATTTAGGATTTTTTATGCCTACCGGAAATAATATTCAGCTTCTTTTTTACGGAGATATTTATACCAATGGGTCTTTTGCATTAAGACCAACGGCATCGTATAAATTCAATTACAAATTCAGCGGCAATTTTGGCTTGAGTTTCTCTCAGTTTAATACAGGAGTGGCCGAAAATAAAACACAGCATTATAATCCGGATGGATCGCCAATTATAGACCCTACTTTATTTCAGCATCAGCGCGATTTTAGGGTAACGTGGACGCATAGTCAGGATAATAAAAACGATCCCAGTGTTCGCTTTAGTGCCACCATAAATGCCGGCACATCGGATTTTAATAAATACAATAACCAAACACCGGGTACCTATCTTAACAATACACTTGCTTCAAACATAATGTACACTAAAACCTTAAAAAATTCTTCTTTAACAATTAATGCAAGGCACAATCAAAATACAATTACAAAAGATATTCAGATTGATGCTCCGCAGTTAACATACGCCGTTAATCGTATGTTTCCGTTTAAAAATTCAGCGCATACTTCTCAAAACTGTTTAGATAAATTGTATGTTGACTACACTTTACAAGGGCAATCAACCATAAAAACGAAAGACTCGATTTTATTTAAACCAACTGCCGTAGATCTTATTCAATACGGCATGAATCATAGATTGCCCATTGGTACCAATATTAGTTTATTAAAATATTTTACACTTAATCCACAGGCTAATTTTACGGGGTTTACTTATTTTGAAACAGCTGAAAAAAAATGGAATCCGTTAACTAGAAAAGTAGAAGAGTATAAAAGAAGAGAGCCCGCTTTTGCCGGGGATGCCAATTTTTCTGCAAATCTTACCACCAAAGTTTATGGCGATTATGTTTTCAGGTCGAAACTGGTACAGCAAATTCGCCATCAGATGATACCGAGCGTAGGCTTTATTTACCATCCAGATTTACAAACCACCGATGTAGATTATTATAGAAAAGTACAAACAGATACCACAGGAGAAAATTTTACTACCTATTCACGCTTTGAAAAAGGTATTTATGGAGCTCCGGCAGGTGCAGAAAGCGGTGCAATTACTTTTAATTTAAATAATACGGTAGACGCCAAAGTGCGACAAAAAACCGATACCAGTATTTCTTATAAAAAAGTAGCCTTATTACAAATGCTAAGTATTGGCGGAAGCTATGATGTTGCAGCAAAGAAAAATAAACTTAGTATTATAAACGTTTCGGGTCGTACATCGCTTGTTAAAAATATTTTCCAGCTGATGACAAACGCAACCTTCGACCCTTATGCGCTCGATTCGATAAGAAACCGCAGTGCTAATTTTCAATATGACAAAGACAAACAATTAGCGCGTTTTACAGGAATGAATTTTTCGATTAACGCCAATTTTGGCAACTCGCAGTTTAAAGCTATGCAAAACTCGGCTCAGCCTTGGAATGTAACAATGAATTACAACCTAAATCTTATTAAAAGCACCAACCCCACTGTAACGCCGGATAATAAAGTACAGACACTTGGATTTAATTTCAGTCTTAAACCTACTGCAAAATGGAGTTTTGATGTAATGACCAATTACGATTTTAAAGCCAAAACGTTTTCCTATACCAATATCAGTATTCATCGTGATTTGCATTGTTGGGAGGCAGCTATTACTTGGGTGCCATTTGGTTTTTCGAAACAATACAGCGTATCCATAAATTTAAAAACCGCTGCGTTGAGAGACATAAAAATTCCTAAACAAAAACAATGGTTTGATAACATTTAATACATTAGCATTGGGATAAATGATTTACGATTTGATTATTTATCACATAATGCCCCCCCTCGGGGCAATTTTGGAAATTAAACTCTAAAATTGTTAATTTAGAAATCGTCATTTTTCATCTGCTTTAAAAACATGTCAGAATCATCAGCACTATACGAAGAAAAACAACACCTTGGTTACAACCGAGTATCCGTACTTATACGTACAGTTTTAGCTTTGCTTTGCTTTGTTGGCTATTACTGGAGCGAAAACCCCAAACCTGTAGATGTAAGCGGATTTCATATTGGACCCTACCCTATTTATGAAATAGCAAGATCAGGACGGATATTTTTTATTTTAGGGATTTTTATTTTATTATTATCCTTAATACTCATGTATGTGCTTCATACACACATAATGGTTTACCAAGAGTACATTATACTAAATGGTTTTTGGGGGTCGCGCAAAGTAAAAATAGATTTACGCAACGTACACACACTGAAAAAGCTTCGTTATCAAAAAAATATATTACGGAGGCCAGTGTATAACCTCCATAGTAAAGGAGTAGTAAAATTTTATACCTCAGGAGATGATTTTATTGAATTAAAGGATAAAGATGGTTTTACCTACCTTATTGGTACACAAAGGCCAAACGAGCTTTATAAAGTAATTAATAAAAAAATTAATAACTTTTAGTACCACCGTTTCATTTTTTTACCTACTTTTATTATATCCAAAATCAAAGCTTATGACTACACAAGCAAAATTCCAGCAAATAGACAAGGAAGCTATTTCTGGATTACGATTTCCGAAAGAAGATATCTTAGTTGAAGCAGATGAAATTAAATTGCGAAGTGCAGATTTGCAACGCGCTCTGTCGCTCGGAAATTTAGAATATACGAAAATTAAAATATATTTTGCAGATGATACCTCATCTAAAGTGGTTGATACTACCGTTTGGGGATTAACCGATAAGCGGGTTATTTTAAAACAAGGTGTGGTTATTCCCATTAACCGTGTTTTTAGAGTGAAGTTTTAAGAAATGAAACGCAGGTATTTATTCTTTCCTACATTATTTTTATTTTTTATAGAATGCGGAACTATTTTTTCGCAAAAAAATACAATGGAACCCATTAAATGGGTATTTTCTTATAATGAAATAACCGACACTACGGGCGAAGTAATTTTAAAAGCCAAAATAGAACCTAATTGGCATACCTACTCACAAACACAAAGCGGAGACGGACCCTTACCTACAATTTTTAAATTTGTAAAAACAGTTGACTACGATTTAAACAAAGAAGTTACTGAGCCCGACCCGATACGAGAGCATTCTGCAATTTTTGATGCCGATGTTGCCATGTTTAGTATTGAGGCAATTTTTACACAAAAAATAACTCGTAATACCAAAAAAGAATTTGTAGTTATGGGCGAAGTAGAGTTTATGTCTTGCAATGATATACAATGTCTCCCTCCCAAAACTGTAAAGTTTATTGTTAAAATTCCGCAGAACGAACTGAAGTAACTTTATTCCTTGTTAATAATTCCCCTCCCAAAACCGCCATTTTAGCTTAAATTTGCACAAATTTTAATGTATGGCTCTAAAGTGCGGTATTGTAGGACTTCCCAACGTAGGTAAATCAACTCTTTTTAATTGTTTAAGTAATGCCAAAGCTCAAGCTGCTAATTTTCCATTTTGTACCATCGATCCTAATGTTGGAACGATAACCGTACCCGATGAAAGATTAAACAAACTGGCCGACTTAGTTCACCCTCAAAACATTCTACCAACTACTGTTGAAATTGTTGATATTGCCGGACTGGTAAAAGGCGCAAGCAAAGGAGAAGGACTAGGAAATAAATTTTTAGGAAACATACGCGAATGCAACGCAATCCTGCATGTACTTCGTTGTTTTGATGACGATAACGTAATTCACGTTGACGGTAAAATAAACCCTGTACACGATAAAGAAATTATTGATACCGAACTTCAGTTGAAAGATTTAGAAACGGTTGAAGCAAAAATTAAAAAATTTGAAAAGCTGGCTAAAGCAGGTTCTGATAAAGAAGCTGTAAAAACGTATGATACACTTTCCAAAATAAAACAACATTTAGAGAGCGGACTATCTGCTCGCAGTTGCGAGATAGCAGCAGAAAATTTGAAATACCTGGAAGATTTACACCTTCTCACCATAAAACCCGTAATGTATGTTTGCAACGTAGATGAAGCTTCAGCAAAAACAGGAAATAAATATGTTGATGCCGTAAAAGAAAATGTTAAAAACGAAGGTGCAGAAATTTTAATTATAACCGCGCAGATGGAAAGTGAAATTGCTTCCCTTGAAACCTACGAAGAAAAACAAATGTTCTTAGCTGAAATGGGACTTGATGAGCCGGGAGTAAATAAATTAATTAAATCGGCTTATAAATTATTAAACCTGCAAACTTACTTCACCGTAGGTGTAAAAGAAGTACGCGCCTGGACTATTTACAAAGGTGATAAGGCACCACAAGCAGCGGGCGTTATTCATACCGATTTTGAAAAGGGATTTATTAAAGCCGAAGTAATGTCGTATAACGATTTCATTACACTCGGCTCTGAAGTCGCTTGCAAAGAAGTTGGTAAATTACGCATAGAAGGGAAAGAATATCTGGTAGCAGATGGCGATATTATGAATTTTAGATTTAACGTTTAAAAACCCGAAATAAAAAACCCGAAATAATCTATATGGCAAAATCAGGCGGAAATTACAACGAAGACAGTATAAAATCATTAGATTGGAAAGAACACATACGTACCAGGCCAGGTATGTACATTGGTAAATTGGGCGATGGCTCTGCTTTTGACGATGGTATTTACGTTCTTCTTAAAGAAACACTCGACAATTGTATTGATGAATTTATGATGGGTGAAGGTAAACACATTGATGTTATAGTAAAAGATGGAATTGTTTCTGTGCGCGATTACGGTCGCGGAATTCCTTTAGGAAAAGTAATTGACGTTGTTTCTAAAATAAACACCGGTGGCAAATACGACAGCGAGGCATTTAAAAAATCAATTGGATTAAACGGTGTGGGTACAAAAGCTGTAAATGCTTTATCAAATAAATTTATTGTCCGTTCTTTCCGAGACAAGCAGGTAAAAGAAGCAGAGTTTACCAGAGGTGAGCTTATTAAAGAACATAAACTTCAAAAATCAACAGAAGAAAACGGCACATACATAGAGTTTCGTCCGGATGATACCATTTTTAAAAAATACCATTTTGTACATGATTATATTGATCGTATGTTATGGAATTATGCATTTCTTAACACCGGACTTACACTTCATTTTAACGGTAACGAGTACAAATCGGATAACGGTTTAAAAGATTTATTAGAAAAAAATATTACCGGAGAAATTTTATATCCCATCATACATTTAAAAGGAGAAGATATAGAAGTTGCAATGACACACAGCAACGAGCATTTTTCGGAAGAGTATTACAGCTATGTAAACGGACAATACACAACCCAGGGAGGTACACACCAAGGGGCATTCCGCGAAGCTGTTGTAAAAACCATACGTGAGTTCTTTAAAAAAGATTTCGATCCTACCGATGTACGTAAATCAATTGTTGCGGCGGTGGCTGTAAAAATACAGGAACCAGTTTTTGAATCGCAGACAAAAACAAAATTGGGTTCGCAGGATATTACTCCGGGCGGACAATCCATTCGTTCGTTTATTGGTGATTTTATAAAAGAGCAGTTAGATAACTACCTCCATAAAAACCCTGAAACAGCGAAAATAATTGAAGCAAAGATTTTAATTAATGAGCACGAGCGCAAAGAATTATCAGGCATACAAAAATTAGCAAGAGAGCGCGCGAAAAAATCTTCTTTGCATAATAAAAAATTACGTGATTGTCGTACACACTTAGATGATAACAAAGATGTTCGTCGCTTAGAAACAAGCATTTTTATTTGTGAGGGAGATTCGGCAAGCGGTTCAATTACAAAAACGCGTGATGTAAACACACAAGCTGTGTTTAGTTTAAAAGGGAAGCCGCTAAACTGTTTTGGTTTGGGTAAAAAAATTGTTTATGAAAACGAAGAATTTAATTTGCTGCAAGCCGCTTTAAACATTGAAGAAAGTCTGGAAAATTTGCGTTACAACAATGTAGTTATTGCCACCGATGCAGATGTTGACGGAATGCATATACGTTTGCTGCTACTTACTTTCTTTTTGCAATTTTTTCCGGATCTGGTAAAAAACAACCACGTATTTATTTTACAAACGCCATTATTCCGTGTAAGAAACAAAAAAGAAACTGCTTATTGCTATAGCGATGAAGAACGAAAAGCCGCCATTGCTAAACTGGGGCCAAAACCTGAGATAACTCGCTTTAAAGGATTAGGAGAAATATCGCCAGATGAATTCAAGCACTTTATCGGAAAAGACATTCGTTTAGAGCCTGTGTTGCTTGACCAAAGGGCTTCTGTACACGAATTATTAAATTACTACATGGGTAAAAATACCCAGGAAAGACAGGAATTTATCATTGATAATCTTCGTGTTGAGAAAGATGTGGAAGAAGAATTGGTGAAGTAATTTTTAAAACCATATTTTATTGATAATTAATGTGTAAATTAGCTACTCCAAAAATTACAACTATGAAAAAAATAATACTTACAATATCAACATGTCTATTAGGCTTTTCGGCTTTTAGCCAATGGAACCTACAAACCAGTCCAACAATCAACGCCTTAACTTCTGTTTATTTTACAGATGCTAATAACGGTTATGCTGTAAGTGCCCTTAATGAAGTCGTTAATACTACTGATGCCGGAGCAACCTGGACATTACAGTACACTGGCGCCAATTCATTATATTCTGTTTTTTTTAGTACCGCCGCTAAAGGAACTGCTGTTGGAGCCAATGGAAGTGTAATAAACACTACCAATGGAGGTATTTCATGGTCATCAACCAGTAGCGGACAAGGAAATCCATTAAATTCGATTTTTTACGTTGATGCTGATACCGGTTATGCGGCAGGAAATAACGGCACTATTTTAAAAACTTTAAATGCAGGAGTCTCATGGTCTCCACAAACAAGCGGAACTATTAATAGTTTAACCGGAATTTTTTTTCCTACAGCTAATACTGGTTATGCAGTTGGTAGTAGCATAATTCTTAAAACTACTGACCAAGGTAACACCTGGTCACAACAAGCAAGTGGATATAATATAATGTCTGTTTATTTTACCTCTGTAGATACCGGATATGTAACAACAGATAATGGCAATATCCTTAAAACAACTGATGGAGGTACTATATGGAATAGTCTTAGTACCGGTACTGCCAATGCTCTGAACTCAATTAATTTTGCAGACGCTAATACAGGATTTGCTGTTGGTGCTTTAGGTACAATTTTAAAAACAACAGATGCCGGATCTACCTGGTATACTCAAAATAGCGGAACAACAACAACTTTAAATTCTGTTTTCTTCACCGATTTAAATAATGGCTTTACTGTTCTTGGCAATGGCGGTATTCGTAATACAATTGATGGAGGATGCGCAACGCCAACTCTAACTATTAGCGGTACTAATACTATTTGTAATGGTAGCAGCACAACATTAACCGCTAGTGGGGCAAGCACTTATTTATGGAACACAGCTGATATAACATACACAGTCTCTGTTAGTCCAACTTCAAATACAACTTATACTGTTATTGGAACAAGCGCTGACGGTTGCACTAATTCAGAAACTGTTACTGTAACGGTTAATCCTACTCCAACAATGACAAGTGCAAGTACCGC
>CAZZEI010000099.1:0-12226 GCA_964653165.1 uncultured Flavobacteriaceae bacterium | reverse complement strand
GACTTCAAAAATTATTTGCTTAAAGTATCTACTCCAAAGAAAAAATGACTGACCCCACACTTATCTTAATCAAAATGTTTCAATTATTTATTCTATTGATTTATAGCTATTTAAATCTTTTTAGGTGTATTGTTTTTCTAATTGATTTGCCTATTTTTAATCAAAATTATTCTAAATGAAAAAACTACTCACTAATAGCCTTTTTTTTCTTGCTCTAACGGCTTTTTCTCAACAAGCCATGGTGCGATTAAAAAATGAAAATGTTAAACCCACAGCTGAAATTACTTCTAAATCTTTCTTCAGCAAGATGAATTCAGAAGATTCTAATAACCCTGTTTTTAGAATTTTAAGCTTTAATGTAATTCCTTCTAAAAACAGAATAAAGGAATTAAAGGCCAATGGTATCTATCTTTTATCCTATATGCCGGATAATTCATATATGGCCAAATTAAATTTGAATGAAGCTTCATTTCAATATTTAAAATCGCATGGTTGTTATTCTGCGCTTCCAATTCTTGCAAGATATAAATTGGAAAAAAACTTGTTTCAGAATTATGTCCCTGACTATTGTAAAAAAGGAGAATTCGCTGAGTTCGAGATTCAATATTACAAAGGAGAAAATTTTTCTACGATAGCAAACAAATTAAAAAAGTTGAATATTCAAGTTATCAACTCTAATTCTTCTGCTAGAACTTTCACCGTATTGTATAAGACTTGGGATTTTCTGAAGCTTGCTGAGTTATCATTTATTTGTTTTGTTCAACCTGCTATTGAAGCACCACAAAAAGATGATGAAAAAGGAAGAACTTTACACCGTGTTCAAACATTAAACGGAATAAACATCAATAACCCAACCTTACCCGGAATTGATGGGTCAGGCGTTTCAATCGGATTGGCTGATGATGGCTTTGTTGGTCCACACATTGATTTCAAAGGAAGAATCACTAATTATTCCTCCGCTGTTGGTCAAAGTCATGGAGACATGACTTCCGGAATTGCAGTTGGAGCAGGAAATTTAGATCCTACAAAAAATGGTGGCGCAACAGGTTCTTATATACATGTTTTTGATATCGGTGGTTATCCACATATCAATGGTGCTATAAATAATATGCTAACAAAAGGAATATATATAACCTCTACTTCTTATTCTCAAGGTTGCAATTTATATGACGTTAATTCACAACAAGGAGACATGCTTAGTTATACAAACCCAAATTTATTATTTGTTTTCTCCGGCGGAAATAATGCTTCTGGAGATTGTAATTATGGCGCCGGAGCAGGATGGGGAAATATTACCGGAGGATATAAAATGGGGAAAAATGTAATTGCTGCTGCAAACGTTGATGCAAGTGATGTTATTGATGCAACAAGTAGTAGAGGACCCGCAAGTGATGGAAGACTAAAACCAGACATCGCTGCAAACGGGAAAAATCAAGAATCAACAAACGAAAACAATACCTATCAAATTGGTGGCGGAACAAGTGCTGCTTGCCCTAGTATTGCAGGTACAGTTGCTATGTTATATCAAGCATACAGAGGATTTAATTCAGGAGTAAATCCTGAAGGTGCATTAATTAAATCTATTTTAATGAACACCGCTCATGATTTAGGTAATGCAGGTCCTGACTTCATTTATGGTTATGGGCGAGTAAATCTTTTACGGGCCTACAACATGATGAAAGAAAATCGCTATTTATTGGATACTGTTTCGCAATCACAAAATAAAACGCACAACTTAGTTGTGCCGGCGGGCGTTACAAAAATGAAGGTGATGATTTATTGGTTAGATGAAGAAGGAAACCCATCAGCTGCGAAAGCATTGGTGAATGACATTGATATGTCATTGACAACTCCTTCTGCGGTTAATTACAATCCTTGGGTGCTAGATACAACTCCGGTAGCCGCTAATCTTTCTGCTCTTGCAACAAGAGGTCTTGATCATTTAAATAATGTAGAACAAGTAACTTTAGATAATCCAGTTGCAGGAACATATGTTGTGAATGTTGGGGGAACGACAATTCCATTTGGCGATCAACGTTATTACATTCTTTGGGATTTTTACTATGACCAAATTAAATTGACTTATCCTATCGGTGGAGAAGGATTTGTTCCATCAACAACTGAGGTTTTAAGATGGGATAATTTTTATCAGAACGGAACGTTTCTATTACAGTATTCAATAAACGGAGGTGGTTCTTGGACTAACATTGCTACAACTGTTTTAGCAAATGCTAAACAATTTAACTGGGTAGTTCCAAATATTCAAGCTGCTAATGTTTTATTACGTATCAACAACACTTCGGCGGCAGACACAACTGTTCTTCCTTTCACTATTATTGGAAAACCAAGCAACATTACCTTTGCGCAAGCTTGTCCTGATTCGATTTCTATTTCTTGGACAGGTGTAACAGGTGCAACAGGTTATGAGGTTAGCCGTTTAGGAGTAAAATACATGGATAGCATTGCTTACACAACAGCAACAACCATAAAGTTGCCTCACTTTTATTTAGATACCAACTGGTACAGTGTGCGCTCAATCAGTAATGGTCAAAAAGGAAGAAGAGCGAATGCAGTTCAAAAATTACCCGGACTAGTAAATTGTATTCTTTCAACTGATGCAGAAACAAACGCAATAAATTATCCGGGAACAAATATAAATTCCTTGTGCGATAGTCTTGATTCAATTAAAGTAGTTATCATTTATAAAAACGCTGGTGCAAATCCGTTTTCAAATGTATCCTTCTCGTATAAATTTGGGAATTTACCAACAGTGAACGAATTGTATGCTCCAACCATTAATCCAGGTGTGAGCTTAACGTATACATTTACAACGTTGGCAAATTTAGCTTCACAAAGCGGTACAATTCCATTTAAAGTATGGGTAAATTATGGAATTGACATGAATAACTATAATGACACACTGAATTTAAACGTAACTTTTTCCGCACCGGGTACAGTACCATTCGTGGAAGATTTTCAAGGCGCTACTTTCCCTCCATTAGGCTGGAGTTTAGCTACGAGTTTTGCTGGTGCGAATTGGACATTGAACCCAAATGTAATTGGGAAATCTGGTGCAAGCACACAATGCGCAGAGTTTGACAACTGTAATTTGAATCAATTGGCTAGTCAAGAAGACATTATTAGTAAAGTGATTGATCTCTCTGGAACTACAAATCCGCAAGTGTTTTTTGATGTTGCGTACGTACCATATACCGGATACTTCGATAGTCTTGAAGTTCGTTTGGCCAATGGATGCGGCGGAACATTTGGATCTTTAGTGTATAAAAAAGGTGGAGTAACATTGCAAACAGATCCAACTGGTAACATGAACGCTTGCTGGGCACCTACACTTGGGTCACATTGGAGAACAGATTCTGCATCTTTAGCTGCTTTCGCAGGATCTGCAGTTCGAGTAATGTTTAGAAACATAAACAGATATGGAAATTTCTTGTTCTTGGATAATATTAATATTCAATCAACATCTCCAGTAGGAATTACCTCTATATTGGATTCACCAAGAATGTTTGGATTGGATCCGAATCCAACTTCTGGAGCAATTCACTTTAGTGCTCAGAATGTGAAGAGCAAAAACATTGTTGTTTCAGCTACAGATTTAGAAGGACGACTGGTGTTGAATGAGTTAATTATTTGTAGTGGAGCTGATGCTTCAAAAGATTTCGATTTAAGCAAGTGCGCAGCAGGCGCATATATGTTTAAGATTATATTTGATGATAAAGTTTATCACTATAAGGTGATCAAGAGCTGATGCATACATGAAAATTACTGATTTCAACAAAACAAAGAAGCTCGCTTATGCGAGCTTCTTTGTTTAGAAGCAATCGCCAAATGGTAGTGTTAAGCGATTGCTTCGCTATGCTCGTAATAACATATTTATGAAATTATAAAGCTTTAAAAGCCCCCGCAACAAACAACCCTGCAGTTTCTGTCCGTAATCTTGTTTCTCCTAAAGAAAGCGATCTAAAATTATTTTCAAGAGTTAATTTAATTTCTTCTTCTGTAAAATCTCCCTCCGGACCAATTAAAATTATATTTTTTGAAGGGGTTAAAATGTTTTTAATGTCAGTTTTTGCTTCATCAACACAGTGAGCAATATATTTTTTTTCTTCAGAATTTTTATGAACCGAGATAAATTCTTTTAAAGAAACAGCTTCATTTATTATTGGAAAAAATCCCTGAACAGATTGTTTCACTGCACTCTCAGCAATTTTTTGCAATCGCTCTAATTTTATAGTTGGTTTTTCGGTTCGTTTGCAAACAATAAAAGAAAACTCATCTACTCCAAGCTCTGTACATTTTTCAACCATCCACTCAATACGATCGGGATTTTTAGTAGGGGAGATGGCAATGTGCAAACGATAATTCTTATTTACCGCAATCTGCTTTTTACTTAAAATTTTTACAACACATGCTTCCGGATTGGAATGTGTAATTTCTGTCGCGTAAAAATTTCCTTTTCCGTCAATTACCTGAATAGTATCTCCGACTTTTTTGCGTAATACTTTTATGCAATGTTTAGATTCTTCGGGAGAGAGTAAAATACTTCCACTTGTCCCCACGGGGTCATTATTGAAAATAAGTCCAAGAAAAACTTGCATATCAATAAAAAAAATTATCCGCGTTTATCATATTAATCTGCGGTATCTGCGCTCTATTGTATTCGCGGATGTCTGAAAGCATGGGAACTATTTCTCTGCCTTTTTCAAGTGGGCCTTCATCCATTTAGGACTGCCGCAGTTTGTAGCCATTTCTTTTGCCTCTTCAACACCTCTGTTAGCAGCAGCCTGGTACATATCGCAGGCACCTAAAAGATCGTCATGATGATTATGCATTACCAAAGCGCATTTGTAATAATTAGGACCAAAGTCAGGTCTGTTTTTAATTAGTTGTCTGTAATCATAAATTGCCGCATTCCATTGCTCCAGTTCTTCATTTACTTCGGCACGCAGCACATAACCTTCGTAATAATCAGGTTTTAAGTCTAAACATTTGTTCAAATCAAGAAACGCTGAATCTGCTTTTTTAGCTTTTAAAAACGCTTCTGCGCGTAAATAATAAACTTTGTAAGTTCTTGCATGCTTCGCAATTGCTAAATTCATATCGGCTAAGGCTTTTTCAGGTTCATTTTTGCCCAGATAACATTTTGCGCGAGTTGCATAAATAAAACCTGAGTCAGGTAAAATTTCAATAGCCTCATTTAATTTTTTCAAAGCCACATCATATTTTCTGAGATTGGCATCTGTTTCGGCTTCTTTAGCCAAAGCAATACCTTCCGGCCAGCAAAAGCAATCGTCAAATACTCTGTCGGCAATCTCGCTGCCTTTTAATCTTTGTCTACCCATTAGTATGCATGAATTTTTTTTATCTGTTCCGTTACTTTTCGTAGAAGCTATCAGGGCTATTGCGTCGGGGTTTTCGCGGTCTAAGGCCAAAGTTATTCCGGCATCGCGCATCATAGAACCGGTATTTCCTCCCATACGGTAATAACAAGCCGCACGTTTTGCGTAAACTTCTGCCAGGTATTTTTTTCCGGGAATCAAAGGTGTTTTTGCAAGGATAGCTTTTTGTGCCTCGGCTTCTATGATGCTTATAGCCTTATCATAAGCACCCATAGCTAAACTAAAGTTTTTAAGCTTGAATTTACTGTTGCCTTCTTCAAAACTCCTTTTAAACTCAGGAGATTGTGCCTTTGCATTTACAACTAACAGTACGGCAATTAGATGAAAAATATTTTTCATATTAGTTTAAATTAATTAATAAGCACGCCCCACAAATTGAACGAATCAGTTGTTCGGGCGGACAAATTTATCATTTATTCGTTACAACTTCAAAACCAATAATACTATCGGCTAATACCTGCATGTTTACTTGAGTCAGGTTATAATTGCCTGAAAGTGAATAGGTATATAAGTTATTTTTAGAGGAGGCAGTAAGCTCGTACATTTTAGGCTGAAATGATATTTTTTGAGCATTAATACTTGCCAAAGAAATAGCGTTATTGGTAGAAAATCTGTATCCATAAATATTCCCGCTTTGCGCGGCAAAAATTAAATAATCGGAGTCAATTTGCACAGCCGAAACTAACTTTCCTGCCGGTAAACTCATAGGGCCAGTAAAAAAATTACCTGTTACAGAATATAAATAGATAACGGGGTTGCTGTTGGTGTCGTTTCCTAAAATATAAAGTTCATCTTGTGTTCGTTCAAAAATGCCTACAATATAGCAAGGAGTATAACGACTGTTAATGGCAATACCGTTGTTTTTCCCGAAAGTAATTATCTGGTTCCCCGCAATACCAAATTTGTCCTTATAAATTCCAACTCCATAAGTACTTGTAGTCGTAAAATAAACGGGATAATACCCCGTATTGTTATTTATATAACTTGTGCTATATCCTCCCGAACTTGCAAAAGAACTTAAACTACCACTGTAATAACCAATATAAGGCTTTTTGCCATCGGTATAAATACTTGTAAAGTTAGAGCCAACACTATAAGCGGAGGTCCAATTGAGTTGTTCGTTATAAGCAGCGTCTACAGCCTGTAAAGACTGATTAACATGTCCGTTTATATAAAGCTGATGATTGTATCCGCTATAAGCCATGCCGGTAAAGCCGGTTGTAAGCGAAATTAAATTTTTCTGCACCATTGCTGCATCGTATCTGATTACATTTTTGGGTTGTGTAGCGCCAACAATATAATAACCGGTTTTTAGGGTGGGAGATTCGTTAATATAAATTTTGCGGGTAGATTGCCGGCTGTTTGTACCATCATTTGCTGTTACACTCAAATAATAAAAACCGCTTAGTAAGCGAAATTCAGAAATAACGTAGTTGATAGTAAACGTAAAATCGTTGCTCTGCAATGAGACAGGGTAATTGCCCTGTACGGGTATATTGTTTAAATCGGTAAGCGCAACTACTATGGAGGTTAGATGAGTTTCATCGCTTACGTGCGCTGTTACTTGCATGGTATCAAACATGCTGAATATCTGACCCTCGGCCGGGTTGCTTATACTAATTAATGGAGATTGTGTATCCTTTTTTTCCTTTTTACAACCGGCTAAAAAAAATATCAACAAATAAATGGCAGAATATAAAACCTTCCTTTTCAATGTAAATTGATTACCACTAAATTAACAAAAAAAACTGAAATTATAGCGTTTGATAACATGTTTACAATTGCTTACATATTTTTTGTATTTTGATGCTTGGAAACTAAGGTGCTTCTTTGCACTCTCTTATTATCGTTATGAATACTATCAGTGGAAATAAACCGAAATTAAAATTGCAGAGTTATACCCCTCCTGCTTTAGACGGAAAATTGCAACCCCAGGCAACCGAACTTGAAGAAGCCGTATTGGGTGCTATGATGCTTGAGAAAGAAGCACTAAGCACAATTATAGATATTTTAAGACCTGAAGCATTTTATAAGCCTGCTCATCAAAGTATTTACCGCGCCATTGTAGATTTATTTAACAGCTCTGAGCCTATTGATATTTTAACTGTATCAAATCAGCTGAAGAAAAATGGTGAACTTGAATTGGCAGGAGGCGCTTATTCAATTTCACAACTTACGCATCGTGTTGCTTCATCTGCTAATTCTGAATACCATGCGCGTATTATTCTTCAAAAATATATTCAGCGCGAGTTAATTCGTATCAGCACTGAAGTTATTAATCATTCGTACGAAGACAGTAGCGATGTTTTTGATTTGTTAGATAAAGCCACAGAAAGTATTTACCAATTGGTAGATAGTAACGTACGCAAACAGCAGGAAAGTATTAGTAAACTTTTAGCAAAAGCTATTACTCAAATTGAAGAAGCAAGTAAGCAGGAAAGCGGAGTTACGGGTGTACCAAGCGGTTTTACAACTATTGATAGAGTTACAGGCGGATGGCAAAAATCTGATTTAATTATTATTGCTGCCCGTCCTGCTATGGGTAAAACGGCTCTTGTGTTAACACTTGCTCGCAACGCAGCCGTTGAATTTAGTAAACCTGTTGTTGTGTTTTCATTAGAAATGTCATCACTTCAATTGGTAAACCGATTAATATCGGCTGAAGCAGAATTAGATGGAGAGAAATTAAGAAAAGGAGATTTGCGCGATCATGAGTTTATACAAATGAACTCGCGCATAAAAAGTTTATCAAACGCTCCCTTATTCATTGATGATACTCCTGCGCTTTCTATTTTTGAATTACGTGCTAAGGCGCGTCGTTTAAAAGAGAACCACGATATACAAATGATAGTTGTAGATTACCTTCAACTGATGACATCGGGTGTTGAAGGCCGCGGCGGTAACCGTGAGCAAGAAATAAGTTATATCTCACGTTCATTAAAAAGTTTAGCAAAAGAATTAGAGATTCCAATTATAGCTTTATCACAGTTAAGTCGTGATGTAGAAAAAAGAAGCACAGGTACCAAGCGTCCCCAACTTTCTGATTTGCGTGAATCGGGAGCCATTGAGCAGGATGCTGATTTGGTTTGTTTTATTTACCGTCCGGAATATTACGGACTAGATGTATTTGAAGACGAAACCCCGTCGCGTGGCATGGCAGAGATTTATATTGCAAAAAACAGGCATGGAGCTACTGCACAACCGCGCATTAAATTTATAGATTATTTAGCAAAGTTTGTTGATGTAGATTATGTGGAAGGTGCAAAAGATATTTACAACAGCAATAAAAATTTAGAACCTAATCAGGATTTTATTGCAGGACCAAACAGTATTACCGTTCAATCTAAAAAGTGGGATGATGATAAGGTTGATAATGGCAGTGATATTATTAAGGGCAATCCTAATCACGATATAGAGGAAGATTTTTAATTTGTAGAATTATGTCAGTTCGAGCGCAGTCGAGATGCGTGCGATGTTGTCATTACTAGGTTTTCGACTTCGCTCGAACTGACATCAGATTTAAGAAGTTTTCTCCAAATACTCTTTCCTCCCTTTTTCCAATTCATCAATAATTTTTTTACGCATGTTTAATAATGAAGTGATTAGACTTGTCCGTTTATAAAACAAAGTAAAAATCATCCATCTTCCACGTAAATTAGTAAATCTTTTCCAATAGAAAAAAGCAAAAAAGCCGCTTAATGGAAGTGCTGCGAGATAGCATAATGTAAACCAAATGGCATGAAAATAATGTTGCACAAGCCATAATTGAATGGAATAAAAAATTAAAAACGTAAAAGTCCCGGCAACCATTATAATTGCTCCATAAAATTCAGCTGATTTTGCAATCTTTTTACTTAGCCAGCCGGGTATTTTGTAGGGCAAATAATTATTGATGAATCCAAAAATAAAAAACGGGAAACCTAAAATCACATTCAGTAATGAAAAAATACTATTTAAAAACATCGACCCTCTTCCTTGAAACTTTTTTAACATGCGGTCATTCAACTCCAGTCTTTCCAAGTCGGTAAAATAAGTATCTATGTCGGTTTTCATTTTGCTTACGCGCTCAGGTTCCTTTTCAAAAAAATAATGAACATGTTCGCTAATTGCTCGCGTTACGATAAAATCATGTTCTTTTATCTTTGCAGAATAGTCTAAGTCTTTTAGTAGCTGCGATTTGTAAATCACTTCAATGTTCTTCACCAGTTTATCTACTTCACCGTCTTGAATTGCTACAATTTGACTTTCTATTCTGAGACGTATTTCATCAGTCAGTTCATGTGCCGCTTTAAATGAATCTATACTATATTTATCTTTGTAGTCAACTACATTTATTCCTTTATCAATATTAATAAGTAAGTCACTGCGGAAACTATGTTGGTCAGAGTAATTTAATCCGAAGCTGATTATTTTTACGCCCAATTTAAAATCATTTTCAGCTTCAGCCCCAAGCACAATTCGTGCGGCTCCTGTTTTAATTTGTTTGAGTTTTCTTTCTGTAAGGCTTATTCCTTCCGGAAATATTAATAGTACTCCGCCGTTTTTAAGATGCTCAAAACATGTTGAAAAGGTTTCTTTGTTTTTATTGAGTTTGGATGCATCATCCTGTGCCCGATAAATTGGAATGATATTAAATTTAGGTAATAGCCATTTTGCAAAGGAAGAATTAAAAGCCTGCGCCTTACCCAAAAAATAAACTTTTCTTTTTATAGACGCTGCAATCACTATTGGATCCATAAAAGTACCCGGATGGTTGGCTACCAATAGCAGCGGACCTTTATCTGGAATATTTTCGAGTCCGAGTACTTGCTTGTTCCTAAAGAACGTGCGTAAAGTAATGCGGAGGAGAATTTTTAAAAATTTGTAGAGCATATTTTTAAAAGATAATTTATTTTTTTAATTAATTCTGCCCAATTGTAACTATTCCAATGAAAAGCGCGATAGCCGCAAATCTAAATAGCACTCAGCCTATTTTGTGCCCTTATTAAAGAAATTAAAACCGCCAACCGATTTTTACATTTAAAGCAACTTTAAGATCCCAGTAAGATTGGTCTTTTATTTTGTCACCTATTTTGTTTTGGTATTGGTTGGTTTGATATTTAAGTCCAAGTCCAAAATAAAAATCGCAAATAAATCGGCACAGGGTTACTTAATCGCAAATTGTTGAAATTATTTTCTGTTTGTTTAACGATGGTATCATAATTAGTGTGTGGTGGCGGAAAAAATCGTTGACCGAGGCAGATGCTTTCAAATAAAAATATTAGCACTATGGAAAGGAGTTGTTTCATAATAATTAATTTATTGCATCATTATTTTTCCCGAATAAAAATCTCCATTATAAAACCATGCTTTATAATAATAAATACCTTTTGCTATTTCAGAAGTATTGATAATAGTTTTGTTTTTATTTTTAAAATCGGCTACTAAAACCAACTCACCTTGCGAATTAAAAAGTTCCATAGAATTTATACTGCTATTAGGGATTTCGATATTTATCATTTCATTATTTGTAGCAGGGTTGGGGAAAATTTTTAATTTGTCAAATGTCAATTCGCTAATTTCTAAAATACTACAGTTTAATAAAACGGGCACGCTGTTTAAGTCATTCGCCACTGCCAAATCTGGTTTGGTATCGCCGTTCAAATCTGCACTGATAACCGAGGCACCACTACCTGATATCGCAAAGTTATTGGCACCCCCAAAGCTACCGTTGCCATTACCTAATAATACCGATACATCGTTTGAATTAGCCACTGCCAAATCAAAATTCGAGTCTCCATTAAAATCGGTGCTGATTATTGATTGAGGATTTGTACCTGTAGTAAAATTGGTAGCCGTCCCAAAACTGCCCGTTCCCGTACCCAATAATACAGATACATCATTTGAATTGACATTAGCCGTTGCCAAATCGGCAAAGCTATCTCCATTAAAATCAGCGCTGATTACTGACCAAGGATTAGTCCCAGTTGTAAAATTTACAGCAGTTGCAAAACTGCCCGTACCCGTACCTAATAATATCGATAGATTATTTGAACCTGAATTAACTATTGCTAAATCGGCTTTGGTATCTCCGTTAAAATCGTCACTGATTATTGAACGAGGATTAGTACCCACTGTAAAATTATTAGCAGCACCAAAGTTGCCTGTGCCTGTTCCCAATAAAACAGATACGTTGTTCGAACCTGGATTAGCTACCGCCAAATCGGTCTTACCATCTCCGTTGAAGTCTGAGCTAATTACAGACTGAGGATTAGCACCTGCCGTAAAATTAGTTGAAGCCCCAAAACTTCCTGTCCCTGTACCTAATAACACCGAAATACTGCTTGAATTAACATTAGCCACCGCCAAATCGGCTTTTGCATCTCTATTAAAATCGGCACTGATAACTGAAAAAGGGAAGGAACCAACCATAAAATTGGTAGCGCTGCCAAAACTGCCCGTTCCTGTTCCTAATAATATAGAAACATCATCAGAGGTTCGATTAGCGGTTGCTAAATCTAACTTTCCATCTCCGTTAAAGTCTGCACTAATTATTGAAGCAGGACTAGCCCCTACCGCAAAGTTTGTGGCAGGACTAAAACACAATTGCGCAAAAGAAATAATTGGCGTTGCTAAAAACAGTACGGCGAGTATTGCAATTTTTTTATACATGTTTTATTTTTTATTTAGCCTCTCTTTTAACTCTTTGTTTTCTTTTTTAAAATCTGTGTTTTCCCTTTCAAGTTTCTCTACTCTTTTATTTATGTCAATAATGCACTAGCGTTGCATCAAAATTAGTAAAAGTTCTTTGAAATCCGCATGAATAAAGG
>CAZZEI010000098.1:0-12537 GCA_964653165.1 uncultured Flavobacteriaceae bacterium | reverse complement strand
CTGAAATTTGCTGATGAATTTGCCTTTGCCAAAAAGGGTTCAAAACCAACATCTGTGTCTTGGTCAGTCGAACTAACTGATGAATTGTCACTATCATCTTGATAAGTTGGAGTTTTTTGAACGGGTTGTTTTTTTGTCAAGTATGCTTTTTTTACCCAACCCGTTTCACCGTCATAACAGACTTCCCACCAACCGTGTTCTCCAAAAAATGAATTTGTTACTTCTACTGCAACACCGCTTGGAATTTCTCCGCTCTCGGCACTTTCAGTACTCATACTTTCATAAATACTTAGTTTTCTTGTCGTATAATATGTCGGACCACTTCCGTAGCATTTGCTTTTATATTCATACTTGTTGAAGTTGTAATTATTAAGGTCAATTTGTCCAAAAGATGACAAACAACTGATTGTAAGAAGAAGAGATGTAATTATTTTTTTCATTGTCGTGTCGTTTTAAAATGGCTTATAACAAGTCCCTTTACGCAACTCGTTGCGTATTATCGGTCTTTTTGAGATATATACGAAACTGGTTTCGTAAATATCGGAATTAGTCGCAGGTAGGGAAAGGTTCAAATTTGATTCTGAAAAATTATATTTTATGCTCTTTTCTTCTTTCACTTATTTTTTTCTTTTGTTATTTTAAACGGTAGGATTTAGCAAATGTAAACTATTCCTAAGAGATATCCAACTTATCAATAGGGCTTTTTATCTGGTCAAATCCTTTTGTTGTAATATGCGTGTATATTTCTGTCGTTTTGCTGCTTTCGTGCCCTAATAAGCTCTGAATATATCTTAAATCTGTACCTCCTTCCAATAGATGCGTTGCGAAACTGTGACGAAGTGTATGTACGCTTACTTTCTTTTTGATTCCAGCCTTTTTAGTGGATTCTTTCATAATCAATTGAATACTTCGTGATGCGTATTGACCACCCTTTTGCCCTTCAAAAAGCCATATTTTGGGTTTGTAAGATTTAAAATAAATCCGTAAAACATTCAATAAATTGGGCGACAAAATCGAATACCTATCTTTCTTTCCTTTTGCTTGTGCAATTCGAATTTGCATCCTTTCACTATCAATATCTTTTAATTTAACATTAACCAACTCACTCAATCGCAATCCAGCTGAATATGAAAGCATTAAAATAGCCTTATGTTTAATGTTATCCGTTGCCTTTAATAAGTCTGTAATTTCTTTTTCATTTAAAACAATTGGTAATGTCTTTTCCTCTTTTGGTCTATCGATAAGGTAACACTTTTGTGGTCCACCTAGTACTCGTTCATAATAAAATTTTATTGCATTGATAGCTTGATTTTGATAGGAAGAAGAGATCTTTCTTTCGATTACCAAATATCTTAGATAAGCAGTAATCATTGATTCATCAATGGTGTCAATGTCGAATTCGTGATGATAGTTAACGAATTCTTCGAATGAATTTTTATAGACCAAAATAGTACGTTCACTGTATCTTAGTTCTTTTAATTTAAGAATGAATTCTTCGGGACATTTTCTATAGTTGGGAATATCAAATTTTGAAATCCTCGAAACTTTGGATTTATCAAGCTCTTCCTCTTCATAGGTGATTGACAAGTTTTGGAATGTGGCAATGGTTTTTAGCTCATTTAAGAATTTATCAGCAAAGGGAACGCTCCAAGATTTGCTGTAAGCATTCCAATTGCAATATGGTATTGTTCGAACGGCTTTTGTAAGGTCTTTGTTAAATCCGAAAAATAATTTTAAACGACCGGATTTTGTTTTTATTATTAAAAATTCATCCCTTCCAATTTTCCTTTTAGTACCTGAGCAGATGTTGGTTTCTGAATCTTCATGAATTATGAGTTCGGTAATTCTTTCTTTAAAATAGTTCTTCAATAAATCTAAATTGCTTTTGTAATGAGGTACAATCCAGCGGTATTGCTTTTTGTCCCAACGACTATATCTCAAGCCAAGGATAAATTGGGTATCTAATTCATTTTTGGGCAGGTTAATGGCGATGTTTTTGCCATAAACAAGAATTGAAACGGCTTTGTGCGATGGAACGATAGATTTGGAAGTGCCACTTTCGACCAAATTTGAAGATTTTAATGTTGAATTCTTATTGATATACTCTAATTCTGGAAACATAAGTTGTAACTTGTCAAATGCTGACTTATGGTAAGGTATGTGCCAGGCGTTATTGGTCTTGCTCCATTTTGCATCTGGAATTTGTTTTAATTTCTCGGTTGTAATAGCATCGTGAGAAAAATCGACCTTGATTCTATATTCATTTTGATGAAATATTTTACTTGCATTCATAGCATTTGGATTTATACTTGAATTGCAAAGTAATGTGAAGCAAAAATCAAATCAAAATATATTCGTAGATTTGTACGTATAATGTTCGTTAAAAAAACGTTTAATTAACCAATAAATTTATCTAATATGGAGAAGTGTAAGGAGTGCGGAGAAAAGTTAACAGGAAGGTTAGGGCAAAAATTCTGTTCGGTTTATTGTAAATCCTCTTTTCATTATAAAAATTACAAGGAAAATCAACCAAGTACTTATGTTAAAATTGATAACCAATTAAAACATAACCGCAGAATATTAAAATCATACAACGTGTCAGGCCAGTCACAAATTAAAAAAAGCATTCTCATAAAAGAAGGATTCGACTTCAACTATTTTACTCATATTTGGAAAGCAAAAAATGGAAACGCTTACCATTTTTGTTACGAATTTGGTTTTCGTGACTTAGATGACAATGGTAAATACATGCTAATTATGTGGCAGGATTATATGAAATAGATTAACTGAAGATTTAGTATCTTCGTACAAGAACATTATAATACTCTACTACAAATATGTTTTAACTATGTTTCAACCAACAAATTAATTTATTTATAATGTGTTGAATACTAATATATTAAATACTTGTTCTCGACTTCGCTCGAACTGACATTAATGTTACTTTTGATTAATTAATGGCAACAATCGATAAAATAATTTTAGGAATTGACCCGGGGACAATTATTATGGGTTACGGCTTATTGCATATAAGCGGGCGCGAAATGAAATTAATTAAACTCGATGTAATTAAACTTGGGAAACTTGGCGATCATACTGTGCGCTTGCAAAAAATATTTTCGGAAGTTACATCAATCATAAAAGAATTTAAACCCGATGAACTTGCACTTGAGGCGCCATTTTTTGGAAAGAATGTACAAAGTATGTTAAAGCTTGGTCGCGCGCAAGGCGTTGCAATGGCAGCCGGATTAAATTTTAATATTCCAATTTTTGAATATTCTCCCAAAAAAGTAAAACAAAGCGTAACCGGAAATGGTAATGCTTCTAAAGAACAGGTTTCTGCAATGCTTATGCAACTTTTAAATATTAAGAAGGCTCCCAGTTTTTTTGATGCTACCGATGCGCTTGCGGTTGCAGTCTGTCATCATTTTCAAAATAACGGATTAGCAAAAGGAAAAAAATCTTACAAAAACTGGAACGCTTTTTTAAGTGATAATCCGGATAGACTCAAGTAGTTTGTGTTTTTTTCTCCATTTTATCATGGGGAGACAGTCCGCAGTATAGTGGGGTTAATAATTCCCAACTGAAAGCATAACCAAAGTACATGCCTCCATAACTTCTATTCCTTTTCCTTTTGCTATTTGGGCAAACTCTTCATTTTCTGCGCCCGGATTAAAAATAATACGTTTTGGTTTTAAAGATAAAATATAGTCGTACCAACCGGGTTGGTTTTTCGCGCCAACATACAATGTAACAGTATCCACGTTTTCAATATGTTTTTTTTCAAATGAAATTGGTATGTTTAAAATCATTCCGTCTTTCAGCCCTATCGCAATTACTTCATCTCCGTGTTTAGAAAGACTTACAACCGCTCTGTAAGAATATCTTTCGGGATTATCTGAAGCTCCTATTACAACTGTTTTTTTCATATCTAATTTTATTTCTGCCGCCAAGGCATTAAAACACTAATTCAGATAGCTATCCAAAGCAATAAAAAAATGGTGGTTCTTTGTACCTTTGTGTTTTTGCGTCATTGTTTTTAATTTCCGTCAAATAATGAGTTAACAAATTCTGTACGGTTAAAGGCTTGCAAATCTTCCATCTTCTCTCCCACTCCAATGTATTTTACAGGAATTTTAAATTGATCTGATATACCAATAACAACGCCGCCTTTTGCAGTTCCATCCAATTTTGTAAGTGCAAGTGCCGTTACTTCTGTGGCAGCTGTAAACTGTTTGCATTGCTCTATTGCGTTTTGTCCGGTGGAAGCATCCAGTACCAATAAAACTTCGTGCGGAGCGTCGGGAATAACTTTGCTCATTACCTTTTTAATTTTCCCCAACTCATTCATCAGGTTAACTTTGTTATGCAACCTTCCTGCTGTATCTATAATTACAATGTCAGAATTTTTTGCAAGACCTGAACTTACTGCATCAAATGCAACAGACGCTGGATCTGCATTCATTCCCTGAGAAACTATTGGTACATCTACACGCTGACTCCAGATAATTAATTGGTCGACAGCAGCGGCGCGAAAAGTATCGGCTGCACCCAATAAAACATTTTTTCCTTTTTGTTTAAACTGATAAGCCAATTTTCCGATGGTAGTTGTCTTTCCCACTCCATTAACACCAACCACCATTATTACATAAGGTTTTTTATTTGCAGGAATAGAAAAGTCACTCACGTCTTCCGAATTATTTTCTGTTAGTAAGGAAGAAATTTCTTCTTTTAAGATTGAGTTGAGTTGAGAAGTGCCCAGGTATTTATCTACAGCAATTCGTTTTTCAAGTCGGTCAATTATTTTTAAAGTTGTGGTAACGCCAACATCCGAAGAGAGTAAAACTTCTTCTAAATCATCCAGCACAGTTGCATCAACCGTTGATTTACCAGCAATAGCTTTTGTAATTTTACTAAAGAAGTTTTCTTTGGTTTTGTTTAATCCCTTATCAAGCGCCTCTTTTTTTTCTTTCGAGAAAAAACTTAAAATTCCCATGATTATTTTATTTCGAACTCAAGTTTTACGGTTACGGTTGCTGTTTTATTTTTTGCTTTGGTATTAAAAGCGCCGTCCCAGGAATAATCTTCGGTTGAGTTTTGTCCGGTTATTTGTATAACGCCCATGCTGGCGTTTTTTAATTTCCCGACATTACCTTCTGCATTTTCAGAAATTTTAGCAGCCCGGTTGTACCCATCCTTTGTTGCCTCGGTTAGTAAATCAATTTTAAGATCAGATAATTTTGAATAATAATAATCGGGTTCACCTGTAATAAATTCAATTCCCATATCAATCATATTCCCTGCATCTTTATATGCACTTTCTACTTTTGCTAAATTTTTGGATTCCACCTGCACTGTTTGTGTAAGATTAAACCCTGTAAAATCCTGCCCAACATTCCTGCCATTAGCATCGTATTTATATTGATAATCACGATTAATTTGTAAAGCTGAAAACGTTATTTCACTTTCCTGCACTCCATTTTTAATAAGGTATTCTTTTACCGAAGCAATATCTTTTTTTACTAAAGCGTTTGCATCAGCAAGTGTGTATGCTTTGCGGCTAAAAGATGAACTCCACACAATTAAATCGGATGAGAAGTCGCGCTTGGCCAAACCCGTAACTTTAATTGATTGATAAGAGAAATGCGTTTTCTCCCATGCTTTTGAGAATGTATTAACTGCTATGCAGATACATACTCCTATAATTAAATAACTTATTGTGCGAATCATAGCGTAAAAGTACAAAACTTATATCTGTAAAATCAATGGAAACACACCCAATAAGCGCTGTTTGCCCTCAGAATACCTTTAAAATTTAAAAATCTTGCAATTATGAATAGATTTAATTCAAAATTATTTCTAAATTAGTAGGCGAAATACATTGTTTAATCGATATAAATTGCACTTTGGTGGAAAATATATTTGAAAATAGCAAATATAAAATAGTCTATACCCATGATAAAAAACTGGTTGAGTTTTACATGAAAGATATTGAAATAGAGAAACTCGATATTATTGAAATGCATACTGAGACTTTGCGTTTAACTGATGGTAAAAAGTATGTAAGTGTTTTTAGCGCTAAAGATTTTTTTAGCATCACCGGAGAGGCTCGCGCTGAAGGAGCGAAACCGCATTACTCAAAGAATTTAATTGCTCAAGCGCTTGTTGTAAAAAATTTAGCACAACGACTAATTGGTAATTTTATAATGAAGATTAACAAACCCGCAAGTGAAACTAAAATGTTTGCCGAACATGAGGAAGCTAAACTTTGGGTAAGCACGAAGGTAGCGGAGTATGAAACTGCAAAGAAAAATAATGCAAATACGGTTTGTGTTTAATTTGTATTTCTTCAATAAAAAAACCACTTCTTTTTGGGAAGTGGTTTAAAAAAATCAAAAAATATTTTACTTTGCTTTTAAGAAATCTTGAATGTGATCATTGTGTACAATTTCTTCCTTAAACATATAGGCACCGGTTTTAGATGATTTAACCATCTTAATTACCTTGGTAAAATCTTTACCTTTTCCTGTTTTTAATGTTGCAACAACCTTCTTTGCCATAACTCGTTTTTTTATTCCCTTTTACGGGTTAATTTTTACTTAATTTCTTTGTGAATTGTATATTTTTTCAAAATAGAATTGTACTTTTTTAGTTCAATTCTCTCAGAAGTGTTTTTCTTATTTTTAGTTGTAATATATCTTGATGTACCTGCCTGCCCTGTTGCAGCATGCTCTGTACACTCTAATATCACTTGTATCCTGTTCTGTTTCTTTGCCATGACTCATTCAATTTAAGGAACGCAAATATACGTTTTTTTTGAATTATTGCTTAATTTTTCTTCAAAAAACCGGGCATGGCCATGAGTTTTTCTATTTCTTCAACGGTTTTAGGAAGTTTTCCGCTTAAAACGTCAGGCTCTCCTATGGTAATAAGCACATCATCTTCAATTCGTAAACCTATATTCCACCATTTTTTATCACATGGAGAGCCTTCGGGGATGTAAATACCCGGTTCTACTGTTATCACAAGTCCGGCTTTAAATCTGCCATAAGTGCCCGCGTCATGCACATCTAATCCCAAATAATGAGAGGTACCATGAAAAAAATACTTAATAAAATCATTAGGTTCTTTTATTAACCCCAATTCTATCAACCCCTTTTTTATTACTTCGGCAGCGGCATTTTGTGTAGAGCTAAACAGGTTTCCTTCCTTGCATTCTTTAATTCCTGCAAGTTGAGCTTCTAATACCAGGTTGTATATTTTTTTTTGCTCTTCGCTAAATTTACCTGATATAGGCAAACTTCTTGTTACATCCGCTGTATATCCATGATATTCTGCGCCCGCGTCAACTACCATTATATCTTTGGAAGTAAGCTTTTTTCTGTTCGTTACATAATGCAAAATGCACGAATTCTCTCCGGCTCCAACTATAGAGGGGTAACCAACATATTCCGATCCTCCGTATTTAAAACCATATTCTACTATTGCTTGTGCCTTATACTCGGTCATATTACTTTCCAGACTTTTCATTAATTCAAGATGGGCATCGCAAGTAATATCTATAGCTTTCCGAAGTAAGACAAGTTCTTCAGGAGTTTTAATTTCGCGTAACTCAGCCATTTTATCAAAGAAACCATAGATATCTTTATTTGTGTTTTCCTTCGATTTATCAATGAAGTTTTTAATCAAATCAAACAAATCACCCTTATCACGTTTTCCGTCAAGCACATCATCATTAAGTTGCGAATGATAAATCTTTTCAAACTTTTTAAAATCAATGTTCAGATTGGTAAATTCTGCGTTTTTATAGGCGTATTTAAATCCAAGGCTTTTTGTTGCACCTGCAACACCTAAACGCTTACCTGTCCAGCTTTCCCTTTTAGGCATGCGCGGTTGCACATAGATAATTTCATTGGTAGTTATACTGTCAATAGTTTGTTGCTCCTTAAATATAATAACAACTGCATCGGGTTCTATTAGTCCGGTTAAATAGAAAAAATTGGGATCCTGACTGTATTGAAAATCTACGTCATTGCTTCGGTTTCTAACCGGACTTGCAAACACAACAGCAACCGATTTAGGAGGCATTTTCTCTCTGAAAGCATCTCTTCTACCTGCGTGGAACTTTGCCCCGAGCCAATCAGAGTCATATAAAGTATCAGCAACCTGAGCATACAGAGGGCTAATTAAAAGTGAACATATTGTAAAAAATTTAATCATATAAAAAGAAAAAACCTTGCTACCAAAGGTAACAAGGTCCTATATAATTTCAATACTATTTGTTATTTTTTAACTTCTGTAACTACTGCTTTTTTAGCCTTTGGCAATAAACCTTTTGCGCGGGCTTCTTTCAAGCAAACAAAAATACCTTTTTTGTTAATATTTTTAAGTGCAGAGGTTGATACGCGAAGCACAATCCACTCACCTGTTTCAGGCACAAAAAAGCGCTTACGCTTTAAATTAACATCAAACGCACGCTTGGTTTTAACGTTAGAGTGAGATACTTTATGGCCTATAACAGCCTTTTTTCCGGTAAGTTGACAAATACGAGCCATAATTCTTTAATTTAAGGAGCGCAAAGCTACAAATTTATTTAGACTGATGCAAATTTTAAGAGTGAAATAGGTAATAACACCCATTTGTTGGAAAAACAGGAGGAAACTTTACTAGTGGTAGGACTTTTTGGAGGAAAATGTTATATATTTACTATTGGATTTTAGACTTTAATTGCCTGCATGGTAAAACATTATGCCATATTTATATTGTTTTTTAGCAACTGCTTTTGCACTTCTTTAGTTGCAGACGAAGACCCCTCCTATATAAATTACATAAAAAATAAAGGTCAGTGGGATAAAAGAGCACTTTACGAAGCTGATTTTAAGGGTGGCAGAGTTTACCTCGAGCCCAATGCCTTTACCTATGTATTTTATCCTAAAGAAGGTTTTGAGCAATTACATGCACATGAAAACGGAATTCAAACAAATAGCACCGGTATTTATACCCTTACTTTTCAGGCGGTGCGTATGCAGTTTATGGGTAGTTCATCAACTGTAACTACCGAAGAATTAAATAAAAGTTCAGTTTACCATAATTACTTTTTAGGAAAAGATAAAAATAATTGGGCGGCAAATGTGCCACTTTCCCAAACCGTAATGTATCACAATTTATATAATGGTATTTCGGCAAAAATATTCAGCAGCAAGAACAATGTGAGATATGATTTTTTAGTGAGCCCCGGAGCTGATGCCTCACAAATTAAAATGAAATTTGAAGGGCAAAATAATCTTTCAATAAAAGACGGCAATCTGGTAATTTCAACTGAAGTTGGCGAAATAATTCAACAAACACCATTTGCTTATCAAGAAACAGATGGAAAAAAACAAAAAGTAAATTGTAAATATAAACTTGGAGAAAACAATACTATCAGTTTCGAAATAACCGGGAACTACAATCATGCTAAAGTTTTAATAATTGATCCTACTCTTGTTTTTGCAACATATACCGGCTCTACCTCTGATAATTGGGGAATGAGCGCAACCTTTGATAGTCAGGGTAACGGATATACCACGGGAGTATGTTTTGGGGTTGGTTATCCAATAACAACAGGGGCTTTTCAGCAAACCTTTGGTGGAGGTGTAGTAAATTCTACCTATACATACATGGGTTTTGATATGGTGGCATCTAAATTTAATCCAACAGGAACGAACCTTTTGTATTCTACTTATTTAGGTGGAAGTGATAATGAACAACCTCAAAGTACAATTGTAGATGTCAATGATAATTTAATTATTTATGGCCGCTCCTATTCAATTAATTACCCGGTTACAGCTGGTGCGTATGATGTTAGCATAAATGGCGGCTCTGATATTGTTCTAACAAAAATAAATTCGACCGGTACAGGTTTGCTTGCATCAACATTTATTGGCGGAACAGGCGACGATGGAGTAAATATTGATGGAAATGAAATGGTGCGCGCCTCTTTAAAATACAATTATGCCGATGACGGAAGAGGTGAAGTTATGGTTGACAATACTAATAACGTTTATATTGCATCGTGTACAATTTCAACTAATTTTCCGGTAACGGCAGGTTGTTTACAGCCGGTAAATAACGGAATGCAGGATGCCTGTGTTTTTAAAATGGATGCAAATTTTTCTACGCTTACTTGGAGCACCTACCTTGGTGGAAGTGCAAACGACGCAGCTTACAGTATGGCAATTGATAATAACAATACTGTATTTGTAACAGGTGGTACTGAAAGTGTAAATTATCCGGTAACTGCCGGCGCATTACACCCTGCTTATATGGGTAATATTGATGGTGTTTTAACGCATCTTTCTGCCGGAGGAAATTCAATACTTCAATCAACTTATATCGGAACTACAGGATACGATCAATCGTATTTTGTACAACTCGATAATTTTAACAACGTTTACATTTACGGTCAAACAAGCGGAAGCTATCCTACTACAGGAGGAGTATATTCAAATGCAAACAGCGGACAATTTATTCATGGGTTTACCCCTAACCTTGCAACAACAATTTTTTCTACCCAGTTTGGCAGAGGTGCAGGTACACCTGATATTGCTCCTTCAGCTTTTATGGTTGATAAATGCCAAAATATTTATATTTCCGGATGGGGCGGAACTTTGTATGGATATAACGTAGCAACAAGTTCAACATTTGGTTTACCAACAACAACTAATGCTTTTCAATCTACAACTGACGGTAGTGATTTTTATTTTTTAGTCCTTCAAAAAAATGCCACCGCTTTATGGTACGCCAGTTATTTTGGCGGAAGTATAAGTTTAGAACATGTTGATGGGGGTACAAGTCGCTTCGATAAATCGGGTGTAATTTATCAGGCAATTTGCGAGAGTTGCGGTGGCAATAATGATATGCCTACTACGCCGGGTGCATGGTCAACCACAAATAATTCTTCTAATTGTAATAATGCACTTGTTAAATTTGATTTTGATTTAAAACAAACTGTTGCATCTTTATCCCTTAATCCATTAAGTCTAATAGGTTGCGCTCCCTTTACTGTTAATTTTGGTAACCAAAGTGTAAACTCCGTACAATACGAATGGGATTTTGGTGACGGAAATACAAGCACCTCTCTTTCACCAACGCATACATACATCAATGCCGGTACTTACACCGTACAGCTTATTGCTATTGATACAACAACATGTAACCAGAGAGATACCGTGTACTCACTTATACAAGTATATCCGCCTGTAACGGTAGCGGCAACAGCAACACTTACCATTTGTTCGGCAGATAGTGCACAACTAAATGCTACCGCAATAAATGCAACTTCTATAAGTTGGTTGCCAATAACAGGTTTAAGCAATCCAAATATTTCCAATCCAACTTCTTTTTCAAGTACTTCAATTACATATACTGTCACAGCTACAAATGGTGTTTGTACTGATACCGATACCATAACTATTTACGGTCTTTCCGGAACAGCCTATCCATTTATTATAGGAGGAGATTCTCTAACCTTTTGCACCTATGATAGTCTTAAATTGTATGTAAATAGTGTTTACACATCTTATCAATGGAATACCGGACAAACAACACCGTCCATAACTGTTACTCAAGCCGGAACATACATAGTAACAGCTACTGATAATTTTGGATGTATCGGCTCTGATACAGTAAAGGTTTATGAATATACTGAAGTAGGTTGGCCGCTAAATGATACTACCATTTGCGCAGGACAAAAAGCATACTTGTATGAAATACAAGGTAATTATATTTATAATTGGTCACCCGCGTATGGATTGAGCAGCACAACAATTTATAATCCGGTGGCAACTCCATTAATTACAACGACCTATATGGTAACAATAAAAAACGGACCATGTATAACTACAAATACTGTTACAGTCAATGTAAATCCAAGTCCGATTATAAGCGTAACGCCTGACAATTATGAATTGTTACCTGGAGAAACAGTTATACTTCATGCAATTGCTAACGCTACAGTTACCTGGTCGCCTTCGTATGCTTTAAGTTGTACTAATTGTCCATCGCCTGTTTGTTCGCCCGATGATGATGTTACATACATTGTAAAAACCGGTAATCCTGCAACGGGCTGTATAGATTCTGCTGAGGTAAAAATAATTGTACTGGGCGCATTTTATATTCCGAATGCATTTACGCCTAACTGGGATGATATAAACAATGTATTTAAACCGGTGTGCACTAAAATTTACGATTTTAAAATGATTATTTACGACCGTTGGGGAAATCATGTTTTTACAACTACTGACCCCGAACACGGTTGGGATGGAACACTTAAAGGCAAGCCTTGTCAGGAAGATGTTTATGTTTATAAAATAGTGTACTCTCAAAAAAACACTAAAAGAAACCAACAATTATCCGGCATAATTAATTTGGTGAGGTAGAAATTAAAGTAAAAGTTTCTTCTGTTGCGCCACAGAAATACTCAGGTCTTGACATAGAACAAAAATAATGAAAATTCTGCACAACCCCCTCTCTGTGTCTCTCCCCCACGTGGGAGAG
>CAZZEI010000097.1:0-12690 GCA_964653165.1 uncultured Flavobacteriaceae bacterium | reverse complement strand
ATCTGTATATACCATACCAAGGTTGTTATAAGATGAGGCCATGCCCTCTTTACTTCCTATTTCTTCTTTTATTACTAAAGAAGTCAGATAATTCTTTAACGCCTCAGGGTAATTACGCGTTGAATAATGAACATTTCCTATATTTTTATAAGAATTGGAAACACCCTTTTTGTCACCAATCTCTTCTCTTATTTTCAGAGCAGAAAAAAGATTTTTCAGTGCTTCTTCCTTATTCATGCGTGTCAAATAAGTAATTCCAATTGCATTGTAGCAATTGGCTATACCTTGTTTTTCGCCCATTTGGATTTTAAGTTTTAATGACTTAAAATAATAAGCAATGGCTTCACCCGTATTTTTAAGATTTTGGTAAATAACACCGATATTATAAAGCGTAGTAGCCATAGCTTTTATGTTTCCTGTCTTTTCCTGTATTTTAATGGCAGTTAAATAGCTTTTGAGGGCCTCCGGATAACTACCTTGGTTTTTATAAATTACTCCTAAGGCGTTGTAATAAAACGCAATCCCATCTTCATCATTTATCTCTTTATCAATTTTAAGGGAAGCATCATAATGCTTAATGGCTTCGGCGTAATTCCCTTGATTTTTGTATACATTTCCAAGGCCTTTATAGGACGCACTGATGTCTTTTTTTTCTTCAAGCAGTAAGCTGATTTTAAGGGCCTGATAAAATTTTTGTATCGCTTCCTCATAATTACTTTGGTCTGAGAGTAGATTGCCTAAGCTTCCATATACTTTTGCAATATTTTTTTTGTCGCCTGCCTTTTCATAGATGTTTTGACTCTTTTTAAGATATTCGAGTGCCATATTATATTTACCTTGGTTAGTAGCAATTGTTCCTAACATGAAGTAGCTTTTGGCTTGCCCAGGCAAAAAATTAAGTTTTATTGATAGATCAAGCGCTTGTTGGCTATACTTTGTGCATTCATCGGGCTTTGTTTTTCTTAACTCATAAGAAAGTCCATTTAGTGAATTGACTTTTACGCTATCATCTTTAGCTGTAATTAATACTTTTTGTAACGAATCAATTTTGGGGTTTTGTGAATAGCAAAAGCAGGAAATAAAAATTATGGTAAAGAAAACTGAGATTAATTTTTTCATTACTCAAATATAATCAAACTAAAGTAAAACGTAGCTCTGTCTTTTTTTTTGGTAATTCTTTATTGTTTTTTACATAGAATCTGATATACTTTTAATCCTCTATGCTCTCTGATTATAGTAACGTTATATTTTGTTTCTATTTCCTTTTGATAATCCGGATAATCTACAATTAGTTTTTCTCCATTCGAATAGTTTCCGTGACCAAACTGTATTTTCATATTAAATGCCTTATCGTTTAGTTTATAATAATAAAATAAAAAATGCCCGGCATAACCCGCAACTACAAATTTCCCGTTTTTAATTTCATCCAACTCAAGTTTTAAATAACTTTGTACGTTGTTATAATTTATAAATCCTTCGTCAAGTTTTCTTTCACTTGCATTTAAGACACTATTAATGTAAGGCATGGCGAAAATGGACAACAAAAAAAGGGAATAGATAGCTGCACAACTAATTTTAAATTTATCGCAAATATATCCTGATGCATATTTACAAACTACCCAAATAAAAATGGCAGCCTGTAGAGCCAGTAATGGCAGCAATGGCAGCTCATACCAACGAAGTTTGGTTTGTGAACTTGTAAGGATTAGGTAAAACGATATGGTGATAATTATCGAGAATAATGAAAAGTCTCGTATCAACTTGTTTTTGCTTAGCAGGCCAAGTATCCACCCTGCAGGAATTATAAAACACCAGTATGTAAAATCATAATGAGAAAACCAATGAAGGTAGTATGACCAGTCTCCTTTATGGGCATCTTGCACTATGCCGTGTCTGCCTAAAATTTCCATTTTATTTAAAGCACTTAAATATCCCGGACTATAATATTCGCGCATACCAAAAATGAAAATAACGATTATTAAAAAAATGCTAAATGAAATATAAAGCCATTTGGTTTTTAAAATTTTAAAAATATTTTTCTTTATAATTGCGTATACGAATAATCCGGGTAAATAAAACAGTCCCGCTGCGCCTTTAGTTATTATTGCAAATGCAAAAAATAGAAAAGTATAGAATAAGTATTTGTACTTGGTTGTATCTTGGTTATAAGTAAAAAAGCTAAGAGCGCCCAAAAAGGAAAAAAGAGTTAACAGCGCATCATAATCAGCCGTACGAACAGAATGATCTATTCCAATAAACCCTTCTGCAGTCAATAAAATAAAAGAAGCAATTGCACCCAGGGAGAAGGAATTAAAATTTCTTTTTGTAAAGAATACCAATGCAAAGCAAATAAATAATCCTGCCAGGGCGCTCGGAAGCCTCACTGCCATTTCATTAAAACCAAATAATAAAATTGAGGCAGCTTGTAACCAATGCATCAGTACTGGCTTTGTGCTTTCCTGATCTGCAATATAGTTGTATGTTACTACAAAGGGTGTATTTCCGTGAAGCATTTCAAAAGAGCTGGCTCCATATCTGGATTCATCCCAGTGCAACATGTATAGGCCTCCTAAATTCAAGAAAATAGGAAAATAAATAAGCACGGTCCAAACAAAAAGTTTGGTATAAAAGAAATTGTCTTTTTTTAGAAAATTTTTAAGGCTACTCATATTAAAGTTGATGTACTATATATACTATGCAAAGATGCGCAAAAAAAAGAGCCCCGCCTTTTTAGGGGCGGGACTCCACTCAAAAAACTAAAAACCACGAAGGTATCTAGTTGGCAACCGAGGAACCACCCCCGATTGTTTACCTTTAAGCCCCTCCCATTTGAGGTGGGGTTTTTTGGAAGAACTATTTCTTTCCTTCCATTTTCTCTTTTAAATCAGATAACGCAGAAATATCACCTAATGTTGTTTTCTCTTGCGTATCTTTTACTTTTTTAACAGCTTTTTTTGTTTCATCGCTATCTGCAGCCTTAGTAGCTCTGTCGGTTTTATCCCCAGGCCTGGCTTCTTCGTGTGTGCGTGCGTGCGAAACAACTATGCGTTTAGAGTCTTTGTTAAATTCTAATACTTTAAAATCCAACACTTCTTCTAATTGAGCTTGTTTTTTATCTGCTTTAACTAAATGTTTAGTAGGGCAGAAGCCTTCTACACCATAGGTTAAACCAACTGTAGCACCTTTATCGTTTACAGAAGTTACTGTACCACTGTGAACTGAATCGATAGCAAACACGGTTTCAAATACATCCCATGGGTTTTCTTCAAGCTGCTTGTGGCCTAATGATAAACGACGGTTGTCGGCATCAATTTCTAAAACCACAACATCCATCTTATCGCCAATATTGCAGAATTCTGATGGGTGCTTTATTTTTTTGCTCCAAGATAAATCAGAGATATGAACTAATCCGTCTACACCTTCTTCTAACTCTACAAACACACCAAAGTTGGTGAAGTTGCGGATAGTACTTGCGTGACGAGAATCTTTTGGATATTTAGAAAGGATAAACGACCAAGGATCAGGTGTAAGTTGTTTAATACCTAAGCTCATTTTGCGCTCTGTACGATCTAAAGTAAGAACAATTCCTTCTACTTCATCACCAACTTTTACGAAATCCTGTGCGCTGCGTAAATGCTGGCTCCAGCTCATTTCACTTACGTGAATTAAACCTTCAACACCTTGTGCAACTTCAACAAATGCTCCGTAATCAGCCATCACAACAACTTTGCCTTTTATTTTATCGCCAACTTTAATGTTGGTATCTAAGCCATCCCATGGATGAGGAGTTAATTGTTTTAAGCCAAGCGCAATTCTCTTTTTGTCATCATCAAAATCCAAAATAACAACGTTAATCTTCTGATCCAATTTAACGATTTCTTCAGGATGTGAAATACGTCCCCAAGATAAATCGGTAATGTGAATAAGACCATCAACACCGCCAAGGTCAATAAATACACCATAAGAAGTGATGTTTTTAACAGTACCTTCAAGTACTTGCCCTTTTTCAAGTTTACCGATGATTTCTTTTTTCTGAGCTTCAATCTCAGCTTCAATAAGTGCTTTGTGAGAAACAACAACGTTTTTAAATTCATTGTTGATTTTTACAACTTTAAACTCCATTGTTTTTGCAACGTAAACGTCATAATCACGAATTGGTTTAACATCAATTTGCGAACCCGGTAAAAATGCTTCGATACCGAAAACGTCAACGATAAGACCACCTTTGGTACGACATTTAACATACCCTTTAATGATTTCATCTGTTTCAAGGGCTTTACAAATTCTATCCCATGATGCAGTTGCGCGTGCACGTTTGTGCGAAAGAATTAATTGTCCGCCTGCGTCTTCTTGTTGTTCAACAAATACAGGAATTTTATCGCCGGCTTTTAAATCCGGGTTATATTTAAATTCGTTACGAGGAATAACACCGTCTGATTTGTAACCGATGTTAACAACAACTTCACGGATGTTAACCGCTACCACTGTCCCTTCAATAACTTCTAAATCTACAACTGTTTTTAGTGTTTTTTCGTACAAGTCTTCTAATCTCTGGCGGTCTTCTGCCGAATAGTTATCTTGTTTTTTACCAATGGTGCTCCAATCAAATTCGGGAGTAATCGGTTCTTTTACTGTTTCAATTTCTGACATTTCATTCTTTACTTGTATCTGTGGCTTCATGGGCGCCTCAGAGAGGTTTATGTTTGATTTTTGTCCTGTATTCCCATAAAAACAGGGACACAAATATACCATAAAGCAATAGGCTATTGGGATAAATTTTGTAAAGGGCTGATTTTCAATAAAAAACTTTATAAACTGGAATGATTGCAGCGGTTTATAAATGTGTTTATAGGTTGATTATTAATGTATTATTGTTTAAATAAGAATAAATATTTGGGGTGTTCCCCGTTTAGGTAATTCGTTATTTTCTTAGTTAGTAAACGGGTCGGGCTTTTCGCTACAAGTCCTCGCCGTATTGGCATTGAAAAAAATAGAGAACTTAAAACGGCTGTGGGCTTTCCGCTGCAATCCCTAACACAAATACAAACAAACTTTGCGCCCACTGCGTGTATTCCTCTGCGCTCTCTGCGGTTAATGTATTAAAGTCCTTTTGCCTTCGCCTCGTTCCAAAAAACATCCATCTCTGCTAAATTGCAATCAGAAAGTTCTTTGCCCGATGCTTTTATTTTTTCTTCCATGTATTGAAAACGGCGTAGAAATTTGAGATTTGTTTTTTCCAATGCGTTTTCGGGGTTAACACCTACAAATCTTCCGTAGTTAATCAGTGAAAAAAGCAAATCGCCAAACTCTGCCTCGATCTTTTCCGGCGATTCCTGTGACTTTACTTCGGCCTGAAATTCTTTTAATTCTTCTTCTACTTTTCCCCAAACCTCTTCGGGTTTTTCCCAATCAAATCCTGCGCCGCGTGCTTTTTCCTGCATGCGTTGCGCTTTTACTAATGCCGGCAAGCCTTTGGGTACACCGGCAAGGACTGATTTATTTCCGGTTTGTAATTTTATTTTTTCCCAATTTTGTTTTACTTCCTCTTCGCCCGAAACTTTTACATCACCGTAAACGTGCGGGTGACGTTCAATCATTTTATCGCAGAGCGTATTTATTACGTCAGTTATATCGAAAACTTTTTTCTCGGAAGCAATTTTTGCATAAAATACCAAGTGTAATAAAATATCACCCAATTCTTTTTTAAGATCCTCCAAGTTATTTTCAATAATAGCATCGCTAAGTTCATACACTTCTTCAAGTGTAAGATGGCGTAAACTCTCAATGGTTTGTTTTTTATCCCATGGACATTGCTCGCGCAATTCATCCATTATTTTTAGTAGACGGGTAAAAGCTGCTTCTTGTGGTGTTGACATAAATTTAAATTATCAGAGTACAATTGCAGTAAAAATAATGAATAAAGCGATGGAACAAAAAACTAAAATACTTAAAAAGAATGTAAGTTTTGCAAATAGAATTCCCTTCTTGTCATTAGCTATTTTGTCTTTTCCGGCAGAGATAGATGTAAGTAGTGCAACTAAAGCAAAAAGGAAAGCAATTAAAAATAGCCCAAGTACAAAATAAAATAGCATTGGTACTTTAAAAAAAATGTAAAATGCTGCTGCTAAAAACAAAAAACTAAAGCCTATCATCCTAAGTCCTGCCTTTGCTACGTGGTTAAGTTTTGGGTCGGGTATTTCGGGCTTCGCAGTTTCGTGTTTTATATTTCGGATTATGGGTTTAAAAGTTTTGTGTTTTATTTCCCGATAGCTATCTTGATTGTTTTTTGTTATTATTGTTATTTGTTCTTGAGAAGTGTTTTGGAATTCAGATAAAGTTTCTGTTTTGCTGCTTGTAACATCTGTATGTAATTTTTCCAGAATAGAATATTTAGTGGTTTTTTTTGTTCCGGTCGTCTTAGGCAATGAGGCTGAAACAGTATGCTCAAGGTAAAATCCATTTCTGTAGTGTCTTTTTTGTAAAGAGCAGGATGAGAGAGACACGAAAAGTACAATAACTGCAAAAAATATGAATTTCAGCCCTCTCATTTCCTTTTTAAAGGTAGATATAATTAATTAGTATGAGCAATGATTGTCTTAACAAAGAGTAAACCACCTGGAAACATTTCCTGCGTCTCGACTTCGCTCGACGTGACATAATCTAAAAAGGTGAATTCTAAATACTATTTAGAATTTTTTCCATTTCTCCAAAAAAACTCTGTGTAAATCTCTGTGTTTCCTCTCTGCGCCCTCTGCGTTTAATTGTATTCTAAAGAAACTGAGATATTTTACGCGCTGGTTTTAAAGTCAATGTAAAAAAGTAGGGTTTCAATCCATTCAATTCCCATGCTTTTCTGTCTTCGATATTCGCATTTACACGATTTTGAACAGAAGAATTGCTTTTTCCGCCAACGCGCATTTTGACAATGGACTCGGGGATATAAGCTAAGGATATTTTATGCTTGTGAATAAAACGCAACATCAATTCGTAATCGGCTGCGGTGCGCATGCTTGTATTATATACTCCGTATTTCGTATAACATTCTTTTTTTACAAAGAATGTTGGGTGAGGGGGCATCCATCCCCATAAAAATTTTCCATCAGAATAATTCCCTGATTTCCAAATACGAACGACTTTTTCAGTATTGTCTTGGTCGACATAAAATAAATCTGCATAAACTGCATCTGCATTATTTTTTTTGAAAGTCTCGGCAATTTTTGTGAGGACAGAATCATTTGTGTAAAAATCATCGGCGTGTAAAATACCAATGATATCTCCGGTTGCTAATGAAATTCCTTTATTGATGGCATCGTAAATTCCATTATCTTTTTCTGAAACTAAGTGAGTTATTTTATGTCTGTACTTTCTGATTAATGAAAGCGTTTCGTCGGTTGATTGCCCGTCAACAATAATGTATTCAACATCTTCATAGTCTTGAAGCAAAACAGATTGAATAGTTTGCTCGATTGTTTTGGCGCTGTTATAAGTTACGGTTATGATGGAGATTTTAGCCACAATTTTTTTTGCCACAGATTACACAGATTGCGCAGATTTTTTATTTTAAATACAATGATTATTTACGCTAATTTTATTTTTATATGTGTAATCTGCGAAATCTGTGGCAAACTAATTAGTTCTTAAACATCCTCAATAATTGAGTAAGCTTTTCTTTCATCTCGGTACGTGGAATAATTTTGTCAAGAAATCCATGTTCTAAAACAAACTCCGCAGTTTGAAACCCTTTTGGTAAATCTTTGCCAATAGTTTCTTTTACAACACGCGGACCGGCAAAACCTATAAGTGAATGAGGCTCTGCAATATTTAAATCGCCCAGCATTGCGTATGATGCTGTAACACCACCTGTAGTTGGATCGGTAAGTAAAGAAATGTAAGGGATTTTTTGTTTTGAAAGTAAAGAAAGTTTAGCTGATGTTTTTGCCATTTGCATAAGTGAGTAAGCAGCTTCCATCATTCTAGCACCACCTGATTTTGAAATAATTAATAAAGGTGCTTTTGTTTTTAGACAAAAATCAATAGCCCGAGAAATTTTTTCTCCCACAACAGCACCCATCGATCCTCCAATGAAAGAAAAATCCATACAACATATAACTAAATCTTCTCCTCCAACTTTTCCATATGCAGAGCGCAACGCATCTTTCAATCCTGTTTTTGTAACGCTGTCAACCAGCCTGTCTGTATAAGGTTTTGTATCGACAAAATTAAGTGGGTCGCCACCAATTAGATTTTCGTGTAATTCTGTAAACTGGTTGTTGTCAAATAAAACTTCAAAGTATTCTGCTGAGCCTAAACGTTGGTGGTGACTGCAATTAACACATACATAACAATTTTTAGAATGTTCGTCGGCCGTAGAAATTTTTTTGCATGAAGGACATTTGTACCACAAACCTTCAGGAGTTTCTTTTTTCTCCTTGGTGCTTGTTGTGATGCCTTCTTTTATTCGTTTAAACCAACCCATTTGTTATTGACGATTTTAGTATTTATTGATTTACGATTTTGCTAAAATCAAAAATTAAGCAATGGTAATTGATTTATCTAAGTAAACATCCTGAATGGTATTTAATAAGGCAATACCCTCTTTCATTGGTCGCTGAAAAGATTTACGGCCCGAAATTAATCCTTGGCCGCCACCACGTTTATTGATAACCGCAGTTGTAACTGCTTCAGCTAAATCAGATGCGCCTTTACTTTCTCCACCGCTGTTAATTAATCCTGCGCGGCCCATATAGCAATTTGCAACCTGGTAACGACATAAATCAATAGGATGATCGGTGGTTAATTCGCTGTAAACCTTAGGATGTGTTTTCCCGAAATTTAATGCTGTGTAACCGCCGTTCTTATCCGACATTTTTTGTTTGATTATGTCGGCTTGGATTGTAACACCTAAATGATTTGCTTGAGCAGATAAATCTACCGCAGTATGATAATCAATATTGTCTTTTTTGAAAGCGCTGTTACGGGTGTAGCACCATAAAACTGTTGCCATACCTAATTTGTGTGCGTGTTCAAATGCTTTTGCTACTTCAACAATTTGCCGTGCCGATTCAGGGGAACCAAAATAAATAGTTGCACCAACTGCAACTGCGCCCATGTTCCAGGCATCTTCAATGGTGCCAAACATTATTTGATCAAACTTATTTGGGTAAGTAAGAAATTCGTTATGATTAATTTTTACTATGAACGGAATTTTATGTGCGTATTTTCTGGCAACACTTCCTAAAACTCCATAAGTAGATGCAACGGCATTACAACCGCCCTCAACAGCAAGCTTTACAATATTTTCTGAATCGAAATATAAAGGATTAGGTGCGAATGATGCTCCTGCGCTATGCTCTATTCCTTGGTCAACAGGTAAAATGCTCATGTAACCTGTTCCGGATAAGCGGCCGGTATTATAAAGCTGATGAAGACTACGCAAAACTTGCGGATTTCGGTTAGATCCGCCGAACATACGTTCTACAAAATCTCCTCCGGGAAGGTGAATATTTTCTTTAGAAATTGTTTTGCAAGTATGGTTTAACAAGCTGTCTGCTTGCGCACCTAATAAGTCGGATATTTTAGACATAGTTGCTGTTGACATGTTAGCGTTTTTTAAGGGGTACAAAGATACGAAAAATATTTAGCTTAAAATAGGCTTAACTGACTGTCTCCCGCCCTGAAATTGAAGTCGTTACAATTAAATTCAAACCTATTAGGCTCGCCCATAAATTTGTGTTTTGATATTTTAAACAATCTACTTATTGCATCCGAAATTTTTCCTTCTCCGCGCATGCGCCTTCCGTATTCTGAATCGTTTACTTTTCCTCCGTGACATTCACTTATTTGATGCCAAACTTTTTCAGCTCTATCCGGAAAATTTTTATAGAGCCAGTCTTTGAAGATTGTACTTATAGTTCCGTTTAATCTCACAATAGTGTAACCGGCAGAGCTTGCGCCGTGTTCTGCAGCAAGTTTAATTACGCTTGGTATTTCATGACTCGTTAATCCGGGAATAATAGGTGCGACCATTACTCCTGAAGGAATTCCATTTTTACTTAGTGCTTCAATAATTTTGAAACGGTTTTTATAAGTAGAAGTACGCGGTTCAAGTGCTAAACGAATTTTTTCATCTGTCCCTGTAATTGAAACCATAATATGAACAAGATTGTACTCAGCTAATAGTTTTAGAATATCTATGTCACGCGTGACAAGGGCATTTTTTGTAATTAATCCAACCGGATGTTTATACTTTAGGCAAATTTCTAAAACCTTTCTTGTAATTTTAAGTTTACGTTCTATGGGTTGATAGCAATCTGTATTTCCGCTTAGCATAATAGGCCTAGGCTTCCAGTTTTTAGAAGAAAAATATTTTTCTAAAAGTTCAGGGACGTTTTGTTTGACAATTATTTTTCTTTCAAAATCTAAACCGGCGCTGTAACCCCAGTATTCATGCGAGTTTCTTGCATAACAATAAATGCAACCGTGTTCGCAACCTTGATATGGATTTAGAGAGTAGGCAAGACCTATATCCGGACTATCAACTCTATTAATAATTGTTTTAGGAAAAGTGTTTATGTATTCAGTTTTTTCTTCCTGCAAAAATTCTTCGTCGAGTCCTTCAATGTGCTCAGTACTAAAATCTAATTTTTGAAAACGATTATTTGTATTTACCTGTGCGCCGCGGCCGGAGAAATAATCACCCGTACTTTTAAGGGGATTGTCGGTTTTGTATTTGCGGAAAATATTAGCCATCTATTGCTAAAATACTTAGTAATTCTTCATATATAACAAGGAAATAAAAAAGATTTGAACAAACGAGGTAATCCGCGTATGGAACGCTGATGACGCTGATTTGTATGATTAAAAAGGATTTTTTTGTTTTTATCCCGACATATTCTTGGAGAAAAGAGATCATGCCGGCTTTTTAAGAGTAGAAATAATTTTTCAGTACACAAATTTCTAAATTGCCTCATCACAAATCATAAAAATCTGCGTCATCAGCGTTCCATTAATGCCTTAGGCATCCTTAGGGCCGTATAAACTTAAATTCTGTTCTACGGTTGTATTCATGTTCTTTATCTGAACAATTTATATCGTTAAAACACCGGTTTCTTATTTCAGTTTCGCCTTTTCCTATTGCCTTCAATCTTTTTGCGGAGATTCCTGTAATAATTAAATAATCAATAACGTCAATGGCTCTTTTTTCAGATAGCAAAAGATTTAATTTTTCATCACCACGTGAATCAGTATGCGAAATAACAACCAATTGTACGCCCGATTCTTCTTCTAAAATTTTTGTCACCTTATCTAAAACCAATTTTGAACTTGCTTGTACGTGACTTTTACCTGTTTCGTAAAAAATATTTTCGTCAATGGTAAATTCTTTTTTATTGGCTGCTTTTAAAGTTGCGTATTTTAATTGTATGTCTTCTTCATGTATTTCCGACAAAGTAACGATATCCGCTTTTAATATGTGGTATTGAAAACCCTCTGCTGTTCTTTCCATATTGGCTATTTCTTTTCCTGCCTGCGTTACAATGTGTATGTTGTCAAATTTTTTACCTTCATCGCCTACCTTTATGGTGTAACCATTATTGTTTACGGGTATATGCAATTCAAAATCTCCATACACATCCGATTTTGATTTTGAGAGTGTGTCTTTTTTCTCGTTGTTTGAAAGAAGGATAATCGTATTCTCCACCGGCGTTTTAACTCCTTTTATATCACTTAATAATTTGGCTTTTATCAGTGCACCTTTAAATCCGCCTTTCCCGCAGAGGGTAAAAGTAAATCGCGAAATAAAACTGGCCCATCTCAGTAATTTACCATCTACAGCAAAAACAGTTACCTTACTTAAAAGTTTTGCGCATTTGACACGAGAAGCAGAATCGCCATTGGTATTATAATATTCTATCGTATATCTTGAATTAGGTTTAAAAGGTGGGTTCTTCGTAATATGTTCCTGCCAAGCAACAAAATCCTGTTTCCTGTCGTACGAAATACAAATAACTTTAAGTTTATTCATTTCGCCTTCATCCAGAATTTTGGCAATTTTTATCTGTGCATATCATATTTCCCGATAGCTATCGGGACTACGTTATCTGCGTTCTATTGTACTATTTTTTTCTTACTAAACCATAAACTGCTACTGCACACCAAATAATTTCTAAAACTACAAAAGGAATTGCGCCAATTAACCAGGCACCGTAGCAGGCAAGTCCGGCACCAATTAAATTTAATAAGTTGTATGCATTACTTATTGGAGAAATCTTCTTTAATGTAAGCAAAAGAAAGGCGAGTAGAATTAATGAAACACCGAGGGTGTTAATAATATCTGGAATTTTCATAGAATTTCTTTGCGGTTTAGTGATTGACTTTCTGCGGGTTTAACCACATAGAGACATAGGTTTTATTTAATTGTTTTGTAGTTTGATGTTTTGAGTTTTTTATAGTTTAAGCTTTGCTTAACATAGAAGAACGGGCATGTAAGTATTTACCTATGTAAAAAATTTATTTTTCTATAAAATCCTTTGCATTTTCAACACCTGCATACAAAAAATAGCTATGTTTCTATGTGTTTAAAAATGTATTTATTTCCCGCCCGCAACGTAGTGTTTATAAAACAATGGAATAGTTTCAATTCCCTTGAGATAATTAAATATGCCGTAATGCTCGTTGGGCGAATGCAGCGCA
>CAZZEI010000096.1:0-12700 GCA_964653165.1 uncultured Flavobacteriaceae bacterium | reverse complement strand
TCCTATTGTTATAATTATTAACTTTATGGAGAATACAAACATATGAGATACATAGGTCATTATTTGTTTTAAAGGTTTCAGAGGGTCACTTAGGAAGCTTTGCTTCAAACAGCAGATTGACTAAAAATAGAGTCCTCACCTATTCAAAAATTTATTTTTCTATATATATATCTAACACAACTACAATAACAACACAAATTACTATGTTTCTATGTGGTTAAGAAATCAGTGCTAATCTGCCGCATTTTTTTAAGAGTTGACCAATCCGCCCTCTTTCAATTTCTCGGCGTTTTCTGCAAACTGTAAAGAATCTATCATTTCCTGAATTTCACCATTCATAAAATCATCGAGATTATATAAAGTAAGATTGATACGATGATCAGTAATACGGTTTTGAGGATAATTATAAGTACGTATTTTTGCTGAGCGGTCTCCAGTACTAACCATGGTCTTTCTTTTCTTGGTTGTCTCCTCCATACGCTTTAAATACGCCGCATCATAAATTCTGGTACGAAGCATGTGCATTGCTTTTTCGCGATTACCCAATTGAGAGCGCTCAGTCTGACAAGTAACTACCATTCCTGTTGGAATATGCGTAAGTATAACTTTCGATTCTACTTTGTTTACGTTTTGTCCGCCCGCACCACCGCTTCGTGCAGTTGCCATAGAAATATCAGAATCTTTTAATTCTACATCCAACTCATCTGCTTCCGGTAAAACAACAACGGTTGCTGCTGATGTGTGTACGCGTCCTTGTGTTTCGGTTGCAGGTACACGCTGCACACGATGCACACCCGATTCAAATTTTAAAGTACCGTAAGCATTATCAGCTGTTACGTTAAAAATAATTTCTTTGTATCCGCCCATTGTTCCGGGACTCGAATCAACAACTTCAACTTTATATCCTTTCTTATCAAAATATCTGCGGTACATATCATGCAGGTTGCCAACAAAAATACTTGCCTCGTCTCCACCGGTACCCGATCGTAATTCCATCACACAATTTTTTGCGTCTTCCGGATCTTTAGGAATAAGCATAATACGCACCTCTTCAATAATTTTTTGTTCTCTTGCACGGTTTTCTTCCAACTCGGCTTTTGCCATTTCTAAAAAGTCTTTATCTTTTTCGGTTTTTAGAATTTCCTGGGCTGAGTCAATATTACTTAGGACTTTTACATACTCATCAAAAATTGCAACAACAGGTTCTAACTGGCGGTATTCTATATTCAGCTTTTTAAACTGACGCATATCAGAAATAACAGCAGGGTCAGAAAGTTTTAACTCAACATCCTGATATCTTTGTTTTATGGCCGCTAACTTATTTATCATTTCTTAATTAATAGGGTGCGAAAGTACGAAAATGATTTTCAACTACGCTTTATTAGACATATGTAAAATCAATAAAGTTTCTTAACCAATTTACCCGTGGTAAGACCTTGTACAAGAATAGAGAATATAACAATGATATAAGTAATAGAAACAATTATTTCCTTATAAGGGCTATCTGGCAATGATAAAGTAAGAGCTACTGAAAGTCCGCCACGTAACCCCCCCCCAGGTCATAATTAATGCGGTACGATTATTAAACAATTTTTTATTTCGCAAAAACATAATTGGTATAGACAAAGAGAGGTATCTGCAAATTAACAGGAGAACAATTGCCAGCACACCAATTAAAATGTAATTTGCAATAAAAGGTAACAATACCATTTGCAGACCAATCAAAACAAAAAGTATAGCATTTAAAAATTCATCTACCAGCTCCCAAAATTTATTGTGATAATCGCGTGTTGTTTCGGACATGGCGGTTTTACTTACCGTATTTCCTAATATTAATCCAATTACAATTACGGCTAATGGTCCGCTTACATGCAGTAGTAATGCTGCTTCGCCACAAACCATAACTAAGGCAAGTGATAAAAGCACTTCTGTTTGGTAATGATCGATTTTCCGGATAAAATAAAATGCTCCGTACCCTAATACTAATCCAAGCCCGATTCCTCCCACAACTTGTCGCCCAAAAAGAAATAAGACATCCGTTCCTGAAAGGTTTTCTAAACCCAAATTTATTACTTGTCCAATTGTTACAAAGAAAACAATACCTATACCATCATTAAACAAAGATTCACCGTTTATGGTAGCTTCTATTTCTTTTGGCATATTCGACTTTCTAAGTATACCTATAACTGCGATGGGGTCGGTTGGCGAAACGAGTGCGCCGAACAATAGGCAATAGATAAAATCTACCGGATAATTAAACATTTTAAATACTCCCCACATAACACCTCCAAAAAAGAATATAGAAAGTGCCACGCTCAATGTTGAGAATGAAAGTACGGCAGCGCGTTGTTTTTTTAACTCGTTTAAGTTTACATGAAGTGAACCTGCAAAAAGTAGAAAACCCAACATTACGTTTAGTAAGGCTTGTGAGAAATTAATACTTCTTACCACGTATTCAACCCGGTAATAGAATGGAATACTTACTTTACCTGCAGTGATAATAAGTAATGAACAGATAAGTGAAATTAACATCAGGCCAATAGCAGGAGGCAATTTAAGAAACCGAATATTGATATACGAAAACACGGCGCATAAGGCAACCAGAATGGATATGAGCATTAATAAATCCATATTTAATCACTAATCTACAAATATTTTTAAAAAAAACTACGGATTTCTTTCCGGATTAAAAAACTATTTAGGAAGCTGTTCATCCATCAGTTTAATTCTTTTTACCGGTTTTAAATCCAATTTGTTTTCTGGGCACCTGATTTTCTTTCTTTTCAAGCAGTTCATCTAAATATTTAAAAACTAAATCTATGCTTTTACCTTTTTTATGTAAGTCCTTTTTTATGTGTTCAATTTCTAAACGTAAATCTGTATTATCAGCCAAGGTTTGTCGTATACGTGTAAATATTCTTATTATCTGTATATTTACTTTTATGGCTCTGTCGCTGTTAAGAACACTCGATAACATGGCTACTCCTTGTTCAGTAAAACAAAATGGTGTATGACGCAATCCCATTTGTTCAGATTTGGAGGTGCCAAACTGGCTCCTCCAATTTCGAAGCTCCATACTTGTCATTTCAAACATAAAATCTTCCGGAAAACGATCTATGTTTCGTTTCACCTGCCGTTTTAATTGTTTTGTTTCTACTCCGTATAATTCTGCTAAATCTCTATCCAACATTATTTTTTGCCCACGGATATAATAAATCTGATTCATTATTATCTCGTCAGGAACCATTAGCGATATTTCTTTCTTTGTCATAAGCTCACTTTTACAAGGTATCGCAAATTGCGATACCATAAATTCATTTTCATTTCTTACTCATCTGCTCATCCATTATTTGTATGCCTTCCTCGAAGCTATGGGGATTATACCCTAATTCCTTTTGTGCCTTATCAATTATAAATCCTGTTTTGGGCGGACGCATAGCAGGTTGTTTAATATCGGCAGATTTTGATGGTTTTACCAGTGATTTATCCAATTTATAATAATCAGCTACGCGATACACCAATTCCAAAATACTCATAAAATCTTTGCCTGAAATATTATAAACACCGTGGGCATGTTTTTCAGCCAGTAAAATACAGCCATCTGCTAAATCTTCGGCAAGTGTTGGCGTACGAAACTGATCATCTACCACATTAATAGTTTTTCCTTGCTCCAAATTTTGTTTAGCCCATAACACTATATTACTCCTGCTGTAATTATCTACAATACCATAAACCAACATAGTGCGTGCAATTGCCCAATGCAAATTACTTGCCTGTATTATTTGTTCAGCCTTTAATTTACTCAAAGCGTAATAACTAAGCGGGTTTGGCTTTTCGTCTTCGGTAAGCGGTCCGTGCGTACCATCAAAAATAAAATCGGTAGAAAGATGTATCAACTGTGGTTTATAGGTTGCGCTTTTTACCATAAGCTCTGTTAACGCATTAACCACATATTTAACGGCATCTACATTCATTTTATCGCAACTTACTTTATCTAACTCGCATGCATCAACATTTGTCATGGCAGCAGTATGAATAACAACATCAGGCAAATGTTTCGCCAAAACCTCTTTTACCTGCTTTTCGTTGGTCACGTCCATTTCATCATATGCATAGCCACCTTGTTGTATCAGTCGATTTGGACCCTTAGCAGTAGCAATACAATCTACTTCGTAATTTAACCGTAATTTATAGACTAATTTCTGCCCTAAAAGGCCATTTGAGCCTGTTATTAGTATTTTCATTTTTTTTTATATATTCGTTACTGCAATTATTTATCAAAAATAAGAAACTATGTTAGAATCACCCTTACACGAGCATCATTTATTACGCTATAAAGTAGAAATTGAAGACAAGCCTATGCGTAGCTTCAGTAAAACTGCCATAGTTGGCTTTTTAGACGAGAACGATAAAAAAGTTTCGGTCTTTAAATACGGTGTAATTACACAGGAAGAAATTTTTGCGAGAATTGACAAGGGCGAAGACATGAATTTGAATGGTGCCTACGTTTTAAATTTTTCTTTAACCGATTACAGGGTAGAAAAGGGTTTTGATGACAGTGTTTATGTTACACTGCAAAACTTCTCGGCAAAAAAAGCATTTTTTGATTGCGACGTATCAAACGATTTCAGTTACGGCCGCTTTGGAGGTGATAAAACAGTATTTGAATCGGCTATTTTTGGGAACGGTACTAATAATTTTGGAAACGCCGATTTTGGGAATGGTGACGTAAGTTTTAAAAAAACCAAATTCGGTAGCGGCAGTACAAACTTTCAGAGTGTACAATTTGGCGACGGATTAGTTGTTTTTAATAATACAAACTTTGGAACCGGTAATCTTTCTTTTGTTGATTGTAACTTTGGTAACGGAAATGTAGATTTCAGGCAAACCTACTTTGGTGATGGTAACGTAGATTTTAAGTTTTCAAAATTTGCTAAAGGAGATGTAACTTTTGAAAAAGCCTATTTTGGGAAAGGTAAAAAAGATTTTAAAAATGTAGAACTTGGTGGCGGAAAAATTGACTTTAGACGTATCGATTTTAACGACGGTGATGTTTCTTTTGAAGGTGTTGAATTTGGTGTGGGTAAAGTAAGTTTCAGAAACTCACGTTTTGGAAAAGGTGAAAAAAGTTTTGAGCAAGCCGATTTTGCAGACGGTGGTGCACAATTTGATTTGACAGATTTTGGTTCGGGCTCTGTAAGCTTTAATAAAGCAAGAGTTGATGAAATTTCATTTAATGGATGTCCATTAAATTGTTACATAGACCTGCGCTTCGGAGAGTGTAAATCAGTTAACCTAACTAATACCATTGTAAGAGATATTTTAGATTTGAAACCGGCCGACGAAGTTGTTGACATTAAAGTATTCAATATTTCCGGCATGCGGATTTTAGGTCGGATTTTCATTGATTGGCGAGCTAACAACGTGCATAATTTAATTTACGGACAAAAAGAAACTTCACTTTTTCAAAAGGCAGAGCAGTTCAGGATTTTAAAAGAAAACTTCCGTAATAACGGACAGTACGACGATGAAGACTTTGCATACCTTGAATTTAAACGTTGCGAAAGTAAAGCTCATTTAGAAGATTCTAAAAAGAGGGGTACTTATCATATTCCTCTGGGATATCTGAATTATTATTTTCAAAGATATGTTTTTGATTACGTAGGACGGTATGCAACAGCGCCAATTCGCGTTTTGCAGAATATGCTTATTACTTTATGTTCTTTCGGATTAATTTTTTGGTTTGTATCAGAATATTTCCCAAAGTTTGGGTGCATAGCTACAACCATTGGAGATAGCCCTCTTAATCATCAGCACGAATTTTGGAACGCTTTTTATTATAGCGCCATTACATTCTTTACTATTGGTTACGGTGATTATTTTGCGGATGGTTATTTAAAACCATTGGCCGCCATGGAAGGATTTAGCGGCGTGTTTTTAATGAGCTACTTTACGGTGGCATTTGTGAGGAAAATCCTACGCTAGTATGCCAACTATTAAATCGCTTACATTCGGACCCTTTCAGGAGAATATGTTTGTTTTGCACGATGCAAGCAACGAATGTGTAATTATTGACCCGGGTTGTTACACTTCTGCCGAACAACAAACACTAAAAAAATACATTGAAGAGAGAAAATTAAAACCGGTTTTGCTTTTAAATACACATTGTCATGTCGACCATGTTGCCGGCAATCGTTTTGTATTTGATACCTACGGCTTGGCTCCGATCATTCATAAAGAAGATTTAATTGTTTTGCAGAGTCAGGAACGGGTTTGCCAGATGTACGGATTAAATTACGACCCCTCGCCCATGCCCGAAAAATTTATTAAGGAAGGTGATATTGTTTCATTTGGAAATACAAAACTTAAAGTTTTATTTACTCCTGGGCATGCTCCCGGACACGTTGTTTTTTATAACGCAGAAAATAAACTTGTAATAAACGGTGATGTTTTATTTAGCGGAAGCATTGGCAGAACAGATTTGCCTTTGGGAGATTTTGATACTTTAGAAAACAGCATACGCACAAAACTATATACTTTACCAAATGAAACCGTTGTTTACTGTGGACACGGATTGACAACAACTATAGGTCACGAAAAGAAAAGCAATCCTTTTGTTAATGAAAATTGAATCTGATAGTATTCTAAAAGAATTTTTAGAAGAAAAATATCATTTGTACAACACTAAAAATTTTATTGATAGTGATCCAATTTCTATTCCACATCTTTTCTCAAAAAAGCAGGATATAGAAATATCCGGGTTTTTAGCTGCCACTATATCGTGGGGAAACCGAAAAAGCATTATTGCCAATGCAAACAAATTAATGCAGTTGATGGATTTTGCTCCGCACGATTTTGTTCTTAATGCAAAACAAAAAGACTTTATTCCTTTTAAAAAATTTGTCCATCGTACTTTTAATGGTGATGATTGCATTTTCTTTTTACAATCCCTTCAACATATTTATAAAAAAAATGAATCAATGGAAACTCTCTTCCATAAGGGAATACAGACAAATGATTCTACCATAAAAAACGGAATTATAAGTTTCAGGCAAGCATTTTTTAAGCCAAAGCACATAACAAGAGTAGAAAAGCATGTCTCCAATCCTGAAAAAAATTCAAGTGCAAAAAGACTGTGCATGTTTTTACGGTGGATGGTGCGCGATAATAAAAGCGGGGTCGATTTTGGTATTTGGAAGAATATTAAACCTGCTCAACTATGCTTGCCTTTAGATGTACACACAGGAAATGTAAGTCGTGCATTAGGATTATTAAATCGCAAACAAAGCGATTGGCAATCCGTTGAAGAAATTACACAAGCATTGCGAAAATTTGATGCGAATGACCCTATAAAATACGATTTTGCACTTTTTGGGTTGGGAGTGTTTGAAAAATTTGGTAGTGAAAATAGCATTCAAAGCGTTTCGCTCACTAGAAGCAGTGAGAGAAAATAACAATTTTATCTATATAACCACTCCTCCGGGTTTAAAATTTTCTGTCCCTTCCATATCTGAAAATTTATTGCTGTCCGGTTATCTTCATCATCAAAAGTTATTTTTCCGATTGCTTGTTTTAAAGCTATTTTATCGCCTGCCTTTACAAATACTTCATTCAAATTAGAGTAAACACTAAGGTACTCACCATGCCTAACAATAACTATTTTCCCAATTCCAGGCACGGTGGTAACCCCGGTAACCATTCCGCCAAAAACTGCACGTGCCTCAGAGCCTTTACTTGTTGCAATTTCAACCCCATTGTTATTAATCATAAATCCTTTTATAGTAGGATGTTCCTGCTCACCAAAACCAATCGTTATTACACCTTTTGATACAGGCCATGGTAATTTTCCTCTGTTAGAGGCAAAGTCGTCCGATAATTGCTCAGCTTCTCTGGTCTCCGCTAGTTCAGCGGCCTCTAAGGCTTTGTTTTCTGCAGCAACTTTTTTTGCATTCTTACTTTCTTTTAATTTCTTCTCGCGCTCTTCCTTTCGTTTTGCAGTTGCAAGAGTTTTCTTTTGTTCCTCTTCTGCTTGGCGCTTAATTTCTTCCTGTATTAATTTTTTGATAGCCGCATTCAGCTTTCCTATTTCTTCCTTTTTTACATCCAGATTTGTTTTTAGCTCTTTTTCTTTTTCCTGTAACTGAACCAAATTGCCCTCCTGTTCTGTTTTTTCCTTAGCTAAATCCGTCTTTTCCTGCTCTTCAGATGTAAGCAATTGCTTTTTATCTTCCTTTCGCTGATTCAACTCTTTTATCTTTAGTTCAATTTCATTTTGCGTTTCCATAATGGAGTTTGCCTTTTTTCTTCGGTATTCAGAAATTTGTTGGGAGTATTTAAAACGCTGGTACGCCTGATTAAAATTATCCGCCGCAAACAAAAACATTAATTTACTGTATTCATCTTTGTTTCGGTAATCAAAATAAATCATCGCGGCATAATCCTTTTTTAGTTTATCCAATGTCTTTTTCAGATTATTTACTGCGATTTGATTTTCGTTTACTTCCCTATTTATCAGCCGGATCTCAAAATTAATGGTAGCAATCAGTTCTTCTCTTACACTTATTTTTTTATTGAGAATAGCCACATGGTTCATCGAAATTTTTTTACTACTCTTTGTTTCGTGCAATAAATCATTTATGGTATTTATTTCCTCCTTTAACTTTTTCTTTTTGTTCTCCAAATCCTTTTGATTGTGCTTTTGTGCCCATATGAAAGGCATACAAAACATGAGCAGGACCAAAAACAAAACACGTTTTGTTGGAAGCCGGAGTTTATACAGATGCGAAATGTAATTTAATCCAACCAAAAAAGTCCCTTTCGCTCTGTATAATACCATACTATTGGGTTAATTTATAATAAGGAATGGTATTATTTTTTAAACTCAATTCGCTCATAACTGGTTGGTATAGTGAATGGAAATTTCTGCGGTTCGTTTATAACAATGCGGGCATATCTTATTTCGGCTTTAATTTTCTTTTCAGCAGTTATAGTATATAAAAGTTTAAATGGGGCAAGGTATTTATCAATCGGCTTAAATTCTTCGTAATCAGCATTAAATTTTCTTTTTGTTTCCACATCATCAAACTCCATCGTTACAATTTTAAATGTTTGCGGATCAAGCCAAATGGTTTGAAACGATTCTTTGGGTTGCTCGGTACCCATCTCAATACGTTTTACATGCTTCTTTCTAATGGTACTTAAAAAATATTTACAATTATTTTTATCTCTTCCCGGTTTAAGTTTCTCATCCTCATCATAAAACGCTGCACTATTTCCAAACAATAATGCCTGCAACATATTAAAATCCAAATCGGCATGTAACATCTGGTTGATGTATGAAAAATCACCAACAAAATATTTCTTCTCGGTTAATCCCATTGTAATTTTTACAGTATCTTTTGTAATTAATATGCGCGCAGCATCAATACCTAACTTAGATATTGACATCCAAATAACGCTATCTTTTCGGGTACGGACAGATACGTTAAACGAATGTTCTTCACTATCAACTGTTAATTCGCAATTAAATTTAGCTGTGGCGTAGGTGTAATCCAATTCGTTTTCGTTCATTCTTCTGCTAAGCGCTTTACCGTTCTTAAAATCCATACGGCATTTCTCAGTAGTAGTATCAATAACTGTTATTGGGTTTTTAACTAAATTTTTCTTGTGTTTACACGAATAAATAAAAACAGTAAACACAGAAAAAATCAGTATGCGAAAAAAGATTTTAAACATTACTCGTAATATTTTTTATCAGCAATCTTTTTTTTAAGCGTGTCTGAATTATTTCCCAACTCTTGTGATTTTTTCCAGTTTTCAAGTGCTTTATCGGTTTGGTTTAGTTTAAACATCAAGTCGCCGTAATGCTCAACAATAGCGGGTCTGTTAAACCCTCCTTTATCCATTGCCTTTTCGAAATACATTTTCGCATCTTCAAATTTATCCTGCTGAAAAAGTATCCACCCATACGTATCTAAATAGGAAACACTATTGGGGCTTATCTCAAGCGAGCGCTTAGAAAGTTTTTCAGCTTTACTTAAATTTTGTTTTCGCAAAGAAAGATAATACGCATAATTATTTAAAAGCCCAGCATCATCAGGATCAAGCTGAATAGCTTCATCAAATTCTTTATAAGCTTTTTCGTACTCTTTTAAATTAATATATACTTCGGCCAGGTTAGTATTAAATTTTATCTGCACAGGTATGTCCTCATATAAAAATTGTTTACCCTCTTTAAAGGGCTTAACCGCTTTTTCGTATTGCTTTAAACGCATGTAGGCAACCCCATTAAAAAAATAAGGAATAGGTTGGTTGGGGAATAAATCCATCGCTTCTGCACTGTGTACCGCCAGACTATCATTTTCGTTTAGGTCCGTTTCACAACTCAATAAATACTCCCATACTGCATATTTGCTTTTGTCAAACTCCAGCACCTTCAAAAACTCATTCCTTGCTTCTTTTAATTTTTTGTCCCGTATTAAAAAATCGGCATATACACTATGTGCCTTTGGTTCATTGGGATTCGAGTCAACTAATAGCTTGCATAATTCGTAGGCCTGATCTAAATATTTATTTTTTTCATCGGTAATTGTATAATACGATATCAGAATTTTTATTTTGTTATCAATATCCAAATCCGGACTTTTAAAAGCAATTTTTATTTCGGTAAAAAACTGGTCGTCTAGTTTTTGCTGACGATAATAATCCGCTAGTGCGAGATGTATGTACGGATTATCCGGTTCTGTTTTTAAAATTTCATTGTAGGTGCTCATTGCTTTTTGTGGCTGACCTTCCTCCTGATAGAGCTCCGCTAAATATGTATAGTAACGTGCCTCTGTCGGTTCCTCCTTAATTAATTTTTTTAATTCCGCTTCGGCATCATTCCATTTTTTTAATTGCTTGTACAATTTTACTTTACGAAGCGATATATTTTCATTTACCCCAACCGTTTGTTCCATACGATTGTATGTCTGAATTGCTTTTTCGGTTTTGCCTGCGTAAACACATTCAGCAGCCAATCCTTGATAAAAATCAGAGCGATATGGATTGGCACTTATCAGATTTTCGTAACGTGTTATAGCTTCGTTATACATGCGTTTGTTGTGTAAACACTCTATGTATAATAAATTGTACCATTCGTTTTTTACATCTGATAAAGCTGCAATTTTCGAAGATTTCATTGCCTGATCGTATAGCCCTGAGAAACGAAAAATGCTTGCCAGTTCATAATTTGCTGCGGCGTTGGTTGGGTCAAGCTTTATACATTCTTTAAAAAGATTTTCGGCAATTTCCAAATTTCCCTTTATTTTTTCGCGGCAACCGTCAATAAAATAGGCTTTAATTTTAAGTTCATCAGGGGGCGTTCCCTTGTTTTTTTTTGTAGATGCAGTTGGAGAAATGGTTTTTTCTGAACTATTATTATTTTTTGTTGCACACGAAAAAACAACAGCCAAAATTAAACTAGTTAGCAATATGTTTTTTATCTGAAATGTTCGTTGCATCAACCCTTTTTAATTACTGAGTAATCGCCTAAACTTAAATCGCCGTTAAAATCTATTACTTCTGTGTAATTTCCAATCATTGAATCAGCAATAGTTGACGAACTTATTTTTGCGTTTTGTTGTATAATAGAATTTTTCACTGTTGAGTTATCAATTTTCGTGCCTGCACCTACTGATACATGCGGACCAACAGTTGAGTTAGTGATAATAACATTCTCTCCCAAAAAGCAGGGTTCTATAATTTTTGAGTTTTCCATCTTTACTGTAGATGCACGTAATGCACTTTTTCCATTATCAAATTCTAAAACTCTTTGGTTAGTGTACACTGTAGCATCTTTATTTCCGCAATCTAACCACTCCGTAACTTTACCCGGGACAAATTTCGTGCCTTTTGCTTTCATATTTTCTAAAGCGTTGGTAAGTTGGTATTCTCCCTTATCTCGAATATTGTTGTCGAGTAAATATTGAATTTCTTTTTTCAGATAATCTCCGTCTTTAAAATAATAAATACCAATGATGGCGAGGTCGCTCACAAACTCTTGTGGTTTCTCTACAAAATCAGTAATCTCTCCTTTATCGTTTAATTTTACAACACCAAATTGTTTGGGGTCGTCAATGCGTTGCACCCAAATAACTCCGTCGTTTTTTGTATCCATTACAAAATCGGCTTTAAATAAAGTATCGGCAAAAGCCACAACAGTTTTTCCTGTAAGCGCAGGTTCAGCGCACATAATTGCGTGAGCAGTTCCTAAAGCTTCTTCCTGATAATAAATGCTTCCTTTGGCTCCTTCTTGCCCGGCTATCTCTAATAATTTTTTTTCTACTTCTTTTCCGAAAGTCGGACCAATTACAAAAGCAATCTCATCAACTTTTTCTCCGCATACTTTTGTAATATCTTCAACCAGACGTTGCACAATTGCTTTTCCTCCAACCGGAATTAAAGGTTTTGGTACCGTAAGTGTGTGCGGGCGCATGCGTTTGCCCATGCCGGCCATTGGAATAATGATGTTCATACTGCTTCTTAATAAAGAAACGAAGATACGAATTTAGGGGGTGATTTTTGGGGCTGGTTTATAAGGTATTAACAAGTCTTTGTGAGATTATCCGCATGACAAATTGGAAGATGTATTTTATCCTCCCCTTGGGGCAATGTCATTAAGTTGAAAGGATAACTTTTTAAATATCATAGGGTTAAAGAA
>CAZZEI010000095.1:0-12700 GCA_964653165.1 uncultured Flavobacteriaceae bacterium | reverse complement strand
TTCGCTGGGGCGAACGGATGAGGTCACCTCATCGCCTTATGATTATAAACCGCTCTATACTCTTTACCTTTTATAGTAATTGTAATAAAAGCAGTGAATGCTTCAGAGACATCCGCTACATTGCTAATAAATCTATCTTCTAAAATTACCATATCGTGGGTTTCTTCTTTTCCTTCGGTCTTTATGTATTTAATAATTATTTTACCTGTTGCCTTATCAATCTTAGCGGGTTTATAATTTGATTTAAGCACCCATACGCTAAATTTTTCATCCGCAGCAAACGAGTCAAAAACAATTTCAATATTGTATTTCCCCGATTCTTTTACCTCTCCACCATGTGGGGGCTCATCTTTTTTACTACCGCTGTTACTTGTGCCTTGCGGTACATTATTCATCCCATTCATCATCCCACCGTTTTGACCACCCATGCCGGGCATTTGGGCTTCTGCGGCAAAATAGGAAAGAAAAAAAATCAGAAAAAGCGATTTATATAGTTTCATTTTGTGCGTTCATTAATAACAATCAAATTTACGGATAATTAACCATTTCATCTGCTAAAATCATACCAATCTGCGTTATCTGAGTACCATTGTATTAAAAAATCACCAAAGGTGATGGTGTTAAAAAAGCCCAATAAAGTGTATATTTAACCTGTAATTTGCCACACTATGGATTTGGAATTTAATAAAAACGATGATAAAATGCGCACCCTCATTTCTCAAATGGAGCAGCGCTTAGGAAAAATATATTTAGGCGGCGGAAAAGCACGCATTGATAAATTGCACGAGCAAGGAAAAATGACTGCCCGCGAGCGAATAGACTTTTTATTAGATAAAGATTCTCCGAGAATAGAAATGGGCGCTTTTGCCGGATACGAAATGTATGCCGAACATGGTGGTTGTCCGGGTGGGGGAGTAGTAATTGTTATTGGATATATTTCGGGCAAACAGGCAATTGTAGTGGCAAATGATGCAACAGTAAAAGCAGGAGCATGGTTTCCTATTACCGGAAAAAAGAATTTACGCGCGCAGGAAATTGCAATGGAAAACAGATTGCCCATTGTTTATTTAGTTGACAGCGCCGGAGTTTATTTACCTATGCAGGATGAAATTTTTCCCGATAAAGAACATTTTGGTAGAATTTTCAGGAACAACGCTGTAATGAGTAGTATGGGTATTTTGCAAATAGCAGCTGTGATGGGAAGTTGTGTTGCGGGTGGAGCTTACTTGCCTATCATGAGCGATGAAGCAATGATAGTTGATAAAACCGGAAGTATTTTTCTGGCGGGAAGTTATTTGGTGAAAGCTGCTGTTGGTGAAAGTATTGATAACGAAACTTTAGGAGGAGCAAGTACGCATTGCGAAATAAGCGGAGTTACGGATCATAAATGTAAAGACGATAAGGATTGTCTGACCAGAATAAAAAATATTTTTAGCAAAATTGGTGATTACGATAAAGCCGGGTTTAATCGTGAAGTTTCTGTCGCACCAAAAAAGGATGTAAAAGAAATTTACGGTATTATTCCTGAAGCGCGCGATAAGCAATACGACATGCGAGAAATAATTGCGCGCCTAGTTGATAATAGCGAATTTGATGAATACAAAGAATTATACGGACAATCTATAATTTGCGGTTATGCTCGTGTTGAGGGTTGGGCAGTAGGTATTGTTGCTAACCAACGTAAAGTTGTAAAAAGTAAAAAAGGTGAAATGCAATTTGGCGGAGTTATCTACAGCGATAGCGCCGATAAAGCCGCACGCTTTATTATGAATTGCAATCAGAAAAAAATTCCATTAGTCTTTTTACAAGATGCAACCGGATTTATGGTCGGCAGCAGAAGCGAGCATGGAGGAATTATAAAAGATGGAGCAAAAATGGTAAATGCCATGAGTAATTCTGTCGTTCCTAAGTTTACAATTATTATTGGTAATTCTTTTGGCGCGGCAAATTACGCTATGTGTGGTAAAGCATACGACCCGCGTTTAATTGTCGGCTGGCCAACAGCGCAAGTTGCAGTAATGGGTGGCGCACAAGCTGCAAAAGTTTTAGTGCAGATAGAAGTTGCATCATTAAAAGCAAAAGGCGAAGAAATTACTCCCGAGAAAGAAGCAGAACTTTACAACAAAATAAAAGACAGATACGATACACAAACATCTCCTTATTACGCCGCATCACGTTTATGGTTAGATGCAATCATCGATCCACTTGAAACCCGCACGTGGATAAGCATGGGCATTGAAGCTGCTAATCATTCTCCAATTACCAAGAGGTATAATGTTGGGGTGATACAGACTTAATCACTATTAAGACACGAAGAAAAATTATTATCATTTTGCCTTCTCCCTTTAGCGGCTGCTTTGAACGCTTGGAGAAGGGGGGTGCGCGGTTCTGCGAAGAAGGGGGATGACGTATTTATTTTGGGCGTTCCCTGCGGGCGGGCTTTCCACTCCAAGTCCTCGCCGTGATGTCATCTCGTAAAAATGAAAAAATTTACAACGGCTGTGGGCTTTTCGCTGCAATCCCTAACGCAAATACAATAAATATTATTGTTTTTTACTTAGTTTCTGTCTCCCAAAGAGTTTCTGTAATATTTATTTCATCTTTTTGGTATACTATTGATCCCCGTAAAATGGGTTTTTTCTTAGTATATACATGAACTGTATTCCCGTTTTTAACTGTTCTTTTGATAATTATGTTACCGTTTTCTGAGTCATTGATAATTTCTTCTGTAATTTGATTATTAGAATTGTTTTTGACTGAATCCTTGTTGTTTTGTTTTACACGGAAATTCTTGGTATTATGCAGACTGGAAACTTTTTTTTCTTCCTTTTTATTTTGAGTGGAAGCTTTAGTTTCCTCGCCAATAATTAATATATTTTTTGAATAATCAACTGTAAATTTTCCAATTTTTTGCAATAAACTTTGCCCCAAAAGTAATGGTGCGGAAAGAGAATGAATAACTGATGCGCTAACATTATAAATGATAAGATCTCCAATTTCAATGTTTTTTAAAATTATTTTTGTTCCTTCTTCTATGTCGCCATTTGCAATTTGATAATATTTTTTGCCGATAAAATCTCCCTCCTTTAAATATCCGTTTTTTAACATAAAAACAGCCTCCGTAAGTGAAATTGAAACATCTGATGCTCCAGTATCAAAAATAAATCTCAAATTCAATCCATTAACTTTACATGGCACTAAAAATATACCGTCCTTTTTCTCCATGAGTATAGTGGTCTGACAAAAGAGAAGATGGGTAAAGAGTGATAAACATATAATTATAAATGATTTTTTCATGCGGCCTTAAATGATTAAATGTAACCAAATTTAGTTATATAATTCATGTGGTATTAATTTTTTCTACTATTTTTAATTATGTATTCTAATTTTGCTCTACAATTGCGCCATAAACCGCTGTCCCATTTGGCGGCGTTAAGTTCTTTTTGATAAGATTTTAAGAAGCTTCTTAAATTGTCGCAAAACAATTTAGCATTAATGGTTTTAGTGGTTGAATCGAAAAGTTGCTTGGTTCTTCTGATTTTAAATTTACCATAAGTCTCTCCTTGATGCAATAGCCCACAACGAACCTGAGAGTGAAATTTTTCCTTTTCAAAGCAGTCAATAGGGTTTCCATAAGAGGTCGCTTTTTGAAAAACCAACTTGAAAGTATTCGGGCCTGTTTTTGTGGTTGTATTTTCTCCTTCAAAGAATGTTGCAATTGTTTCAATGAGCAAACAACAGTTTGTCATAATAGAAAATCCGTTTTTATATTCCTTTTCAAAAATATTTTTTTCTACAGAAATTTCCTCCCCTTCAATGATCTTTTTATATTTTGCTTTATAGTCTGATTTAAAATAAAATATTTTTAGGTATCTGTCGTAATACCTATGAAAAATATATTTTGAAATTATTTCTTTGTTGGATTCACTTTGAATTAAATTTTCAATTTCTGACATGGAAACTTCAATTAGTTTTCTGTTTTCATAATACCTTGCAAATAAACTCATATTCTTAGTAAATTATTCTTTGAACGAATAGAAAATTTGTTTTTTATCAATAACTAATAGAACAAATATAAAAAATTAGATTACTTTAGTTTGAACAGATTTCTTTAATCTTCCATTCTAATCTCCCTCAACTCCCCAATCCCCTCAATAAAAATTTTCACGGCATTTTTGGGATATAAAGAAGCGGCTATGTCCGGCCATTCAATCAGACAATAATTTCCGCTGTATAAATATTCTTCCATGCCGATGTCAAGGCATTCTTCTAAATTTTTTACACGGTATAAATCAAAATGGTAAATTTTTGACCCACCCCCGGCCCCTCCCGGGAGGGGAGTGTTATACTCATTAATTAAACTATAAGTCGGACTACTCATAGAATCGGTAACACCAAGCTGTCTGCAAATTTCTTTAATGAGCGTGGTTTTGCCACTGCCCATTTCTCCGTAAAATAAAATTATTTTTCTTTCTCCTAAAGATGCGACAATATCTTTAGCTACTTCATCTAAAACATCTAAAGAAACCGAAGCAAATGAAAACTTATTCATTGAATGGAGCGCTGATAACGCAGATTTATATGATGAACACAGATAAAATTAATGTTGGTGTATATAACAGTTAAATAAAAAAATCATATTTAATCATAACAATCAGCGTCATCTGCGCTCTATTGTTTTAGTACATCGCCACCAACAAATTAATATCCTTAAATGGCATATTAAACGTCTCGCCTAAATATTGGTTGGTAAGTATACCGCTGTATAAATAAACTCCATTGCGTACACCGGCATCTCTGCGCACCAAACTTTCAAATCCTCCTTCATCACCTAAGTTTAAAAGTATTTGAGTAAATAAGTTACTAAACGCATACGATGCAGTACGCGATACACGCGATGCAATATTTGGAACACAATAATGAATTACTCCATGTTTACGAAACACAGGTTTAGAGTGGTTTGTTACTTCTGATGTTTCGCAACAACCACCCTGGTCAATACTTACATCAATAATAACAGCTCCTGTTTTCATTTCTCCCACCATGGCTTCAGAAATTACGATTGGAGCGCGACCGGTTTTAGAACGCAGCGCACCAATAACCACATCAGCACTCTTTAAATGTTTAGCTAAAACTTTGGGTTGTATAATAGAAGTAAAAACACGCGAACCCAAATTACTTTGCAAACGACGCAAACGTGTAGTAGAATTATCAAACACTTTTACATAGGCACCTAAACCAATGGCAGCACGCGCAGCAAATTCTCCAACGGTTCCTGCGCCAATAATAATTACTTCGGTTGGAGATATACCTGAAATTCCTCCAAGTATAGAACCCATCCCGTTGTTGTTGTTCGATAAATATTCTGCTGCAATTAAAATAGAAGCTCCGCCCGCAATTTCTCCCATGGCACGCACGAAAGGAAAAATTCCTAAATCATCCGTAATCCAGTCAACTGCTACGGCATTTATTTTTTTGGTAGATAATTTTTTAAGAAACTCTTCGGGTTGTGTGGTGAATTGCAAAGCAGAAAATAAAGTTTGTTTTTGCTGCATCATCTCCACTTCTTCGGTTGTTGGCGGTGCAATTTTTACAACTATATCTGCTTTAAAAACTTCTTCTGCGCTGTAGGCAATTTCTGCTCCGGCCTCGCTGTAATCATTATCTAAAAAATTTGCGGCTTTACCTGCATTGGTTTCTATTACTATCCTGTGTCCGAGGTTTACCAATAGCGCCACAGCATCAGGCACAAGAGGAACTCGATTTTCCTGATACGCAATTTCATTAGGGATGCCAATATAAAGTTTACCTTTTTTGCGGGCCACTTCCAGCATTTCTTCCTGGGGCATCATCACCCCTTTGGTGAGTGAGTACAAAGCTTCTTTAGAAATTACCATAATTTGTTTATTTATTTGCCACGGAATCTGGGCGCGTTACAATCAATATCGTAAGCTCCAATTCCTCTTTTCCATCTGTAAATTAATCCAACGCGTGTTTCCCATGTACGACCCGTTACAAAAACTTTGTTTCTGCCGTATTTAAACATTACATCAGGGTTATAATGCTCTTCTACAAAAAGACTAAACCCTCTCTTTAAAGGAAACTCAATCCCCAAACCTGCGTCACTGCTAACAAGCAATTTTGTAAAACTTCTCGAAACATAGGAATAAGCCGGCGTGCTACTTCCTAAACCGTATTCTATTCGTGCACCAATTAGCGCATAGATAGGATAACGAAGTCCTAAATCAATATATCTTTTCAAATAATTATTCCATTGAATTCTTTTGTAAGTATTAGAAATTTTACGCTGTGCATCAGTAATAGGATCCAGTAGTTCGTTCTCAGCAAAACCTTTGTTGGCATATTCTATTTCTGTTCTCCATCGCCATTTTTCATTATTAAGCATAGATAAAAAAATACCTACACCCCAGCTGTGATATTCGGTGGCTTTGTGGGAGGGAGGTTTTGCATGAAGAAACGTAGGATCATCCTGAAGACTTAAAGGGTGCAAATTTTTATACCTGTCGCGTGAACTTGTTTCTGCCAAAAATATGCCAACTCCCTGAAGAAATTGTGGAAACAATGAAACCGGAATTACAAATAATGCAAATACTGTAATTCGTAAAATGTTTTTTTTCATTTTATTTATGCGCTTAAAGCTTCTACTTCCTTATTTACTTTTTTAATTAATCCCTGCAAAACTTTTCCCGGACCCACCTCAATAAAATTAGTTGCACCGTCTTTCAACATTTGCTCAACGGTTTGTGTCCAACGCACAGGTGCTGTAAGCTGAGCAATTAAATTTTTCTTTATTTCGTTAGGATCAGTCACTGCTTTTGCAGATACGTTTTGGTAAACTGCACAAACAGGCGTATTAAAATGCGTTTCGTTAATGGCTTTTTCTAATTCAACCCGTGCAGGTTCCATTAATGGAGAATGAAATGCACCACCAACAGGTAAAACCAAAGCACGTTTTGCTCCCGCAGCTTTCATTTTTTCACAGGCAATTTCAATTCCTTTTATGCTGCCTGAAATTACAAGTTGTCCCGGACAATTATAATTTGCCGCAACAACAACTTCATCTGTAATACTCGCGCAAACATCTTCAACAATTTTATCGTCTAAGTTTAAAACCGCCGCCATTGTGCTTGGATTTATTTCGCAGGCTTTTTGCATTGCTAAGGCACGCTTGTAAACTAATTTAAGCGCATCTTCAAATGATAAAGTTTTATTTGCAACGAGTGCAGAAAATTCTCCGAGAGAATGTCCGGCAACCATATCCGGTTTAAAATCGCTAAGTGTATGTGCTAAAACTACGGAATGTAAAAAAATTGCCGGCTGTGTAACGCGTGTTTGTTTTAATTCTTCATCGGTACCTGCAAACATAATATCCGTGATACGAAAACCAAGAATTTCGTTTGCTTTTTCAAATAAATTTTTTGCTGTCGCATTGTTATCGTAAAGTTCTTTGCCCATGCCGACAAATTGTGAACCTTGTCCCGGAAATACATATGCCCTCATACCAAATTGCTATGTTTAAATAAGCTAATAAAGGTATGGGTTTTAAGCGAAAAACCCAAATACCCTCTTTTATAAGTAATTAACAAAGTTTTAAGGCAATTAGGGCCTTTACCCGGATGGTTTTACCTGAGATTGACACATTTGTCGGTTTCCAAAAACCTTAGTAAATTGCTTAACATAAATCAAAGCAATTTTGTGTCAGTAAGCGAAGAAACCATAGACCCTGCCTTAGTTCAATCAGAGTTTTACAAAAACACTGAAAAATTCCATGTAATTGCATGCTGGGTTGGTATTATTTTAAATCTGGTTTGGTTTGCAAGCGATTATGTTGTGTTGCCCGATCATTGGGTGCAATTTGTTGAATGGAGAATTGCCGTTTCTGTTTCCAGTTTTTTTGTTTTAATTCTTAGAAATAAAATAGGACTGGATATTTATCAATGCGTTTTCTTTTTAGTGTTGGGCATCTCCATTCAAAATGCATATATGTGGAGTGTAATGGATTTAGCCCATATGCAAAAACATGCATTTGCCTATATGGTTTTATTTATTGGTGTAGGTATGCTCGCGCTTTGGAATTTCAGATATTCATTTGCACTGGTTGTATTAACTATTATTGCCAACATGATTTTTTATAAATTGTACAGCAAACTTTCTGTTGATGAATTTACTATTAATGGTGCATTACTAACCTTTACGGTCGCCATTTTTATGATGTTTCTTATTCGTGGCCGACAAAAACTAACTATAAAAGAAATTACCAGCAGATTGGCTTTGGCGCGTTCAAAGGAAATAATTGAAAAGGAACACGGAATTGTAATGGAGCAGAAAAAGGAAATTGAAAAGCAAAACGACGAATTAGAAGAGAAGAGCAAAGAAATTACAGATAGTATCAATTATGCAAAGAGAATTCAAACCGCTTTTATACCCAGTGATAAAATTTTTGCATCGCATTTTACTGATAGTTTTGTTTATTTTAAACCGAAGGACATAGTAAGCGGTGATTTTTATTGGGTAGCCAAAAAGAATAATAAAATATTTTATGTTACTGCAGATTGTACGGGACATGGAGTTCCGGGGGGATTTATGACTATGCTCGGACTTTCTTTCCTTGAAGAAATTGTAATAATAAAGGGAGAAATGAATACAGATGCTATTGTAAATTATTTACGCGATAGAATTGTAAGTACACTAAAACAAAGCGGAGATGCAGGCGAGAGTAAAGACGGAATGGATATAGCGGTTTGTTGTGTAGATAAAGAAATGAATATTTTAAGTTATTCAGGAGCAAATAATTCAATTTATATTGCTCGCAAAGGAGAATTAATTGAATTAGAGCCCGACAAGCAACCTTGTGGTTTTTATTTTGAGCCAAAGCCGTTTACTAAAAGGGAATTTCAGTTAGCGGAGGGCGATATTATTTATTCTTTTACGGATGGATACGCAGATCAGTTTGGTGGAGTAAAAGGAAAAAAATTCCGCAGTAAAGAGTTAAGAACTATTTTACTTGATAATTGCAACAAACCTATGTCAGAACAAAAAAATATTCTTTCTGATAGTATGAATAGTTGGATGGGACAAAAATACGAGCAGCTGGATGATATTTTAGTTATTGGGGTTAAGGTTTAGTTTTTATTCCCTGTTACATACACTCTTATAAGCGCAAAACTCACAGGTATCAAGGTCTTCGGTTGGAGCAAAGGTTTTTTTATTGTCGAACATTTCTTCAATGAAATTTGTTAATCGCTGTTCGAATTCCGTGAAAAAGTCCTCCGAAAAAGTAAAATCAGTTTTTCCGGATATCAGTTTGTAAATTTTCTTTTCTGCCCTGAATGGAATAATGCAAGGAGAAATTTTATTTGCCGGAGCTAAATTATTTTTCCAAGCAAGCCATGCGTAGGTAAGTAATTGCAAAGCCTTGCTGTATTTTGTATTGGTAAAAACTTCATCCAAAGAACTAATTTCAAATTTATCACGTGTTTTATGTACGGAAGATTTGTAATCGATAATGCGGAGTGTTCCGTTTACATCATCAATCCTGTCAGTTTTACCTGCAAGGTTTATTTTTGTTCCGTTACTTAATGTAATTTCCCATTTCAATTCAACTTCTAAACTCTTGACTGTCAGGATTTCTTTTTTCTTTTCAAGTTCCGAAACTATTTCTCTTTCAAAATTGAGAAAATTACTTATGTATTTTTTTATCACATGCAGCGCCAACGCTTTTTTCCCGTTTTCATTTACAGATTCATCATAATAAGCAGTAAATATTTCTTCGGTTACAGCTTCATGATTTTTACGCATCAGCATAATATCTGCTTGCGCAAGGTTTTTTCCTTCAAGTGGTTTGTAAAGTTTTTCTAACGTTTCGTGAATAATTTCGCCTAAGGCCGATGATTCAACATCTTCTTCAACTTCATCGGGTTCTCGCACATTGGCTACAAAGCGGAAATAAAATTTTAGCGCACATTCTTTAAACGTATTTAATGAAGTAGGAGACAGCCCTTTTTCTGATTGTGCTTTCTCTTGTAGACTTTTTAAAACAGCCTCTGTTTTCTCAATGTGAATTCCGTAAACTTTTGAACTTTGATTTACAGGAAGTGATAAGATGTTTTCGGTAATGGTTACTTTAGAATTTCTTTTTTTCCATTCGGCAATAAGCTGCGTAATAAACCTGCTTTTTTCTCCCTTTCCAAAAGTATCTGTTTCGGTATTATATATAAGCGAAATATTTTTTGCTCTTTGCAGCAAACGGTAAAAGTGATAGGCATATATGGCATCTTTTTCTCCATGCAAAGGCATTTCTAAATATCTTTTTAAATCATCCGGAATAAAAGAGGCAGAAGATTTTCCGGAAGGTAAAACGCCTTCATTGACAGAAAGCATAATTATGTTGTCAAAATCCAAAGTCCGGGTTTCTAACACGCCCATAATTTGTAAGCCGCTTAATGGTTCTCCATAAAATGGAATTCCACTAGGGGCTAAGACTTGTTTCAGTAAAATTCGCAATCCTTTTAATGATATATCCTCATGAGAGGCTAATGCATTTTGTAACGCGCTTAATTCTTTATTAAAAGCCAGTGCTGTTTCTAATTCTATTGAGCGATTTGCTTTTAGATGAAGTTTTTCAATTATTTTTTCGTTCATGCTGCACAAAACTTTTACTGCGCTTTGTGCATTTTCACATCCCGTAAAAATGTTTTCAGTCTGCGTAAAATTTTCTGCAAACCATGTTTTTAGTAAACCGGTGCGAATATAAACTGCATTGCTTTTGTTTAATTTCTTTATTAGCAACTGTAGAAAAAAATTATCTTCCCATAAATCAGCATAAAATGGATTATACAAAATGGCCAATACCTCTTTAAAATAAAACGCGCTTTCTTTCCCGGAATTCTTTTTATTGATTTGCATTTGTATAATATGCTCATACAAATCGTACAAAGGAGTAATGGAGGCAGGATATTCTAAAGTCACGTTTACCGATTGCACTTTTTTGGGTAAAGCGCTTAAAACAGGTAAAAGCAAAGTTTCATCGCATAAAACAACTGCTGTTTTCTCCAATGCTAAGCTACTTTCGAGAATTTTTTCAATAGTCTGCGCTGCAGAAGCAACTTGCGCCATTTTTCCGGCTACTCCGGTTATTTCTACGGTTTTTGTACCTGTAACAAGTTCGTCTGTAATAAAATTTGGAAATTTCTCCAGCCATTTTTTTCTTCTTCTTAAAAATAGGCCTGCTTCTTGTGTTCTGTCTTTTAAATAGTAGTTATCGGCGTCCCAAATCAATTCGGCAATATTTTTATCTACCAGATACCCTAAAATTTCTTCTTCGGCTAAATTCACGGCATTAAAGCCACAAAACAATATTTTTTTGTGCGGAAGTTTATACCCTCCTGTTAAAAGTTTTTCGTGCGCAATTCTATAGGATAATCCTTGCCATGCGTAACCTTTTTCGAGAACAGTCTTTTTTAACTCATGATAAACCTTGCCCATGTTTTGCATGAATTTTAAATATTTTTCCTGCATGGGTGAAAGATCATCTCCTCCTAAACTCCAACTTTCAATTTCCTTTATATCTTTTAAATTTTCGAAAACGGTTGCAGAGTTTATAAGATAACGATCTACTTCGTTAAAATCCTGCATTACCTGTGGAGCCCATCGTAAAAATTGTTCGAAGTTTACCGCTTCCGCACCTAAAACTTTATTGTAAGCCCCGAATAAATCGAAAGTCAGGGCAAGCTCTCCGGCTGCCGGGATTTCAGATAGTTTTTCTACGAAATCTTCGGCAGAAAGTATTTCGGGTATCCAGGAAGCCTCTGTTATCAGGGCTCCAAGGTGTTTTTTAAGATATAACGCTCCGCGACGGTTAGGAATGACTACACAAAGTGAATCGAGGGAGTCACTGTAATTTTTGTTTATATGTTCGGCTACCGATTGTAAAAAATAAGGCACTTTTGCAGATATGAATTCTCCCGATAAAAATATACAATTCCCACAATACCGCAGGTATAAAAACGGACTAAGTTATTTTAAGATACTATCATTAAGCGAGTTTGAGGAAGTGCAAGTAATTGGTGAAATAAGAATTGTCAATAGAGTTACAGCTCAGCAATACCCGGAGAAAGTTTTTATAAATGATTTGCTTTTTAAGTTTGAGGAGTTTGCGGAAGGGATTGATGGAGATGAATATACTTCCATTTTGCGTTAGCGATTGCCAAATGAATACAGAAAACACAGAGGACACGGAGAGTAAACACAGAGGTTCACAGAGTTTGTTTATTGTTAGGGGCTGTGCCAATACTCCTGCATAAGTCGCCATGTCGCATATAAGTTAATTTTGTTGCATGTCGTACATTGTCGATTGCGAAAACTGTATGATGGCGCTATCCATTTGTGTCCCATTTGACATTGCCATTTTAACTTAGCGTGTGCACTAACGTAGTTTTTGGATAAGCAAATGCAGTTAAATTGTTTAGCTAACGCCTGCATGTCCTTTATTGTAAGAATTGTCCCGTTACATGTCGTACATTGTCGATTGCGAAAACTGTATGATAGCGCTGTCCACTTGTGTCCCATTTGACATTGCCATTTTAATTTAGTGTCTGCATTAACGTAGTCTTTGGATAAGCAAATACAATTAAATTTTTTGGCTAACGCCTGCATGTCCTTTATTGTAAGATTTGTCCCA
>CAZZEI010000094.1:0-12915 GCA_964653165.1 uncultured Flavobacteriaceae bacterium | reverse complement strand
CAAACGGAACGTATCTATAAAAGGGTATTATAGGAGGGAACTTAATGGCAGTGGGGTTTAGGGGGGGGGGCGTGTAAGATGCCCAGCCTATTTGGTTCTTATACTAAGCTTTTTAAAAAAAACTCCGGGAAACACTATGCTTTCAGTGCCTCCGTGGTTCTTCCCTAAACTCGAATCCCAATCACCAGCACATCGTCAATCTGCTAAGAGTTTCCTTTCCAATCCGTAAATTTTTGCAACAACATTTGTTTTTGTACTTCGGCTTTTTCGTTGGATACAGAGACTAATAATTCTCTAAAAGTAGCGGCAAAAAACTTTTTGTTATTCGGACCGCCTTTTTGGTCGGCATAACCAGCTGTAAACATGTATAGCATATCGTTTTTTTGTAATTCAACTGTATGGTTTGTAAATTTTTGTTGTGCCATACCGATGGTGGTTTTGTCTGCTTTTAACTCCGTTACATCCCCCGTCCGCCCTTGGCGAACGCCCCCTTCGAAAGGGGAAGGTTGCTTCGCTCGGATAATTATCAAAGGGTTATGCGCGCCCGCAAACTCCAGTTTGTTTGTTTTTCTATTTATAGAAATCAAACTAATATCCATCCCATACTTAGTTGACGCATTTTCTTCATGCTGATGTAAAGTTTCTACAACCAATGTATTTAATTTATCTAAAATTAAAGAGGGCTGCTTTATTCTTTTTGTTGTAACAATATTTTCCAATATATTAAACGCCATTAAACTCATAAATGCTCCCGGTACTCCGTGACCGGTACAATCTACGGCAGCGAATAAATATTCTTCGGAGGAAATATTCTCCCCTGTGGGGGAGATGTCCGAAGGACAGAGGGGGCTTTCGTCACGCCCTTCATTTGGATAATTATTGGGAGGGGAATTCATCCAATAAAAATCTCCACTAACAACATCCTTTTGCGCAAACAAAATAAAAGATTCAGGCAATGATTCTTTTATTAATTCATCCGAAGGTAAAATAGCATCCTGTATGCTTTTTGCGTATTCTATACTATCTGTAATTAATCTGTTTTTTTCTTCTACCAATATTTTTTGTTGAGAGATGGCTTCGTTTTTTTTACGCAGCAAAATATTTTTTTCGTCCAGTAACTTGTTTGCTTTTTGTTTTTGTAAATAACTGCGGTAAGCAAAAACGGCAAATGTTAAAACCAAAATTAAAATACCAACTACGCTCCAGGTAATTATTTTTTGCTTTTTCTTTTCGGCTTCAGCAACGGCTTCTTTCTTTTCCTGTTCGTGTTTGGCTATGGTTTCTTTCTTTTCGAATTCGTAATTCATTTGATCTTCTACAATTTTTTTTGTGTTTGCTTCGTTTTTTAAACTATCTGCATAGATGGCGGATAGTTTAAAGTTTTCAAAAGCAGATTTGTAATCTCCTGCTGCGCTGTCTAAAGCAGCCAGGCGCATATATCCAGTTTGTACGTGTCTTTTATTTCCCGCTTGTAATGAAATTGCGTGCGCTTTAAGTAAACAAATCCTAGCTTCCTTGTTTTTTCCTTGTAGAGCCAATAAATGACCAATGCTGGCATTGGAATTGGCAATTCCATCTTTGTCGCCAATGTCTTCTCGTATTTTCAGGCTCTTTTTATAGTATAAAAATGCTTCATCGTATTTTTTTTGAATTCCATAAACAACCCCAACATTATTATAAGCAGTAGAAGAACCTAATTTATCCCCCATTTTTTCTTTTACATCAATGCTTTTCAAAAAATATTTCAGTGCTTCGGGGTAATTACTTTTTTCAATATAAATTATACCATTATTATTATAGGATCCCGACATACCTGACTTGTCTTCAATATCCTCTCGAATTTTCAGGGCTTTTAAATGATAGGCAAGTGCTTCATCGTTGTTTCCCTGGTTCCAATAAATATTTCCGATATTATTGTAAGAAATGGCAATCCCCTTTTTATCACCCAGCTCTTCTCTTATTTTTAATGCTTGTAAATGATGCGACAATGCAACGGGGTAATTACCTTTGCTCAATTTACCAGGCCAATACGTGTAAGTGCTGAAGAAAGCCCTTTTTTGAAAGAAAGTTTTTCTGCCAGTTTTTTTGAAGTTATTGCTACTTGCAAAGAAGTATCATAATCCCCTAGTCGCCATAATTTATCACTTAAATCAGTAAGATTTTTTACTTTACCGGTATCTTCCTTAGCAGTTTTTAAAACATTTATAAGTGAATCGATTGCTTTGTTTTGGGAAAAGGAATAAAAAGTATTTCCGAAAAACACTTGAGCGAACAGAAAATAAATTATTTTAAATCTTAGATTTATTTTTAATGCAGAATTTTACCTATATAATAGTACTAATATTGAATGAGAAAACCAAATTTTGTAAAGTCTTGTATTAATTCCCCCTTTGAAGGGGGCGTCTGCTGCAAAGGAGCCCCGTAGGGCAGGACGGGGGATGTTGTATTAGAGAGTACGACATTAGCTAGTGCGGAAACTCAATTTGATAAATTGTTGGCCATAATTTACCAGTAACGTATATTTTGTTTGAAGTTGAATGAAATGCAATGCCATTCAATACTTCTGCACCATTATATTTATTTCTTGCTTCGTAATTTAAAGATACAAGGTCAATTTTTCCGACTATCTTCCCATTTACCGGATCTATTTTGACAATGTTATTTGTCCGCCAAATGTTGGCATAAATAAAACCATTTATATATTCTAATTCATTAACGTAATCGGCAGCAAATCCATTCTCTGAAACTGAAAGTATTTTTATAATTTTAAAAGTAGTTGGATCGAAATAAGTAAGCTTATCTGTCCCGTCACTCATAATTATATTTGTACTATCTGTAGTTAGTCCCCAGCCTTCTTTGTTTTGATATGTAAACTGCCCGAATTTTTTAAAGGTTTTGGAATTGTAAACAAAGCAAAGCTGATTTTGGTAGGTGAGTTGGTAAATTTTATCTTTAAGGAATACAATTCCCTCTCCAAAATAAATTTTTCGGTCTAACTCTGCTTTCGCATCAATTTTTCCGGTCTTTAAATCTACTATTCCAAAAACTGATTTTGTGTAGGGAATATTATCCGGCGAGCCAGTACTTTCAAATAAGTTTCCCTCATGAAACAAAAACCCTTCAGTAAATGATAAGGTATCGTGCGGAAAGGTTGCAACAACTGTGTAATTAATAATCGGGACTGTATTACCCGACACAAATTCTTTCTTTTTTATTTCTTTTGTTTCACTAGCATCTGTACAGCCAAGTAGCAAGCAAAGAGGTAAAAATATTAATTTAAGGAATTTCATCAAAATTTCTTTGTAATACTACATTACCAAAACTACGTATATTGTTTTATATTATCAATAAAAAAGCCCTGCTTTTGGCAGGACTTAATTTAATGGGATTACTTTGATAAATTTGGTGCGGTTCTCGACGGAGTTCATACAGAGCGAAGTCGAAGTACTCGAACTGACAATGATTTTCTACAAATGAATTACCTCTCCATACGCAGCGGCGGCAGCTTCCATTATTGCCTCAGACATTGTTGGGTGAGGATGAACAGCTTTAATCATTTCGTGTCCGGTAGTTTCCAGTTTGCGCGCAACAACGATTTCAGCAATTAGTTCAGTTACGTTATAACCTATCATGTGTGCTCCTAAAAGTTCACCGTACTTAGCATCAAAAATTAATTTTATAAATCCATCAGATGCTCCAACCGCTTTTGCTTTTCCGCTGGCAGAGAATGGGAATTTACCAATCTTTAATTCGTAACCCGCAGCTTTGGCAGATTTTTCGGTGTGACCAACAGAAGCAACTTCAGGCTGACAATACGTACATCCCGGTATGTTGTTGTAGTTAAGTGGTTCTGCATGCTGACCGGCAATTTTCTCCACACAAGTAATTCCTTCCGCACTTGCAACGTGAGCAAGAGCTTGTCCACCTACACAATCTCCAATGGCGTAATAACCCGGTACGTTGGTGGAGTAAAATTTATCGGTAATTATTTTTCCTTTATCAGTTACAATTCCAACTTCTTCTAAACCTAAATTTTCTAAATTTGATTGTATACCTACTGCCGATAAAACTATTTCTGCCTCGATAGTTTTCATTCCATCTGCAGTCTTGATATTTACTTTACACAAATTTCCTTTTGTATCAACAGTTTCTACAGAAGCATTAACCATCACATCCATTCCGATTTTTTTAAAAGATTTTTCTAATTGCTTAGAAACATCTTCATCTTCTACCGGAACAATATTTGGTAAAAATTCTACAATGGTAACTTTAGTTCCAAGCGCCGCATAAAAATATGCAAACTCAGAACCAATAGCGCCCGAACCAACAACAACCATACTCTTAGGTTGTTTTGGTAAATTCATTGCTTCACGGTAACCTATTATTTTCTTTCCATCCTGAGGTAAGTTTGGCAAAGCACGAGAGCGAGCACCGACAGCAATGATAATATGTTTAGCATCGTAAGTTGTAACTTTTTTATCTGCACCTGTAACATCAATCTTTTTTCCGGCTTTTACTTTAGCCGTGCCCATATTAACATCAATTTTGTTTTTCTTCATTAAAAACTGTATGCCTTTGCTCATTCCGTCAGCTACATCTCTGCTGCGTTTTATTACCGCTCCAAAATCTGCTTTTATATTGTCGGCGCTGATGCCGTATTCTTTTGCGTGATTTAAATATTCAAATACCTGAGCGCTTTTCAAAAGTGCTTTGGTTGGTATGCAACCCCAGTTAAGGCAAATGCCTCCTAGATTTTCTTTTTCAATAATAGCGGTTTTTAAGCCTAGTTGAGAAGCACGTATGGCAGCAACATAGCCACCGGGTCCGCTTCCTATAACAATTACATCGTAACTCATAATATTGTTTATTTATCCTTGCGAAAATAAGGTTTTTTTTGGGGATTTATAGTAAGAAATAAGGGTTTTTGGGCTTTCCCAATGGGCAGGCTTTTTGCTGCAAGTCCTCGCCGCTATTGAATAATTCATAAAAACGCTAATTCTGCTGCGGCTGTGGGCTTTCCGCTACAATCCCTAACGCAAATACAGCATTTTACAACCTCTCAAACGTTATAAAATCAGTCGATTCTATTTCGCCTGTAAATCCTGCATTGCGCATTATTGTAACAATCTGTCCGCGATGAAAAGTGCCGTGGTTAAATACATGCAACAATATGGAGTTGTTCATGTTTGTAAAGTTTTCACCCTTCATGTTTTTGTAAGCTGTACTTTCGCTGAAATATTTGTCTTCCTTTGATTGTACAAATTCCAATAATTTTTGATTGGTGTCTTTCAGACAATCTATAGTTTTTCCGGTTTTGGTAGGTATATCTGTTAATGGCACGTTTACTAACCTACAATGCCAGGCATACTCCGCATCTGCCATATGTAAAATTGTTTTGTGAATAGAATTGAAGCTTGATGCAATTTCCTTTTCAATTAAGTTTGGCGCTTGTGTTTTTAGCAAACCAATAATTTTTGCATTTGCCCAACTATTGTAATTGGCTAATTTCAGGAGAGTGGTTTTCATTGGTCTTTTTTTTGTGTGATTATGTCAGTTCGAGTACTTCGCCTTAGCTCTGTATGAACTCCATCGAGAACCGTGTACAAGGACCTCGACTTCGCTCGGTCTGACAGATTATTTCTTAATTGGCTCAGTTAGTTTTTCGCAACTTTCTAAATTTGTTTCTCCCCAGTTTTTTAATTCTGTTTCACTCCACAAATCAGGATAAAAAATGCGGCGCTGGTATTTTGGCAACATGTATTTCTGCCAATCACTTCCGCCTGTTGCAGCAGCACCGCCCAAATATTTGCCTGCAGCATGATAATGTGCCATTACCCAGCGCACGTTTACGGTATGGTCGTAATGACGCATAGCATTAATTAAATCAAGATTATTCCTTTCTTTTTCGGGAAGGGATTTAAAACGTGTATATAAATTCACAGTATTATATCTTTCCATTTCGCGCAAAAAGAATTCGCGGTATTTATTTTCAAAATTTGTAAGTAAGGTGTTTTTCTTCCCTGTTGCATGGTCTTTACCCGCTGCCTGCCAATACAAATGTTCGAAGGCGTGACTGTAAGGTGTATTTCTGTCAATAGTAGCCCTGAAGCGGTAATCAATCAAATTAATTAATTCTGTTGAGCTAAATTCAATTAATCGGTACTGAGCACTCTGAAACCCGCTTGCCGGCGTTAACGTGTTTCTGAATTTCATGTATTGTTCAATTTCCATTCCATCACCCATTATTGTAAACGAAGAAGCCAGTACATCAAAGTATCTAATTACGCGTTCTAAATACATGGTAAATTTTTTAGCAGTTAGGTCGACGCATTGTGCAACCTGTTCAATTTCCCATAAAATCATTTTAAATAGCAACTCGTTTACCTGATGGTACATAATAAAAATCATCTCGTCAGGAAGGGTAGTACGCTGTGTTTGTAAACCTAAAAGGGCTTCGGTTTGTATATAATCCCAATATGTAATTGGTTTTGCCCACACAAGCCCTTCTAAATGGGTGTTGGTATTTTGATCTATAGCTTTTAATTTCTCTGTAAGCCTTTCAATAAGTTTTTCCTGTTCCTGATCCATTTTTTGTTCTTTTAAAAGTCGCCACAAGTTATAGTTTTTTACCATAGCTTGTATTGCCGGTTACTAAAAATTGAATAAATTTTGATTACAAAGGGATGATTTTTGTCAGCGATTATGCAAATAATCAGGAAATTTTACCTTTTAAAAAAGTGTAAAGTTCTAAAAGTGCCCTTGTATCTGTTTTGCAATATGTAATTAAGTTCTCCTTTGTTTCCTGTTTTTTAAATAAATCTGCCTCATTTAAAAAATCATCATACCCATAGGACGCAAGCATTCCTGAGTTTACGTGTAAATCTTTGTATATCTCTGTATTAAAAACGCTTTGATGTATTTTTTTCAAGGAAGAAGACCCTTTTTGCATGGGATGGTAATACCAGTAATTGGTAAATACATCGGCTAAATCAATAAACTTCTTTTTTATTTGTTCTATCTCTTCTTTGTATTGCGGATGATGTTTAGCAATAGTATTGAGCGCAGCATTCTCTTGTCCGGTATCGTAAACCAAAATACTATTTACATTTTTTGCCAATGAAATCAACTGTTCAATAAAATCTTTTTCAGGATTATTATCTTCCTGATGAAAGAAAAAATGTGCTTCTCCACTTTCTCCGTCTTTGTTAATCTGTTCCCAGGAAAATAAAAACGGCGAAAGCTCAAACGGACCATTGCCCTTGTATTTAGGAATGGCCGGAGTGTAAAACTCCATATCTAAAAATGCAATAGGATAGGTAATTCTAGAAAGGAATTGTTTTGTTCGTTCATTATCAAAAATCTCGGTATTAGTTTTAAAAGCGCGGACCAATTTTTGTGTATTGCCGCTAAGTTCTTCCTCCGGAATTTCGTTTATATGCAAAATGCCTTTTCCTAACCATTCTCCTGCTTGCTTTTTAGAAATGCCGGAAAATTCAAAGACGTTATTAGTTGCCGTGTTTTTCCAGCAAGTTCCCATAAAATCGCAGGAGTATGGACTAAAACATTGCTCGCCAATATTTACTTTTGGTAATTCCTGTTTATAATGTGTTGCTTTTGCCAATGCTATTTGATGTTTTATAAACTCGCTGTTTTTCTCCGCATCTTTTTTTACGGAAGTAATTTTAAAAAGGTTTTGCACATCTAAAACATCACCCAATCTGTATTTATCATTTAAATTTACCAATGAAATATCTTCTAATTCCGGTAAGCAATTCTTAATAACATAATATTGCAAACAAGCATCCATTACGTATGCCTGACTGATTTTTAATGAACTTTTTACTTCGTAAGCAAACCATTTGCTTTCTCTCTTCACTAAAATATCCAAAGCAACTAAAGTGCTGTCAAAAATAAAAGCAGCTTCGTAAATTACTTCTTGTCCGCTTTCAATAAGTTCTTTAGTCTTCACGACCGATTCAGCGTATTTAAAAACATGTGTTGGACTAACATCAATGCCGTTAGGGAAAAGACTTTGTGCCAGTGTACCCACCTTATTCCCACGATTAAAAACCGATTGCTTCTCGGCCGAAATAGGGTCTTTTAAATTATAATGATTCTTATACAGAAAAAAGGCTTTCTGACACTGTACAGATTTTAGGAAGGAAGTTTTGCTTAGTAAATGCTTTTCGCTCACATACAAATTTAATAATTCTACATGATTTAAGCTGAGTAATTTTTAACAACATAGGTCGCATAGTTTTTTTAGTGATTGCTGTACATAGCTGGACATCTTTTATGTTGATGTGCGAGGATCACATAGTTTTCAAGCTTCGCTTCTGTGTAAAAATTTTATTTTTCTATGAAACTTTAAAGCAAACAACAGACCCATGAATCTATGTGGTTAATGTAGCTGTTCGAGTGCGTATTAATTAACCGGAGAAACAAGTTGTTGAACCGGACGCGTAAAGGAGGAAAGATTTGTTGTTACCGAAAAATGATTAGAACCAAAGCCCGGAGCGTATTGAGCATAGCAGTAGCCAAAATTAAATTTAGAAATTTTAAACCCAAGTCCGAATGAAAAACCGGCAATACCTTGTTTATCGGTTAAAATAAGTTCTTGTCGGCGCCTGTAATTGAAGCCTACACGTAAATTAAAATTTTGTGTAATAATAATTTCAATTGCTTCAGTAAAATGGCGAGCAGCATTCCCAAATGCTTCTTTATAAGGGTGTTTTTTTATGGGCTCTTTTGTAAAAGGGTCCTCGGTAGGAGGGGGTTTATTTGGGTCGGTGTAAGTTAGGTTCCATGTAGAACCAAGATCGCAGGATAACATTAACCTAAAAGGTGCTTTAGGAACTCTGTAAGCAATTGCCATTAAAACGTGAAAAGGCAGGGATTCTCTTTTTCCTCCGGTGTATGTTTTCCATTGGTAACCAAGATTGTTAATTACACCCGCAGCCCAAAACCTTTTGTGTTTTCCGGGATTAAAATGAAACCCTATATCAATTGCATTGCCAATAGATTTATATTGGGCATAGGCAGAATAAATAGTTTTTAATGCAATGCCATACGAAAAAACGGAATCTTTTTCTTTGCCATAGCTAATGTTAAAACTGTAATCGTTAGCGTGAAAAAAACCGGTTTCGTTGCCGTATTCATCGCGCTGACTAAAACTTCCGTAACCAACCTGTTGTATGCCTAAGGCAAAATTGCCGACTTTCTCAAAGCTTTTGGCATAAGCAAAGTAGGCATATTTTATATCGCCAATGTATTTTACAAAATTAAAGGCCATTTGTCCGCTTGTTTTGCTTGATAATAAAGCCGGATTTTGAAATGCACAATTAATATCTCCGTCTTTTATGGCAATTGTATTGCCACCAAGAGCCGCTGTACGGGCAGGAATTGGAAGGTCGAGAAATGAATAGATGTATTTACCCCCAACTTGAGAAAAGGCGTTTTCGAGACAGAAAACAAGGGCTATGATTAGTAAATATTTCTTCACGATTAAGAAACGAAAGATAAGTATAAATATTGTACAATAGAGGAAGTATAGTTCCATAATTTATTGCAATTTTATCGTTTTAACAGGAATTCTGTTTTTTAGTAATGAACGACAATAACAAGTATATAAAACACTGTCTTTTACTTGCAGAAAAGGGTTTGGGCAAAGTAGCGCCTAACCCAATGGTAGGCTGCGTTATTGTGCATGAAGGAAAGGTAATAGGTGAGGGTTACCATCAGCAATACGGTGGACCGCATGCAGAAGTAAATGCCATAAACAGTGTTTCAGATAAAAGTAAGTTAGCGGAAAGTACTTTGTATGTAAATCTTGAACCTTGTTCGCACCACGGAAAAACACCACCTTGTTGCGATTTGATTGTAAAAAATAAAATAAAACGGGTTGTTATTGGATGTTTAGATACAAACCCTTTAGTTGCAGGAAAAGGAATTGAAAAATTAAAGCAAGCAGGAATAGAAGTTACCGTTGATGTTTTAAAAGATGAATGCGGGGAATTGAATAAAAGATTTTTTACTTTTCATGAAAAAAAGCGACCGTACATAATTTTGAAATGGGCACAAACAAAAGACGGGTTTATAGCGAAGAAACCACCTTTTACCACAGAAGAGAATTGGATTACCAATGAGGAGAGCAATAAACTTTCTCACACCTGGAGAGCGCAGGAGGGAGCTATTTTGGTTGGGACAACTACTGCCTTGCTTGATAATCCTGAATTAACTACCCGTTTAAGTGAAGGAAAAAACCCACTGAGGGTTTTAATTGATAAGGATTTGAAAGTGCCTCATTCAAGTAATATTTTTTCTGAGAAAGCCATGATACTGGTCTTTACTGATAAAGATGCTATGGATAGCTCGCATATATTTTACCGTAAAATTGATTTTAAGCGGGATGTTATTTCACAAATTTTAGATGCACTCTATGGTAAAGAAATAAATTCTGTTATTATAGAGGGAGGAACAAATACACTTCAGCAATTTATTGATAAAGGCTTGTGGGACGAAGCCAGAATTTTTACCGGAGATAAGATTTTTAAGGAGGGACTCAATGCTCCTGCTATTTTGGGGAAAGAAATTTCTTCTGAAACTTTTGGAACTGATAGCTTACAAAAACTCATTAGGGATTAGTTTTTTTCCACTAACGTTCTGGTCACGCTACTTAATTACAACCATCTTTTTACCCGCATTAAAACCTGTAGCAGTCTGAATTTGATAATAGTATGTCCCCGCATCAAGGTCTGTTGTACTAATTATGATATCGTGAAAAGCGTTTGTCACTTTGAAGCGTTTTACTTCTTGTCCTGTCATATTATAAAAAACCAAGTCCGCCGTCGTAACACCTTTTGGTAAATTATATTCAACTGTTGTTTGTCCAACTGATGGATTTGGGTAGTTTGAAATTTTTTCGCTTTGTGCTGTCCCACCTCCGGCAGTTGCAATGCTTGTCACTACGCCATTTGAACAGTCGTGACAAGGTAAAGAGCCAGGCAAACTATACACATATGATGAAGAATCATAAGCAGAAAATAAAATCAATTTAACTCCTGAAGAAGTGTATCTAATAGGCCCTGAATACAATCCAAACTCATACCCAAATTGCCAATTAATGTAAGTCTTTTTAAATAGCATATTCCCGAATTCATCATAAATGGTAATTTGTTCGTTGTTGGAGGAATCTCTATTCTCCAATACATATTCAATGTCGGATGAGTTCGTATTAAATAATTCATCTGATAGATAAAATACTAAGAACTTATATTGTGGTTTTGGCTGTGGTGGAACTATGATTGTTTTATATAATGAATGATTTAGGTTGAATAATTTAATAAAACTGCTATCCGGATTAACCTGAGCATATTTATAACCGGCAGACGTAAAATTAACCAAACTAAAGTTATGCCCAAAAGTTGGATTTACAGAATATGTCTGCTCCAAATTTATTTGTGCATTTGTATTTATTCCGAATACAATTAAGTAGATGAGAAGAATGTTTTTCACGGTGTTTTATTTTTAGTTTAATAATAAATAAAAGTACATAATATTTCGTTACCGAGTCAGCCAGCTAACGATAAACCCTGTGTTTGGCACCGAGCGGTGTATAAACTCAGAGGTAAGCACGGATGCTTTCAAATATTGAGATTTCAATTCGCCATAGGGAAACGCCCTACAGAAAGGCACGTGATTACGTATACGGATTTCCCAAACCCAAGGTTACATTTTATTTATTAACTATTATGCGTGCATAGCTTTTTTCAAAAAAAAGTAACTTTTTTGAATTTGACATCGTACAAGTAGGTAGAAACACATAAAACTTAACCTAAACCCTGAAAATCAAAAAAAAAGCTCAACATGAAAAAAAGAATGTTTAACAACCAAAAAAATTATACCCATGAAAGTAAAAACTATGTTAATGATTTTGGGCATATGCCTGATTCAAAACATAACAGCGCAAGCCCCTTTAGGATCCACGTTGTTGACGACTGAATCTCTTCAAAATAACGAAGAGCAGAAAGCAATTAATTTCTTTCTGAAAAATCACCCGGATCGCATCGGATATGATGAGTTTATTACATCATGGCGTAGCGATACTAAATTAAGTAGTCCATCAAATCAAAAGCTTGCTCAGCCACCATCTCCAATGGCAGCTTGTACAAATACAGGCTTTGAAAGCGGCAGTCTCAACGGCTGGACCACATCAACAGGCTACAACCCACTATATAATGCACAGGGTTGTTGTCTAATTGCAGGCGGAGCTCAAAACATTGTTACCGGTGCAGGTGTAGATAATTGTGGAGGCTTTCCTGTTGTTTGTCCGGGAGGAAATTTCTCTCTCATGCTCGGAAATAATGCTGTTGGCGGTATTGCTGATAGAATTGAACAAACCTTTCAGGTTACAAGCAGCAACACAAACTATACATATAGGTATGCTGTTGTGTTACAAGATCCGGGACATGCAGTAGCTGATCAGCCCTCTTTTCAAATTGATATGGTTGACTCAAGCGGAAACGCAATTCCTTGTACATTTTATCAAGTCTCGGCCGGACAAGGAATACCGGGTTTTCAAAACTCAACAAATTGTAATGGCGCTATCTTTAAACCATGGACAACCGTAAGTGTTGATTTAAGTACTTATGTAAATCAATATGTAACAATTCGCTTTACTACTTATGATTGTGCTTTAGGCGGACATTATGCTTATGCTTATATAGATGGTGATTGCGGTATTTTTAAAATTTCGCAAATCGGTGTTCTCTGTAATAATTCCAGCACACAATTATGCGCTCCTGCGGGTTATAATATGTATAACTGGAATGGTCCGGGTGGTGTAAATAACGTAAACACGCAGTGTATTACTGTTTCTAATCCCGGTATTTATGATGTTCAGGTAACTTCTTTTAC
>CAZZEI010000093.1:0-12948 GCA_964653165.1 uncultured Flavobacteriaceae bacterium | reverse complement strand
CGGATATTATTTAGAAGTTACCCATACACATAAGGACAAAGCTCCGGCAGATTGGATACGTAAACAAACATTGAGTAACGCAGAACGATATATTACTCCTGAATTAAAAGAATACGAAGAGAAAATTTTAGGCGCCGAAGAAAAAATTATGGCACTTGAAATGCGCTTGTTCGAAGAGTTAGTAATTTCTGTTGTTGATTTTGTTTTACCTGTTCAGCAGAATGCTTCTTTGCTGGCGCGCTTAGATTGTCTGTTAGGATTAACACTTGTGGCGAAAAATAATAATTATGTTCGTCCGGTTTTAAATGAAGGATTTGCTATTGATATTAAAGAAGGTCGTCATCCTGTTATTGAAAAACAATTACCTATTGGAGAGGAGTACGTTAGCAATGATGTTTTTTTAGATACAGAGTTTCAGCAAATAATGATGATTACCGGCCCTAATATGAGTGGTAAATCTGCTTTATTACGACAAACGGCTTTAATTGTGCTGCTGGCGCAAATTGGTTCTTATGTCCCTGCTCAAAGCGCAGAAATTGGCTTAATTGATAAAATTTTTACACGCGTCGGCGCTTCGGATAATATTTCTTCCGGAGAATCTACTTTTATGGTGGAGATGAACGAAACAGCAAGTATTTTAAATAATTTAAGTAACAGGAGTTTAATTTTATTGGATGAAATAGGAAGAGGGACTGCAACCTACGACGGAATTTCAATTGCGTGGGCTATTGCGGAATATTTACATCAAAACCATGAGCACAAGGCAAAAACGTTGTTCGCTACTCATTATCATGAGTTGAATGAAATGGAGCATACTTTTCATCGCATAAAAAATTATCATGTTACTATTAAGGAATTAAATAATAAAATTATTTTCCTTCGAAAATTAGCAGAGGGTGGAAGCGAACATAGTTTTGGTATTCACGTAGCAAAAATGGCGGGAATGCCGAAATTTGTTGTAGAGCGCGCCGGACAAATACTTAAAAAGCTAGAAAGCGAGCGAGAAATGCAACCGGCCGGAACATTAGTGGATTCTCAAGGAAGATTAGTTCAGCAAAACAAAGAGGAAGATTTTCAACTGAGTATTTTTCAATTAGATGACCCTGTTTTGCAACAAATAAAAGAAGAGATTTTAAATACGGATATTAATACATTAACTCCGGTGGAGGCACTTTTAAAGTTGAATGAGATTAAGAAGCTATTAGGTAAATGATTGGCACATTTGCGTTAGCGATTGTAGTGGAAAGCCCGGAACGAGCTGTTGGGAGTGAGGACTTGCAACGAAAAGCGCGACCCCGCCGAGATTATTAATTGAAAGTAAATTATATACGGGGTAACGCCCTAAAAAAGTCAATAACTAAACAAATCAATAACTCCATAACTGAATAAGTGGCTGATTTCAAAGAAATAATGCTCGATTTAAAGCGTAAGATTTACAAACCCGTGTATTTTTTGCAGGGAGATGAACCTTATTTTATTGATGAGTTAAGTAATTACATGGAACAAAATATTTTGGAAGAAACCGAGAAAGGTTTTAACCAGACTATCTTATACGGAGGAGATACAAATTTGTCGGGCATAGTTGGCTTAGCAAAAGGATTCCCGATGATGGGAGAAAGACAGGTTATTATTGTAAAGGAAGCACAAAATTTAAAAGAATTTGCAAAAAAAGATGCTGAAGAAGGTCCAAAGGGTGTAAGCTCCGCTTCTAAAAATAAAAAGGGAACTCCTGAAAAAAGTCCTCTAGCTTATTATCTTGACAATCCACAGCCGACAACCATTTTGGTTTTTTGTTACAAATATAAAAAACTGGATGCACGCTCATCTTTGGCAAAGGCAATTGCCAAACAAGCTGTTTTGTTTGAATCGAAAAAGCTTTATGATAATAAAGTCCCTGATTGGATTACTTCTTATTTAAAAGATAAAAAATATGCCATAGCCCCCAAGGCGGCCGCATTATTATCAGAATATTTGGGAAATGATTTATCTAAAATAGCCAATGAACTTGGAAAACTTTTTATCAGCCTGCCCGTTGGAAGTGAAATAACAATTGACCACATACAAGAAAACATTGGATTGAGCAAAGATTTTAATGTATTTGAATTACAGGATGCATTAGGAACGAAAAATATTTTGAAAGCCAACAGAATTGTGCAACATTTTGCGGCAAATCCAAAAGACAATCCTTTGGTAATGACAAATGCATCTTTGTATAATTATTTTCAGAAGGTGTTAGTGTATCATTTTCTTCCGGATAAAAGTAAAGCGGCAAGTGTTTTAGGAGTTTATCCATTTTTTGTTCAGGGGTATCAAAATGCTGCCAGAAATTATAATACAGCAAAACTAAAATTTATTTTTTCTCATTTACGCGAATGTGATTTACGTTCAAAGGGTGTTGATAATGTAAGTATTGAACACGGAGATTTGCTAAAGGAAATGGTATTTAAAATTCTCCATTAAATAGTAAAACCCGATTGCTATCGGGAGTAAATAAATAAATAAATTGTCAATGAACTATTGGTTAATAAAATCGGAACCCTCAGCATATAGCTGGGATCAATTAGTAAAAGAAAAGCAAACTTTTTGGAGCGGGGTACGTAACTATGCTGCACGAAATAATTTACGCGCGATGAAAAAAGGTGACCTAGCTTTTTTTTACCATAGTAACGATGGTTTGTGTATTGTTGGTATTGCAAAAGTGGCTAAAGAACATTATCCCGATGCTACTGCTAAAGAAGGAGATTGGAGTGGAGTTGATTTTGCTCCACTTAAGCCAATGAAAAAACCTGTAACACTTGAACAAATAAAAAAAGAAACTTCTATGAAAACTATGGAGCTGATTCGGATATCTCGACTTTCTGTTTCAAAAGTAACTGAGGATGAATTCGAAAAGATTCTTACCATTGGAGAAACTAAACTCTAGGGTTTTAACCACATAGAAACATAGTTTGTGTTAATGTAGAAAGGTTGGATAGAAAATAAATTTTTAACGCAGAGAGATTAGAGGTAAGCGATAAATAGAATTTTGAAGCGAAGATTCAACACTATGTCTTACTTTTAAAAAATAAATATAAAATTCAATTCCTATTAGGAGTAAAAAATATAAATCAAAGAAAAATAATACAAGAACCGCATAAAACCTATGTTTCTATGTGGTTAAATGTATTGGCTGTTATTTCTTCCTCTCCCAGATTTGTATTGTGAAGTTGTAAATGTTTTTCTCGTCTGCAATAACATCTTCTTCCTGTGCGAGTATCCACTCTTTTTTATTTAAAGCTGAAAAAAAAGCATCGCCTTCAAAACTGTGATGAATGCGAGTCAAATAAATTTTATCGCAAATGGAAATGGTTTGCTTATAAATATCAGCGCCGCCAATAATAAATATTTCTTCGTTGCTATGATTTTCTGAAACGTATTGTAAAGCATTTTCTATTGAGGAAACGACAATTGCTCCGGGAGAATGATAATTTTTTTGTCGCGTTACTACAATATTTTTTCTGTCGGGAAGTGGCCTGAATTTTTCAGGAATTGATTCATAGTTTTTTCTTCCGGTAATGATAACGTGACCGGTAGTTTTTTCTTTAAAAAATTTCATGTCGGCAGGTAAACGCCAAATAAGACGATTGTCTTTACCAATTACATTATTTTCTGAGGCCGCTACAATTATTGATAAAATCATAAGCAAAAATCCTAATTACTAATCCCTAGCCACTAATTCCTCATTACGCATAAGAAATAGCCGGTTCAAAAGTTTCTGCGTGACTATTCATCATCGCTAATTCCCAACCTTCAGGAAATGGCGCTTCCAATAAAGAACTCTTTAATAAATAGGGATACATCTCTGCGTAAGTCTGAATCTGACTGGCACTTACTCTTCTGTAAATATGCGAGCGATGAAGTTTGTCGGGATGTGAAAGTCCGGCGGCGGCCATTAACTCTACAGCAGCTTTCACAGTTTCGTTATGGAAATTTGCGACACGTACTTTTTTATCATCCACATTTAATCCATTATATAATTTTGGATTTTGTGTGGCAACACCGGTCGGACAAGTATTGGTATTACACTCTAATGCTTGTATGCAGCCTAATGAAATCATCATGGCGCGTGCAGCGTTGCACATATCTGCCCCTAAAGAAATATTTTTTACTAAATCAAAACCTGTATGCACTTTTCCGGAGGCAATAATTTTTATGTGTTTTTTTAATCCGAATCCATGTAACGTGTCGTACACAAATGCAAGCGCATCACGCAAAGGCATACCAACAGAATTACTAAACTCTAATGGAGCAGCACCTGTTCCTCCTTCACCACCGTCAACTGTAATAAAATCGGGCATGATGCCTGTTTTAATCATGGCTTTGCAAATTGCAATGAATTGACTTTTTTGTCCGATACACAATTTAAATCCAACCGGTTTTCCGCCTGATAATTCCCGTAATTTTTTTACATATTCTAATAATCCAATCGGATTTGAAAATGCTGTGTGATAAGGCGGAGACATTACGTCCTTACCCATATCTACCAAACGTATTTTTGCAATTTCGGGTGTAACTTTTGATGCAGGTAAAATTCCGCCATGTCCGGGTTTTGCTCCCTGAGAAAGTTTAATCTCTATCATTTTTACATTAGGAACAACAGCACGTTCTGCAAACGCTTCATAATTGAAAGTTCCGTCTGCATTTCTGCAAGAAAAATATCCTGTACCTATTTGCCAAAAAATATCTCCTCCAGGACTTAAATGATAGGGGCTTAATCCGCCCTCACCAGTATTATGGGCAAAGCCACCAATTTTTGCCCCACCGTTAAGTGCCATAATTGCGTTTTTACTTAAAGAGCCGAAACTCATCGCAGAAACATTATAAATACTGGCCGAGTAGGGTTGTTTACAATCCGGTCCGCCAACTAAAACACGGGGATTATGATCTACTTTACTATGTGGCAATGGTGCGATACTGTGATTTAACCATTCGTAACCTGTATTGTAAACATCTAATTGAGTACCAAAAGGAGTTGTATCATTTACTTTTTTTGCACGTTGGTAAATTACATTACGGCTTAAACGATTAAAAGGAACTCCGTCGGTATCACTTTCTACAAAATATTGATACATTTTTGGTCTGAGCCACTCTGCCAGCCAACGCAGTCGTCCCACTACCGGGTAATTTTTCATAAGGGTATGATGTGTTTGCATCATATCGAAAACACCTAATGCAATAATGGGAATGATAATAACAAAACTCCATACAAAAGGTTTCCATAAAAAATAAGAAATTACTCCGGCTAAGGCGACGAAGAAAATGCTGAGTAAAATAAACATGTTACGCATAGGCCAATTTTTTTACTAATATATAAAATCAATTCGAATATGTGTATTTGTTAGAGAAATTTCTAAAATCTATGGGCATTTCAAGGTTTAAACACAGAGGAAACGGATCGAAAACACGGAGGCTCACGGAGATTTTTTGTTTGGTGGAAGATGTTTTTAACATGGTGTTTCAAATGTAAATAAAAGCCATAATTTTCTCTGCGGCTCTCTGTGCGCACACTCTGTGCCCTCTGTGTTTAGTATTGATTATTGACATTTTTTGTATATTTGTTTTATGGATGACGACGATGATTTTAACTTTGACTTTGAGGATTTAAGTCCGGAGGAACAAGAAGAACTTGAAAAAGAGTTTCGTGAAAAGGAAGAGCAAGTAAAAAAGCATCCTTTGCGAATTAAAGGAAACGAAATTTACGAAGTTGTTTCTGCTTTTATTGAAAGCCTGGAAGATGATGCCAAGGATATGTACGGTAGTACATTAATGGAATCTGCTTTAGTTATTAATGGAAAGCTTGCCGGGGCAATTGGATGTGATAGCTGGCTTATTTGTATGCAAAATGCTTCTATTGTAAGATACCATGCTGAATATTTACACACTGCTACAGGAGGGTTAACAGCTTTTACCAATGCAGATAAAGATTACGTTAAAGTTTTGCGCACCACCATGCAGGAATTCCGCGAGCTTTTTAAAGAGTGGGTAAAAACTTTTTCTGATTTTGAGAAAGAAGATTACACAGATGAGTGGGGATTGTTTTTGAGGGATTAATTAATTCTTCCACTCTTAATCTCCTCCACAATACCCGGATCTAACAGCGTAGAAGTATCACCCAAATTATTTACATCGCCCTCAGCGACTTTACGTAAAATGCGGCGCATGATTTTTCCGCTGCGGGTTTTGGGAAGACCGCTTACTAATTGAATTTTATCCGGCTTAGCGATTGGGCCCATAAATTTTGTGACGGTTTCAATAATTTCTTTTTTCAAAGCGTTAATGTCTTTTCTTTGATGGTCGCAAATTACAAAAGCATAAATGCCCCAGCCTTTTATGTCGTGTGGAAAACCAACAACAGCACTTTCTACAATATCTTTATGTTCGTTAATTGCGTTTTCAATTTCGGCGGTGCCTAATAAATGTCCGGATACTTTTATAACATCATCCACCCTTCCTGTAATTCTGTAATAGCCGTCTTCATCGCGTTTACAGCCATCGCCGGTAAAATATAAATTCTTGTAGGTGCCAAAATAAGTTTCTCTGCAACGTTCATGATTATTATAAGTTGTGCGAATAATTCCCGGCCAGGGAAATTTAAAACATAATCTTCCTTCTACATTATTTCCTATAAGTTCATTTCCTTTTTCGTCAACTAAAATAGGTTGTATGCCCGGCAATGGTAATGTTGCAAAGCCGGGTTTTGTTTTTGTAATTCCTGCCAATGGAGAAAGCATAATTCCACCTGTTTCGGTTTGCCACCAGGTGTCTACTATCGGACAATTATTTTTTCCTATATTTTCATTGTACCAATTCCATGCTTCCACATTTATTGGTTCACCTACACTTCCTAAAACCCGGAGAGAATTTAATTTATAAGGTTTCACAAAATCCAATCCCATTGCTTCGAGTGAGCGTATGGCAGTAGGCGCCGTGTAAAAAATAGTTACTTTATGTTTATCAATTATATTCCAAAATCTTCCTGCATCAGGATAAGTCGGTATTCCTTCAAACATTAAAGTTGTTGCTCCTGCTAGCAGTGGACCATAAACTAAATAAGAATGTCCTGTTATCCAACCCACATCTGCAGTACACCAATAAATATCTCCTTCTTTATACTGAAATACATTTTTAAAAGTGTAATCAACAAAAATCATATAACCGGCTGTAGTATGCACAACACCTTTTGGTTTTCCGGTTGAGCCTGACGTATAGAGAATAAAAAGTTCGTCTTCGGCATCCATACTTTCGGCAGGACAATCAGCATTTGCTTTTTTTATTTCATCGTTCCACCAAACATCTCTTCCGTCTTGCATGGTTACGGAAGTGTTAGTTCGCTTTAATACAATTACTTTTTTTACTGAGGGACAAGTTTGTAAAGCTTCATCAACAACACTTTTTAATGGGATATCTTTTGCACCTCGAAAAGCTCCATCGGCAGTAATTACCAGATTACAATCTGCATCATGAATTCTGTCGGAAAGTGACTTAAAAGAAAATCCACCAAAAACAACAGAGTGTATTGCGCCAATACGTGCGCAAGCTAAAATAGCAATGGCAAGTTCTGGCACCATAGGCATATAAATACAAATACGATCGCCTTTTTTAGCGCCGTTGTTTTTTAAAACGTTTGCAAAGCGACACACTTCTTGATGTAACTCTTTGTAAGAAATTTTTCTTGTTACTTCATTGGGATTGTTTGGTTCCCAAAGGATGGCTGTTTGATTTGCTCTTTTTTCTAAATGGCGGTCGAGGCAGTTTTCAGTAATATTTAATTTTCCTCCCGAAAACCATTTTATGTTTGGTTCAGTAAAATTCCATTCTAAAACTTTATCCCACTTTTTTTTCCAGACAAATTGTTCTGCTTTTTCTGCCCAGAAAGCTTCGGGATTTTCCACCGATTTTTTGTATTCAGATTGGTATTCTTCGAAAGTGTTTATGCTATACATGATAAAAGAAATTGTCCTCCCAAAACTAATAAATTTTGAGGAACATTCTTTTTAAAAAATAAATCGGATTCTACTCTTTAATAACCTTATACCGAGTTGTCTTTCCAGCTTTATCTGCAAACTCTAAAGTATAAGTACCGCTTATAAGTTTGCTTACGTCTATGGTTCCCTTATAAATTTCGGAATACACTAGCTTCCCTGATATATCAAAAATCCTTACCTGTTCAATGACAAAGTTTTTGTCGTTATTTACAATAAAAAGCTGTTGTTGAATCGGGTTAGGGAATAGTTTCTGGTTAATAATCACTTCATTTTTAGTTACTCCTGCAAATCCCATTACCAATACTTGTACTTTAAGCGTATCAACCGGAGTAAATGGAGTAGAAGTCATGCGTGGCCATATTACAACTGTGTTAATACCTGAGCGATAGGCAGTTTGCGAAATGGGAATAAAAGCACTGTCAGCTAATCCGGTATTAACAGCTATAGTAGCTGCCGAAACAGTGTTTGAGTCAACCCAATTCAGGTTTCCGATGCCGGCAGAGTCAATAGCATATATTACCTGATAATTTCCGGTAAAGATCTGTGGCCCGAAATTATAAATGGTTACGGTGTATAAATCAACATTGTTATAGCTGGTTGGGCTAACGTAAGAATAACTCAGGAAGGAACTATCGATTCCGAGAGAGCTTTGACTCTTCATGGAAAAACTATAACAAAGAAGAAGCACTAGTGGAATAAAAAATATCTTTTTCATGAGCTTTATTTTAGTACTGTAAAAGTAAGCCATATTTAATTTAGTGGGAAATGAATATTATGCGTATCTTACGTGTTCAAACATACAAAAAATGAACATACTTCCTGAAATAATCAGTCTTTTAAACAAAGAAGAGATACGCGGATTTAAATTATTTGCCAATCGCACCAATGCATTTGATGGAAGGAAGGATATTTTGTTGTTTGACCATATTAAAAAAAATAATACCGGTTTTGATGATGAAAAAATATTTAAAAAGCTTTATAACGGAAAGGAGAAAAACGCTTTTTACCGTCTTAAGCATCGTTTACTGGAAGATATCGGAATTAGCTTGTCTTTACTTCATTACAACTCTTCTGAAGTTAATAATGTACTAAACAACTATCTTTTAGCTAAGCTTTTTATTTCTAAAAATAAATGGCATATCGCTTTGCATTATATGTCTAAAGCAGAAAAAAAGGCACGGGAAATAGAAAGTTTTGAATTACTGGATATGTTATATAATGAATATATAAAATTATCGCACGAGGTACTTGATATTAATCCGGAAGAATATATTATAAAGCGAAAAGAAAATCGTTTGCAATTAAACCGCTTGCAGGAAATTGATGATGTACTTGCCGCGGTAATTTATCGGGTAAAAAGCAGTCAGAATTTCGGAAAAGGAAACGAGAAGATAAATGAATTGCTGAGTAAAACAGTAAATACGTATGCAAATAGTAAAGATGTGAAGAATAGTCCGTTGTTGCGATTTAAAATTTATCACTCACTTAGCCGCATATTGCTGCAACAACACAATTACAAAGCATTGGAAAAGTATTTGCTGAAAACATTTAATGAATTCAGTAGGGAAAATTTATTTACAAAAAATAATCACGATACCAAGTTGCAAATGCTCACGTATATTTCTAATACCTTATTTAAAAATAATAAAATAAGTGAATCGCTTGTGTATGCAAGTCAACTGGATTCGGCAATGAGAGAGTTTTCAGGTTTATTGTACGATAAATATTTATTTTTCTATTATAATATTTTGGTAAACAATTATGCCAAGACAAATGTAGAGAAGGCCATAGAAATACTAGATGAAGCAAAAGAGCAAAAAGTAATTCAGAGTCACCCGGTGTATATAGGTTTTGTTTATTTGAATTTGGCAGTTTCTTATTTTGGAATTAAAAATTTTAAATCAGCCTTAAAGAGTATCGTTAAACTATATATGCTTGATAGTTATAAAACGCTGGATGCAGCTTTGTGTTTTAAAATTGCTTTGGCAGAACTTATAATTCGATACGAACTGAACGACTTTGATTATATAGAACAAAGAATGGGTCAGCTTAAAAAGGAATTCAAAAAAGAATTTGCTTCACCTGAATTTGAAAACGAGACTGCATTTATAAAGATAATAGGATTGTTGTTGAACACAGCTTCGATTAAAGAGGATAAGAAAATACAACTTACTATTAAACAGTTTATCGCTAAAACATCCTCTAAAACGACGACCGAGACTCAGGAAATCATCAATTATGCCGATTGGTTAGGTAATAAAATAGGGAAGAACGAGTAATAATTTTAATTCAAAAGAGCTAATATTATTGATGTATTTTGCTATATTTTATTTTTGAACGAGTAAGAAATGACTTATTCTGATTTTAGTCTACGGCTCTAAAGCCTCATCTTTGTATCAGAATCCCGATAGCTATCGGGAAAATAATAAAAAACTAAAAAATAACAACATGAACACATCTACTAAAAAACAAATCATTTCAACATTAGTGAAAAGATTTTTAGCGACATTAATTTTAGGCATATGGCTTACAGCAAGCGCAAATGCCCAAATGCTTTGTCAGGCAGCCTTTACTTATACGGTTGGCACAGGCGGACAAGTAAGCTTTACCAACACATCGGTAACAACCGGAACAAATACTGCCTATACATGGTGGTGGTCTGGTAACAGCGGGTATGGAACATCGAGTCAGACATCGCCCACTTTTACTTTTCCTTATAACGGTACGTACTATGTGCAATTAAACATGAGCGATTCTTTAGCAAACTGTAATAGTACGGCTGCTGATACAATTGTAATTACTAACGCGCAAGCTTGTCAGGTTAGTTTTACTTATACAATAGGTACAAACGGACAAGTTGTTTTTACTAATACTTCCGTAGGAAATATAAGTTATTATTGGGGTTTTGGAGACGGGAACTCTTCTACGCAAACATCACCATCCTATACTTATGCATACAATGGAACTTATACAGTTTACATGTGGGCTGATACAACCGGAGGATATTGTGGTGGTTATGCGCAAACAACAATTGTAATTACAAATGCGGCACCTTGCGCGCTCAGTTCAGCATATACTACAACAAACACCGGAGCAACTTATATTTTTACTGATACAAGCACAACAAATCCTTCAAGTACTATGCACGAGTGGTATGTAAACGGAACTTTAGCAGGTTACGGAAATCCATTCACATATACTTTCAATAATAACGGGGCTTACACAGTTTGTCAAGTTACTTCAGATTCAATTGGAATTGGTTGTGCCGATTCAACTTGTACTAATATTACAATTTCCGGAATGGCTTGTAACGACAGTGCTTATTTTTATTTGTATCCCGATTCTACTTTCCTAAGCACATGGAATGCGTATCTGTATACGAATAACGCTAACTATCCAATAAATGCAGTTTGGTCTTGGGGCGATGGAACATCATCAACAGGATTATATCCATCACATACCTATTCAAGCGCGGGTTGGTATACAATATGTGTTACTGCTTATTTTGCTTGTGGTGATTCTTCTTACTACTGTCAAACAGATAGTATTTACAGAAACAGCAGCCCTATGGTAACCATAAACGTAATCAATTCACAAACCGGAATTAAAAACAATACAAATAACATGACATCTTTAAAAGCATATCCAAATCCGTTTAACGAAGATTTAACTGTCAACTTTACTTCGTGCGAAAACAATACTCTTACTTATGCAATGTATGATATGATGGGAAATCAAATTGCAAAAGAAAACGTGAGCGTACACAAAGGTGATAATGAATTTAAAATTAACACAAACGCTATTAGCAAAGGAGTTTACTTCCTGAATATCGTTGGCAACAACGGTAAAAAGGCAAGTACATTAAAAGTAGTGAAGTAAAAAACAAAAACCATGGAAACAAAAATTTATCAATTCCAAAACCTTTTCATTGGTTTTGTTATTCTCGCAACAGGAAAAATTTCTGCACAATGCAATGCTAATTTTTCCATCATGACTAATTCAAATATCCCAGCAACAGCAATGGTTACTCAAAACTATAATAGTTCGCCAGACGGATTGTATATATGGAATTGGGGCGACGGTTCGCAAAACGATACAACGAATAATACTAATTGGAATAACCCTACAATAACTCATGATTACGCAACCACCGGAACTTTTACCATTTGCCTGAACTATCAATCTGTTTTGGCTGGTTGTAATACTTCTTTTTGCTGGGCTTTTCCTGTAAGTTCAACAACACTTCCGCTCAAATCGGTTGTTCTGAACTCAGCTTATGATTCATCATGGTTTGGAATTTGTCCGCAATTACCGGCTATAGTTAATTTTAATATGAACGGACAGGTTGTTGGTTACACTCCATCTGATTCAATTACAACAAAAATTTATTTCGGAGATGGGCTTGATACTGTATTTAAAGTTTCTCCTTCATATTTCTCATCGGGTGGTGGCGATGTTGGTTCTAATTTTAATCACACATATACTACTCCGGGTTTGTATTCTGTACAATATATGTTGTATGATAATGCAGGAACTATGGGTGATACAATAACAAACTATAATCAATTGGATTTACAGGATAGTTGCGGTAATCTTAACGGATATGTATATGTTGATATAAACGCAAATTGTCTATTTGATATCGGCGATTCAGTTTTATCTAATATTTGGATAAACGTACAAAGTTCTTTAAATAACACGTACTATGCTTGGACAGATTCAATCGGTTATTATAGCATTAAAGTTCCTGTTGCAAATACTTATACGCTATCAATACCTTATATAAATAATTATGGATACAGCTACGCTTGCGGCGGTTCAGGCTTAACCGGAATAACAGTACCTTCAACTGTAAATATTGGATTGATTTGCCCAACAGGATTTGACCTTAGTGGCAATATCTGGGGTTGGGGTTATAGACCTG
>CAZZEI010000092.1:0-13197 GCA_964653165.1 uncultured Flavobacteriaceae bacterium | reverse complement strand
AAGTGAAAACGCTAATCAACTGAAAATCTTCTAACTAAGATGCAACGCTAGTGAAGTAAATAAGTAATTAAAAAACCACTAAGAACAAAGAAAAGGGAAACTCCTATACCGCCACTTTTTGAAAAAAAAGCTATATCACCTATATTAGCGATTCCCTCGGTTTTCTTCATCCATTCAATATGATTTAAAAGAACCAAAAACGCGGCAATAAACCTGATTCCGTTTAAATTTGGAAAGTAAACATGTTTAGAAATTTTACTCATTTGCTAACTGGCAAGAATTGAAAATGACTTTTTTACTTTATTAATTTCCGCTTCAGTCATTGCCGGATAAATTGGCAAGGATACTGTTGTATTAAAAAGTTTAACTGCAATTGGAAATAATTTATCTTCCTGCTTTAAAAACCTGTGGAGCAATTTATCTACTCCTTTTCTTACATGTATTTTTTCTTTTTCAAATAAAGGTTGATATTTCAGACAACCGCCTTCAATTTTTATTGGTAAACGAAAAAACATTGAACTTGCTTTTGCTTCGTAGTTTATCATTTTCATATTGACAGCAGCTAAATCAATTAAATATTTTCCTGCTATTTCCCTGCGTTTTTTTAAAAATTCGAAGTATCTTCCAAGCTGACTCAATCCTAACGCAGCTTGTATATCACTCATTGGAGAAAGAAGTCGGGATTGTATTTTATTTTTATTCCCGTCTCGTATATCTCTTGCTTTTTCAATTAAAGACGTATTTTTAGAAACAATCATTCCGCCTTCACCGGTAGTTAAGCATTTTGTCGGATGAAAAGAAAATACCGCTATATCTCCTTCTATCTTATCAATTTTTTTATCTCCCACAGCTTGTGCACAATCTTCAATTACCGGAACACCAAATTTTTTGAAGTCTTTTACATCAGCAAAAATGCCATACATGTGTGCTACAATAATTGCTCCTGTTTTTTTTGTGATTAGGTTTTCCACATTATGCGGTTCAATTACCCAATTTTCACCAACATCAGATAATACAGGTGTTGCGCCGCTCGATAAAACTGCTTCTAAAATAGATTCACAAACATAAGTCGGTAAAATAACTTCATGCGAAGAGTTAATACCTAAAGTAAGAAGCGCCAATTGAAGAGCAGCGGCTCCACTACTAACAGCAACGCCATTTTCTCCACCCACCCAATCAGAAAAACTTTTTTCAAATTCAATAACTTTCCGGCCCTGCCCAATCATGCCGCTTGACATAACTTGAGCAACAGCCAAATTATCTTCTTCCGTTATCCAGGGTTTTGAGTGGAGTATCAAACTTAGGAGATTTCGCGGTTTTTAAATTCTTCTACCATGTTTGCATAACTGCGTCCTTCATCCGGCCAGCGGGTTTGTTTCCAATCGGGGCAATTACCGCAGAAGGAATGCTTGTCGTATTTATTACAAACATGCGCTTCACGCAATTCTTTGTAAAACTGACTTTGCCAAACTTCCTTAATAGTTGTTGTGCGGTAATCAGTAATAACAGACCCGTGTACCCAATCTTGCGGACAAAAAACAAGTTCACCGCGTGGATTAATAATTATTCTTTCCCAGGGATAAAGACACGGAGTTCTTTCTTTGTCGGCGTCTTCTTTTGCAATATCGTCGGCAAGGTTTTTAACTGCACCTGCTCCTGAGTGTAACCTTCTTACAACAACATAATCAGCACCGGCATCTTTCCAGAATTTCTCAAACAATGGACTTTCGCCAACGTTTTGCGGTTGCTCTATAAAACTCAGAATAATTTTTGTTTTGCTTCCGCGCTCTTTGTTTTTTGCAATAAGATTCAAAATGTTTTGTCTTACTATAGGTAACTCTCCGTTTACACGAATGGTTGCGTAAGTTTCATCTTTAAAAGCATCTGTACTTATATCGATTACACCTAAACCAATGTCTAATAATTTTTCGATGCGTGAAATTGTTAATAGTGTACCGTTTGTGGTTAACGTTACCATGGTGCCTGAATTTTTTACTGCATAATCCATCATCTCATAAATGTAACGATGTAAAAGCGGCTCACCTTCACCGGTGTAACGTATGTATTGCGTTATTCCTTTACCGTGGTCGCGCACTTCGTCAACAACCTTTTTATTTAATTCCGGGTCTTGTGAACGACCGGAATAATGTTCGGATTGCTTAAATGCAGGATGCGGGCAGTGAATGCATGCAAGATTACAAAGCTCTGTTGAGTCGATAATAATCTGCGATGGAAAATCGGGACTTAAACGTCCGTAAAATTTATATTTTACTGGGTTTGTTTTGTCGGTTGTGCTCATTTTAAAATTGATTTTATGGTTTGTATTACATCTGTTGTATCATTATCTGTCATTGCTGCACTGATAGGCAGCGTTATTATTTCATCGAAAATTTTTTCGCTTATAGGTAAAATTTGGTTGCCGTATTTTTGCTTGTAAAAATCCATCATGTGCAAGGGCATATAATGTATACTTGCACCTATATTTTTATCACGCATGGTAACTAAAAATTCATCGCGATTCATTTTCATTTCTGCTATTGGTAATCTTACCACATATAAATGTTTGGCGTGACTATCATCCGTTAACCCCGTTTGAAATTTTAATGCGGGTTTTAAATCTTTTAGTTCGTTAAAATAACGACTGCCTATTTGTTGTCTGGTTTTATGAAATTCGTTAAAGCGTTTTAATTGTATGCGACCAATGCACGCATGTAAATCAATGTAGTTCATTTTATATCCCAATTGATCTAACTGAGAATAAATCATTGCTTTGGGGTTAGTAAAACGTTTCCATGCGTTAACAGGCATACCGTGTTGGCGCAGACTACGTAGTTTATCGGCAAGCTCATTATCATTGGTAGCAATAGCTCCTCCCTCACCTGTAGAAAGATTTTTATTGGCGTAAAAACTAAAGCAGGTAAGATTACCCGAAGAGCCAACCATTTTTCCATTGGCATATTTTGAACCAAAAGCATGAGCTGCATCCTCTATAATTTTTATATGAGCTGGGAGAGATCTTCTTAATTCCTCCATATTTACGGTAAGTCCGCCGTAGTGTACAACCATTACTGCTTTTGTTTTTATGCTAAGTTGTTTTAATACATGCTCCGGAGTGAGACATAAAGTATTTTCATCAATGTCGCAAAAAACAGGTTTTGCTCCGCAATAAATGGCAGCATTAGCAGTGCTGCACCATGTAAGCGAAGGAATAATTACTTCATCTCCTTCGCCAACTCCTGATGCTAATAAGGAAAGAAATAGAGCAGAGGTACATGAATCAACAGTAATAACGTGTTTGACGCCGGTATATCTGGAAAGTTCTTGTTCAAATGCAATTACTTCTTGCCCCATACCTATCCAACCTGAACGCATTACGCGTGTAACTGCGTCTATTTCTTCTTCAGAAAAGTTAGGCTTACCAAAGGGTAAATAATTTTCTCGCATAGTAATTTTTTTAATTGCTAATTTTTTCTATTTCCCATTTTAATTGGGGTCTTACATTACCTGCATAATCACCCAGATAAGTGCCTTTGGGTCTAACTTTATCCATTATTTCAAAGGTCAGCAATTCTTCGGCTAAATACATTACATCGCTGCCATTTCTTACAAAATAAACTATTAAGGTATAAGTTTTATTATTAAGTAATTCCGAATTAACTGAACAAATCATTTTGTATCGGCCTTTGCTTCTTTTCTTTGGATCGTTGGCAGTTACAAATGCACATTCATCCTGCAAAGTATTAAAATGTATACCCGTGAAAAATGAGCCCTCGTCTTTTTTTAGGTCGAATTCTATTTCAATATTAAAAGGTGTATTTACAGTTAGAGCCTCTACTTCATTTGGTTTTTTTATACGGGCACTGTGAATTTTTATTAAATCGTTTCCAGGCATTTCAACTTCCGAGTTCCATGACTTTTCCATTTTTATGGTTTTGTCTCGAGTCATATAATTGTTAATGAGATTTTCGGGAGTACCCATTTCTTTTATTTCCCCCGACTCCATTAAAATAGCAGTGTTACATAAGGATTTAATTGCTGTTGAGTTATGCGAGACAAATAATATAGTACGCCCTTGTCCGCTAACATCCTTCATCTTTCCCAAACATTTTTTCTGAAACTCTGCGTCTCCAACAGATAATACTTCATCAACAATTAATATCTCAGATTCCAGATAGGCCGATACAGCAAAGGCAAGTCGTACGTACATCCCGCTGCTATAACGCTTAACAGGAGTGTCAATGTATCTTTCAATGCCGCTAAAATCAACTATTTCATCAAAGTTTTTTTTGATCTCGGCTCTTGTCATCCCCAAAATAGAGCCGTTTAAAAATATATTTTCACGTCCGCTTAAATCAGGATGAAAGCCAGTGCCCACCTCTAACAAACTGGCCAAGCGTCCTTTCATTTTTATTTGTCCGGTTGTGGGTGCAGCAACACGCGATAAGATTTTTAATAGGGTTGATTTTCCGGCACCATTCTTTCCTAAAATTCCTAACACTTCTCCTTGCTTAACTTCAAAATTTATATCTTTTAAAGCCCAAACAAAATCACTTGTTCCTTTGGAAGTCCTGTCGTTTGCTTCGGCTAACAGAAAAGCGGGATCTTCTTTACCTCGTAGTTTTGCCCAAGTTCGTTTAAGATCACTTTTAATAGTTGCAACCCCTACATCCTTTAAGCTATAGAGTTTACTTACATTTTCAACTTTTATAACGGTACTCATAATCTACACGGTATCAACAAATGTTTTTTCAACCTTGTTAAACAATACAATAGCAATAAAGAAAACAATTAAGGTAAATATGGAGGAATAGGCGAGAAAGCCCCATTCAAACGTTCCCGACCCAAAAAACGCAAATTTAAAGGTCTCAACAATTCCTGTCATAGGGTTTAGCAAACATACTTTGTAAAAGAATGGTAATTTTTCTTTTAACCAATTTAACGGAAATATAATAGGTGTTGCATAAAGTCCAAATTGTAAGGCGTAACCCAACAGATTTCTAAAATCGCGGTATTTTGTTGTAAGTGCAGAAACAATTACCCCTATACTCATACCCATAAGAGCGATCAGCAACAGCAAGAAAGGCAGTAAAGCTATTTGCCAGGAAATATGTATTGCCTCATTGTGTTTTATAAGCGCGTAGTAAATCCAGATGGTTAGAAACAAACTTAGTTGTATTAAAAATTTAATGCCGGCTGATAGAACAGATGAAACCGGAACCACCAAGCGAGGGAAATATACTTTACTGAATAAGCCTGCATTGTTTATGAATACATTGCTGGTTGTATTAATACATTCTGCAAAATAATTCCAGCAAACTAATCCGCCCATATAAAATAATAAAGCGGGTTTACCATCGGTAGAAATGCTGGCAATGCGACCAAACATAAAATAATAAACAATGGTAGTGAAAATAGGTTGAATAAAAAACCAAACTGGACCCAATAAAGTTTGTTTGTAGGTGGCAACTAAATCACGCTTGACAAAAAGAATAAGCAAATCGCGGTAACGCCAGATATCTTTGAAATTAATATCAAGCAATGAATTCTTCGGCTTGATTATTAGATCCCAATATTCTTCTTCTTTGTTCATGTATAAAATGATTATTTGTGCATTACCAAGGTCTCTCAAAAGAAGATTTACTGAACTCTTTATTAGTGTTTTTAAACAAGCTGATGTTTTTATTCTTGAGATTCAAGGTATCACTCTTTCCGAAGATTCTCGATAGTAAGGCAATGGGAAAAAGAAATGCAAAGAACACTATTGACATCAAGATGTTTGGAACGATAAGACTAAGCAGCCATGTAAGTTTCATCCATAGGAAGTCAATTTTTTCGGCAAGGTAATTGGAGAGTAATCCTATTGCCCCTACAAGGAATGCTAAGGAGAACGCCCATTGGAGTTTTGTCATCCAATACACAACCATAAAGCCAAGCATTATCGTAAGTATAGTTTTGACAGGTTGAGATTTTTTGATTTTCATGTTATCGGTTTAAAATAAGGTGTAAATAAATGGTGCAATGGCGCTGCTGCCACCAAATACGATGAGCAAGCCAAGTAATAAAAGTAAAATAATGGTTGGGATCAACCAGAATTTTTTTCGCTCTTTCATAAAGAGCCAAAGATCACTTAAAAAGTCCACAAGATTTTGTTTTCATTTTTTGGAAACCCATTCTGAAATTATTTTTGAGCACTAGTCAATTTTAAATTTAACCTTCCACTTGTCTTTATTTTTCCAGTCGGGTTGTTCGGTTTTGCAAAAAACAAAATCACCTATTGCAAGGTAATCCATCTCTGTACTCATAAAGCAACGATAAGCATCGTGTGGAGTACAAACAATAGGCTCACCTCTTACATTAAAACTGGTATTTACAATCAAAGGATAACCCGTTTTTTTTTTAAAGGCAGTTATTAAATTCCAATATCTTTCATTAGTTTCTTTATGAACGGTTTGTATTCTGGCCGAAAAATCTAAATGAGTGATAGATTGTATGTCGCTTCTCTCCTGGTAAAGTTTGTCCCACAATCCCAAAGAATGGTAATTTTCAGGAAGTTTTTTTCTACGGCTTTCCTTAACGGGTGCAACGATATGCATATAGGGAGATGTTTTGTCTAAGTCAAAAAAATCGGAAACGTGCTCTGCTAGCACTGAGGGCGCAAACGGACGAAACCCTTCCCTGTATTTAATTTTAAGATTTAATTTCTTTTGCATTTCCTGATTTCGGGCATTTCCTAAAATACTTCTGTTTCCTAAGGCACGCGGACCAAACTCCATCCTTCCCTGAAACCATCCTACAACATTTCCGTTAGCTAATTTTTCTGCTGCCACATCTGCCAGTTGCAGGAAGTCGTCGTATTTCTTGTAAACTGCTTTTACTTTACGAGTCATTAATTCGATTTCTTTTTCAGAATAATCAGGACCTAAATACGAACCGAGCATTGAATCGCCGGAAGAGATAATTTCTCTTTTTTCATCAAAGTAAATATAGCTTGCCGCCAAAGCAGCGCCTAATGCACCACCTGCGTCACCGGCCGCGGGTTGGATATAAATATCTTTAAAAATATTTTCGCGCAGAAGTTTTCCGTTGGCTACGCAATTTAAAGCAACTCCGCCTGCCATACATAAGTAATCGGCCCCGGTAATTTTTTTAGCTTCCATCGCCATTTTCAATACAATCTCTTCTGTAACTTTTTGTATTGCAAGAGCAAGATTGCAATGGTGTTGTTGAAGATCTTCCTCATCCTTTCTGCGACCAAATCCAAATAAAGTTTCCCATTTTTTATCTTTTACCATTCTCAAACCTGTTGCGTAGTTAAAGTAAGATTGATTTAACCACACAGAACCGTCATCTTTTATTTCGACGAGATTAGCTTTAATTAGCCCGATGTATTTTTCAACTTCCTTCGACTCGGGATTTCCGTAGGGAGCTAAGCCCATTAATTTATATTCTCCCGAATTAACTGTAAAGCCCAAAAAGTACGTGAAAGCACTATAAAGTAAACCAACCGAGTGTGGAAATTCGAGCTCTTTAAGAATTTTTATTTTATTTCCTTCTCCAATTCCAATGGAAGCTGTACACCATTCTCCAACGCCGTCAATTGTTAGAATTGCTGCTTTTTCATAAGAAGACGGAAAAAAGGCGCTGGCTGCATGTGATAAATGGTGCTCCGTAAATAGTAATTTTAGTTTTTTCTTATCGTATGAGCCAACTTCTTTTAAACCATCGTAGATTAACTTTTTGAAAAATAATTTTTCATTTAGCCAAGCCGGCATTGCTTTTAAAAATGAAAGAAGTCCTTTTGGCGCAAATGAATAATAGGTTTGTAGGAGACGTTCAAACTTGAGTAAAGGTTTATCGTAAAATACAATGGCATCCAGTTCGTCAATTTCAAGTCCTGCCGTTTCAAGGCAATATTTTATTGCATTTACCGGAAAGTCAGATGTATGTTTGTCTCTTGTGAAGCGTTCTTCCTGTGCGGCAGCAATAATCTTACTGCCAACCGTAATAGCAGCTGCCGAATCATGATAGAATGCCGATATCCCTAATATTTTCTTCAAGCTGTTTTTTGTAATCAAAAAGTGTTTTATACAGGCAATAAAATTTCTTCGGGCAATTTCACTCGTATACTCTGACCGATACTTTCCAGAAGCACGTTAATAAATTTTCCTTCTTTGTTTTGTATTACGATTCCTTCAATGCCTTTTAAAACGCCCGAAATGATTTTTATTTTCTCTCCTTTTTTAAAATCAGATTTAATGCCGCTTGCTTCCATTTGGTATCCTAGCTCAACTAATTGTTTTAACCTTTGTATTTCAACCTCTCGCACAACCGCAATTTTTCCTTCGCTGCGCACAAAATTTACTACACCTTTTGTTTGTCTTACCTTATCATTTTCTGTTGCAGAAATTTTAACAAAAAGGTAGCCATTCAATAATGGAAGTTCAACCATTTTTTTTCTGTCACTCCATTGCTTCATGGTTTTAACAATAGGAGTGTAGGCTTCAATACTTTTTTCGTTAAGCAATCGCATAGCATTTTTCTCCTGTCTAGAGGCAACATACAAAGCATGCCAATTTTTTTTACTTGTATTTAATTCTGCATTCTGCATTCTAAATTCTTAATTTCTTCACAGCTTCGCCTCCTCAGTCCCATTGGGCACCAAGCAGGCACTAATAAATACGCACTATTCCTTACTTACTCCAAAGAAGCAATGGGTGCATGCCCGGTTCTTTGATTTTATCTAAATCAAATTCAACCGAAGTAAAATGCACGTAACGTATTTTCTTATCTATTTTCTTTTCTGCCTTTTTAATCTGCTCAAGCAAAAAAGTTGTATTAATCTCGTCTCCAACTAAAACAATATCAATAATCCCGGTGTTTTGTCCGTTTGCCAGTTTGCCAACCAAATAAACTTTGTGTAAATCTCCAATACGCTGAATGATATAATCAACCAAATGGTCAAGCCCAGAAAGCTTCAAAACAATGCTGTTTATGTCCTTAAAAAGTGGGTGTTTGGTATTTGCTTTAAAAAGCTTTTTGTTTCCCTCACTATAAGAGTCAATAAAGCCGGCTTTTTCAAACTTATTGAGTTCCAGTCTTATACCATTTGTAGATTCCCCAAATTCTTCTTCAAGGCTGCGTAAATAAGCGGTGGTTCTACTGTTAAGGAAAAACTTAAGAAGTAGTTTAACTCTGGTTTTGGAGGATATTAGCGTTTCTATCATAATTGAGTAACAAAATTACTCGTTTTTGTGTAAAAAGCAAATTATTTGGCCTCTTTTTTTAAGGTTTTTGCCTATCTAAACTACAAAATCAAACATAAATAAATATTTCGCTCTCTTAAAGAAGAAAGTCAGGTGTTTTGCACAATGGTAAGTTAATTTTATTTTTTGTTTTTACGTCTGTTTTTCTCTTTGATTATCAATGAAAGTTCCCTCCCGGTTTGCCCTTTAACAGAGGTGTTTTCCTGTGCGCGACGAAGTAAATAGGGAAGTACCTCTTTAACCGGTCCGTAAGGAACATATTTTGCCACATTATAGCCTGCTAAAGAAAGATTGTAACTGATATGATCGCTCATACCTAATAACTGTGAGAAATAAATTCTTTTATCGCCCGGTGCAATATTATTTTTTGCCATCAAATCTACCAATAACAAACTGCTTTGCTCATTATGGGTGCCTGCACAAAGACTAACACAACTTAAATTTTTAACACAAAGCTCAAGCGCTAAATTATAATCTGTATCACTACCCTCTTTGCTAGGTTGAATAGGAGAGGGGTAACCCATTTCTTTGGCGCGTTTTCTTTCTTTTTCCATATAGGCGCCCCTAACTAATTTAGCACCTATATGGTAATTATTTTCTTTGGCGTGTTTAATACATTCTTCCAAATAAATAAATCTGTCATGTCTGTATAACTGGTATGTGTTATAAATAATAGCTTTTTCTTTATTAAAAAGCATTTTGTTTTCGTTGCACAAATCATCAATTGCAGGCTGTATCCAGCTTTCTTCGGCATCAAAAAAAATCGGTTTGTCGGCTGCATGTGCTTCGGTACAGATGTCAATCACACGTTTTCTAACACATTGCCATTCTCCCGTTTCTGCTTCGTCTAAGTTTTTTCTTGCGCTGACTTTTTCTAATAAATCAAGACTTGCTAATCCGGTTACTTTAAAAACACAAAACGGAATGAATGCATCATTTTTTGCGCGACGTATTGTTGCAATGGTTTCATTCCTACAGGCATCAAAATCGTACTCGGTTTCTTTTCCTTCTACCGAGTAATCGAGAATTGTGCCGATGTTATATTTTGCTAGCTCTTTAATTGTTAAATCGCATTCATCAATAGTTTCTCCGCCAACAAATTGCTTATAAATAGTTTTTTTAATTAAACCTTTTATAGGCAAACGCAGGCTTAGGGCAAGTGGAGTAAAAATGTTACCAAGTTTAACTATAGTCGGGTTTCCAATAATTTTAAAAAGGCGGTATGAGCGAATTAAATCAGCATCGGTTTTCGAAATAAACGCTTTTTCGGTATCACTGAATGAAATCATACTCGAGTGCAAATATAGCAAAGGATAATTATTAGGGCGTTCCCTCGCTTCAACAAATTCCCTTTAATATTATTTTTAGGCGGGGTCGGGCTTTCGCAAGTCGCAATGCCGCCTTTCTCCCAATGATGTCAGTTCGAGCGATGTCGAGAACCAACCAAAATCATGTTAAAGGCGGCATGTGCTCCAACAGCCTTGCTCAATCCCTAACGCAAATACAGGAAAAATGTACGTACTTTTGCCTAAATGAAATTAAAATCTAGCGGGTATACTATTTATTTCGAAAAAAACTCTTTTTCTTACTTGGAAAAGTACCTGAATGAGAATTCTTTTTCAAGCATTTTTATTTTGTGCGATACAAACACTAAAAGATATTGCTTTTCACATCTTTTAAAAAAATGTAAAATACTTAAGGGAGCAAAGACTTTAGTAATCCCACATGGAGAGAAACATAAAACGCTTAAAGCAGCCAATGCATGCTGGAATTTTTTATTGAAAAATAATGCGGATAGAAAATCTTTACTTATTTGTTTAGGAGGAGGCGTTGTTTGTGATTTAGGCGGATTTGCTGCAAGCACCTTTAAGCGCGGTATAAATTTTATTCATGTTCCAACCACCTTGCTGGCTATGGCTGATGCCTCTGTTGGAGGTAAGACCGCTGTTGATTTTAATGGGTATAAAAATTTAATTGGCACAATAACGCAACCTCAGGGAGTTTTTATAAATGAAGTTTTTTTAAAAACACTTCCACAGCGACAAATTAAAAATGGTTTTGCTGAAATAATAAAATCTGCTTTGATTGGCAATACTGCATTATGGAAGAAGTTTTTAACGCTCGAAAAATTGCCTCAAGCAAGTTTTACTTCGTACATTCATAATTCTGTTTCTGTTAAAAATAAAATTGTTATAAAAGACCCTAACGAAAAAAATGTTCGTCAGGTTTTAAATTTCGGACATACAGCCGGGCATGCAATGGAGTCGTATTTTTTAAATAAAAAAAATAGTTTTTTACACGGAGAAGCTATTGTTATAGGAATGTGTGTTGAATTATGTTTAGGTAAAATTTTAAAAATTACTTCAGCAAAAGCAACACTGGAAGCTTTTTTATTCTTTAAAAAGCACTTTGTGTTGCAAATTTTTTCCGATAGTGAAATATCTTCTTTTATTAAATTAATGCAACAGGATAAAAAGAACCTGAACGGTAAATTTAATTTTTCTTTGATTGAAAAGCCCGGAATACCATTGATAAATGTACACGCTTCCACGCAAGAGGTAAAAGAGGCGTTTGCCTTGTATAATAACCTATTAAAATGAGTAAGCTCGTTTTATCCCATCCAACAAAAGTTGCTAATGGAATAATAAATCTTCCTGCTTCAAAGAGTATTAGTAATCGTTTGCTGTTAATGCGCGCTGTATCCGGATTTGCTGATTTAGAAATAGAGAACCTTTCAAATGCCCGCGATACTGTTATTTTAAACAATATACTTAGTAATCTTGCAAAAAACAATCATGTTGATGCGCATGATGCAGGTACCGTAATGCGTTTTTTAACTGCGTATTTAAGTTGCAAAGAGGGTGAGTGGATACTTACCGGTTCAGAGCGCATGCAGCAGCGTCCTATTGGAGTTTTAGTTGGAGTATTAAAAAGTTTGGGTGCCGATATAGAATATGTAAACAAGCAAAACTATCCTCCTCTAAAAATTAAAGGCAAAAAACTTCAAGGAGGTAAAATTGAAATTGACGGCAGTGTTAGCTCTCAGTTTTTATCGGCACTACTTATGATTTCTCCACTTTATATGGAACCGCTCGAACTCCAAATAAAAAATAATCTTGTTTCTGTTCCTTATGTTGAGATGACGCTTAAGCTCATGCAGCAATGGGGCATTAACTATAATTGGAAAAATAATGTTATCTCCGTACAAAATACTTTGTATAAAACACCAAGTGAAAAACTTTTTGTTGAAAGCGACTGGAGCGCTGCTTCTTATTTTTACAGTATACTTTCATTGGCAAACGAGGGAGAAATTACTTTGCCACATTTACATAAAAACTCCCTTCAAGGTGATAGCGTTTGTGCTGAATTATTTGTGCAGTTAGGTATTTCAACAGCATATATTGAGAAGGGTTTGGTTTTAAGTAAAAATAATTTTACAAAAGAGAACTTTGAATATGATTTTGTAAACTGTCCGGATTTAGCTCAAACACTTGCGGTTTGTTGTGCTGCAAAAAACATATCAGCAAGTTTAACTGGACTGCAAACTTTAGTCCTTAAAGAAACGGATCGTATTGCTGCACTAAAAACTGAATTGGAAAAATTTGGAGTGGATATAATTACCGGAAAGGATTTTATTAAGATAACTGCAAAACCCGATCCCGATAGCTATCGGGACCGAAACCGGAAACTTTGTATTCAAACGTACAACGATCATAGAATGGCAATGAGTTTCGCGCCTTTAGCAACGTGTTTAGATAAAATTGAAATTGAAAACTCCGAAGTTGTAGAAAAATCCTTTCCTCATTTTTGGGAAGAACTAAAAAAAGTGGGATTTAGTATTGAATAGCTTTGTTACTTTTGTAGAATTATGCAAGACATTCATTGTTGTCCGATAAAAGTACAAAAAATATTTTATAAACAAAAAGGGGTTGAT
>CAZZEI010000091.1:0-13222 GCA_964653165.1 uncultured Flavobacteriaceae bacterium | reverse complement strand
CCCGTAATAAGTGCAAGGATTTAATGAAGGGGGTGCGCAAAAACCTTGCAGACAACTTTATAAAATAGCGAATTTTTTAAGTTTACTTTTTCAGTAGGCTCTATTTAATTAATTTTAAACCGCAACCGCAGCCTTAATATGCGGATGCGGATCGTAATTTTCTAAAGCAAAATCTTCAAACTTAAAATCGAAAATATTTTTTACTGCAGGGTTTATTTTCATTGTCGGTAATTTTCTTAACTCCCTGCTCAATTGCAAATTAGTTTGCTCAATGTGATTAGAATATAAATGCGCGTCGCCCAAAGTATGTACAAAATCCCCTGCCTCTAAATTACAAACCTGAGCAACCATCATAGTAAGTAAAGCATACGAAGCAATATTAAAAGGCACTCCTAAAAAAATATCGGCACTTCGCTGGTAAAGCTGACAACTTAATTTTCCGTCAGCCACATAAAACTGAAAAAAAGCGTGACAAGGAGGTAATTTCATTTTTTCAATCTCGGCAACATTCCAGGCGCTCACAATTAATCTCCGTGAATCCGGATTTTTTTTAATCATGTCAATTACATTGGTAATTTGGTCGATGTGCCTGCCATCGGCTGTAGGCCAGCTTCTCCATTGCACTCCGTAAACCGGACCTAAATTCCCGTCGGCATCAGCCCATTCATCCCAAATGGTAACGCCGTTTTCTTTTAAGTATTTTGTATTGGCATCGCCTTTTAAAAACCAAAGTAATTCGTGTATGATAGATTTAGTATGCAGTTTTTTTGTAGTAAGCAAAGGAAAACCATCTTGCAAATTGTAGCGAGATTGGTGACCGAAAACACTTATTGTACCCGTACCCGTTCTGTCGGTTTTTTTTGTGCCGTGTTCCAGCACATGTTTCATTAAATCGTGGTATTGCTTCATATCGCTTGCAAAGTTAAGATTAAGCAGAATGGATTTGGGGTATTAATGCCAACATTTTGTTAACGAAAGAATACAGAAAACACAGAGACACGGAGAAATACAGCGCAGAGGTAGTAAAGAGTTTTTTTTGGTTTTGTGTAAAGAGAATACAAGAGGTTGTCCCTTCGGGACTGAGGTTGAAAACAGAATACTTTGCGTTAGATACCCTCCTAAATTTTATCGAGTTGTAAGCCAACATTATGTGAATTATTTCTATTTTCAGGGGACGGTATAGGGGAATAATAAGCGTTTACAAAGCTCTTTTTAAAAAGAAATTGAATTCTTCTCATCTATTGTTACCAAATATATGGTAAAACCAACCGGATATGAAATCGCGCGTGTTAAATGCAGGCAAAGCCTTGATTTAATCAAATAAATATCTTAGACTTGTATTAGCTTTCCTTAACCAATTTTTAAAATACTTCCCATGAAAAAATTATTCTGTTTAATCGCATTTACTTTTATTTGCTCTTTAAATTTTGCTCAAGCTCCAATAATAACAACAATTGCCGGAACAGGCGTTCCGGATTACACTGGTGATGGTGGTCCCGCAACAGCGGCAACGTTGAACTTCCCGACAAAAGTAGGAAGCGACGCAGCGGGTAATATTTACATTGCTGATAATGGAAATAACACTATTAGAAAAATTGCTGTTAATGGAACAATAACAACTATTGCCGGAAACGGAACCGCTGGTTACAGCGGAGATGGCGGTCCCGCTACAGCTGCTCTTATAAACAGCCCTTGGGGTATAGCGACAGATGGAGCGAACAACGTTTACTTTTGTGATGCCTCTAATTACAGGATTCGTAAAATTGATGCGATAAACGGAATAATTACTACTGTGGTAGGCACCGGAGCAGGTGGGTATACCGGAGACGGTGGACTCGCAACTTCAGCAACCATGGGTACGGTAGTCGCTTTGACAGTTGACCCTACAGGAAATATTTATTTGGCGGATGCAGATAATAACGTAGTACGGAAAGTAGATGTAAACACCGGAATAATTTCTACCATAGCGGGAACAGGCGTGGGAGGTTTTAGCGGAGACGGTGGCCCGGCTATTTCGGCTCAATTTGCTTTTCCAGTGGGAATATCTATTGATGTTAATGGTAATTTATATGTATCAGATAATGTAAATCACCGTATCAGAAAAATAAATACTTCCGGAATAATAAGTACCGTTGCAGGAACAGGAAATCCGGGATATAATGGGGATGGAATACTTGCAACTTCCGCAAATTTATACAACCCTTGGGATGCAGTAGCGGACACTAATGGAAATATATTTATCGCTGATTTTTTTAATTACTGTATACGAAAGGTAGATGGCAGCACAGGACTTATCAGCACTTATGCAGGAACACATGGCGTTACCGGTTACACTGGAGACGGAGGTCTTGCGACTTCAGCTACAATGAATGCTCCTACTGCGTGTTTAGATAATAATGGCAATGTTATTATTGCGGATGCTTATAATAACGCAATAAGAAAAGTTTCGGTTCCCGTTTCTTCTACCATTATGCCTGGTAATACGTGTGCGACAAGCTATAGTTTGAATACTGCGAGCGGGCCTGACTATGGAACGATTAACGCTGAACAAGGAGGAATCATAAACACATCTTCAGCGGACGGGTGGTATTCGGTATATGCCACAAATAACACTCTTTATATTCATGTAAAATTCAGTAATGACAGTTCCGCGTGGCAAATAAAAAAGATGACGGTTGCTGTCGGTACATGCAGCAGCTTTACTATCTCAGGAAGCGATAGTTTAAGTTCTGTCAACGATACTTCATTGGATGTTGTTGTGTATAATGTGACACCTGGAGAATTATTTTATATAAAACTTGCGAAAGGTACTTTATATAATTGCGGCAATTGTAAAGAAAATGATAAAGTATCCTATGTATTAGCTTATCAAAGTTTTCAGTATTGCGTGCCTTCAATAAGTACTCCGGTAAATGGCTGTACAGGTTGTTCTGGCAATAACTCCAATTGCCAAATGATTGTTTGTCAAAACTCACCCATTACGATTTGCCTAATCTCATGCGACGCAGTTGACTTTTGTTTTGCTTATTTAAATGTGCCTCCAAGCTTTGTAGGTGGTGGAACACCGGGTTATTGCTCACCTTCAAGCGGTACAGCAACATGTTATTCATTTATTCCAACCTTGCCCGGTACATTTACTGTAAATGCAACTGGAATTTTTGGCACACCAAGCGACTGTGATAATGGCATGGGAACAGCATTTAACAGTTTTCTTACCTTTACATTCGTTGTTATCGCGCCACCTGCACCTCCTGTTTTAAGTTTAAATCTCAACAATGTTTGCGCAGGGCAACCGGTTTGTTTTACTCAATCCAATTTTCCGGGCGGAGCGTATACATATACCCTTGCCACCGGAGGTGGCGGCAATTTTACAGGCAGCAACTCAAATCCTATAGCTAATCCGCTTTGTACAGGATATCCTTCGCCTGGAAATTTCACTTCAACCCTTACAGTGCAAAACGCGAATGGATGCAAGGCGAGCACCACTGCCGGACCTGTTTCCGTGAACAGTATTCAGGCATCGATAAGTTATACCGTAAACTGTTCAGTGATTAATTTATTGGCAAACAACATTTCCTGTGTTGGAAGCGGAGCTTCTTACTCCTGGACAATATTAAGTGGTACAACTGTAATTCAAAGCGGAATAGCCGGGCAGAATGCATCTGTAGGTCTTACACCTAACACAACGTATACTGTTCAGTTGACAGTGACGAACCAATGGGGTGCTACAGCATCATTTACCACTACTGCAACAATGGGCGCACAGGATTGTTGTCCGGTTTCTTCTTGCAGTGATTGCACTGGTCAGATAGTTAATGTCAGTTCTAACTCATTGTACACTATCTCCGCTTTATCGCCCGCCACAAATACTACTTTTAAAGTTGGAGATAATGGAATAATTTATATTTATTCACCAACTAACAATGGAGTTCCTTATAACACCACCTTTAACAGCTGTAAATTTATTATGGGCAAAGGCTCCAAAATAATTATTTCAACCCGTAAAACAAGTACTTTTACCTCTAATAATAATAGCACGCTAAACATAACATTTAATAATTGCCATTTGTATGGATGTGTTGAAATGTGGGATGGAATTAGTTTTGAATATCAATCCAACATTAGCTTTCCTTACAACAATCATAATTTCACTACCAATTTAGCTTTTACAAATACTTTATTCGAAGACGCATGGATGGGCGTAGATAATACCAATGCTTTCCCGACAAGCAGTCTCGGCCATAATTCTCCAAAAATTACTGTGTATAACAGTATTTTCAATAAAAATTACATCGACCTGAATTTAGACCAGTCGAAATTACAACCGGGTTCTTATTCCCAAAAATCATTTTATACTTGCAGGAATATCTCTTTTCCTCTTCCTGTTTCCTTTTCCGGCAATCCCGCAAATTATTATTCAACTTATCTTCAAAACAAAACACCACTTAACACTAAACCCAGTTCCAACCACGGTGGATACACAGGCCAGCCAACAGGAGGCTACGGTGTAATATTGTTTCATTCCCTTGGTTCATCAGCTTCTACCCAGTTCATCGATTTTTCTTCTTCCTCTAATGTTATAGACAGGCATCTGTACGGAATTTTCGGCATTAATATAAATCTTGTAATAGGCAAACAGTATTTTTATAACCTGCCTTTCATCGGGATTCTATCTAACGGTTATAACGGTTCAGGGGGGCCGCCGAATCTGAGCCTCGGAACAAGCAATTCATCAGCCAATAATTTCTTTTTATGCGGAACCGGTATTTACACAGCGTTTAAGACCCAAACATTAACCGCTTCTTACAACAACTTTAGAGGTGTTGATGTGGGCATAAAGGTGGAAACTTTCAATACACCTTCCGGCAGTATCAATTGCGATGTTTCGCACAATAATATAAAGAACGTGCGTTTAAAGGGAATCTGGTTCAACCTTAATGCAGCTATTAACGCCAATGTGGCGAGTAACCTGGTTTATTATTCTGCTCCCTCGCAAAGAAACTTTACTTCCACAGGCATTGTTGTAAATGAATTCAGCAGCACTTCGTCGCAAAACGCTCTTTATAATATCGATCAAAACAACATCGGTTATACATTTATCGGTATTGATGTACATGGCACAAACAAAACTCAAATAACAAGCAATACGATACAGGTCAACAGTCCTTCACCGTTTTTGCGTTTGCCGGGTCAATATAATTTCGGCATCAATACTACTAACTGTTATAACAACAGTATAGGCAACAACAGCATCACCGGTGACTACAACCCTTTAAATTACGGAGAATATGGAATCGTTTCTGCTGACCATCCCATGCAGAATATTTATTGCAACCAGATAAACGGCTTTAACACCGGCTTTAATTTGCAGGCCCCGAGCCTCACACCAACCGGTCCTGATTTACCAATTAGAAACAACGACCTCAATAAATGCCTGATAGATGTATGGATGCTAAACAACTGCGTTCTTGGGCCGCAACGTATTACATCTGGCAGTTCGTTTTTACCTATTGATAATACTTTCAATCATACCGGTTCAACGGCTTCTACTTATACGAGTAGTTATTGCAGCGGCGGCAATCCCTTTCAAACAGATGGGTCACAATCTCCATTTTATGTCAAATTTCCTCCACTGTTTAATATGACAAAAAATAGTTCTGATATCTCTACCTCACCTATATCTATTCCCATGACTCCGCAGATTGTTACCGGGACATCTCCCACCAATTGCAATACACCAGGGGGAAATGCACATCGGTTAATGAATCTGGCACACAAAGTTGCAGTTGACAGTTTAATTCCGGTTAATCAAAAACGAAATCGTTTCGTAAGCCGCAGCAGCCTTTTCAATAATTTAATAACGGAGAACATCAATACAAGCAGCGATCCGGCGCTTTCTAATTTTATCAGTATAGAAAGCAATTCAAATATTGGCAAATTGTTCAATGTAGAACAAACCATCAATAACAGTTTATTGCAAAACAATTCAGCGCTTCTCTTCGCAGCACAGCAACAGAATAATTCTCTTGTTGCAGCAGATAGTATTCAGCTCTTGCATCAGCAGATTAATAGTGTATATATTGATTACTTAGGCAATGGCTATGCATTTTCAATTGGCAATCTTGTTAGTTTGAGGGGAATTGCACCACTATGCCCTTTCATTTACGGCACCGCTGTTTGGCAAGCGCGTTCATTACTTGCAGGAATTGACAGTGTTCCATACCAAAACGCTTGTGAAATTTTAGAATTTCCTTCGACCAGTGGTCAACGATTAGTTTATGAAGAAAAAGAAAGTCCAATTGAAACACTTAGCGCTAGTGTATTTCCCAACCCGAATAATGGAACCTTTACAGTAAAAGTTTTTGGGAAATTTAAAAAAGTAAATATCGAAGTTTACAATACGCTTGGAGCATTGGTTCTTACAAAAGAAACTGAAAGTACTGAGAATATCCAAATAGAAGGGCTTTCTCAAGGTTTTTATACAATTAAAATAAATACGGATGGCTTGTTTCTCAAAACGGAGCGAGTGGTTATATCTAAATAAATTTTGCAAACATGCTTTGTCGGTTGAAATATTATTTGAAAGTCGTGCTTTTATGCCAAGTTCTTCTTTACAATTTAATGGCGCAAAGCATTATCACAACTGTTGGTGGTAACGGTACTGCAGGATTTGCTGGCGATAATAACCCTGCAACCTCATGCGAACTACAGAATCCCTTTGCAGTTGGGTATGATAGCCTTGGTAATTTATTTATTGCCGATAATGCAAACAATCGTATCAGAAAAATAAATAATGCAGGTATAATAATGACTATTGCAGGAAATGGTACTGGGGGATATAATGGAGACAATATTGCGGCGATTACTGCAGAATTATATACTCCAGTTGATTTAATTTTTGATAAGACAGGCAATTTATATATAGCTGACTGTTTGAACAATAGAATAAGAAAAATAAATTCTTCAGGAATAATTACTACAATCGCGGGCACCGGAACCGCGGGATATAATGGAGATAATATCCCCGCTAATACAGCACAATTAAATTATCCTATGGGGATTGGTATAGATTCAGTAGGTAATTTGTTTATTGCCGAACGAATAAACTGCAGAATTAGAAAAGTTAACACCTCGGGTATCATCACAACTATTGCCGGCACAGGAATTTCGGGTTTTAGTGGTGACAATGGACCCGCTACCTCTGCTCAAATAAATGCGCCAAGTCATATTTGTTTTGACAAATTTGGAAATTTATTTTTTGCGGATGTCAGTAATAATAGAATAAGAATGATAAATAGTTCGGGTATTATCTCCACTATATGCGGAACTGGTATAGCAAGTTATGCAGGAGATAATGGACTAGCTACGCTAGCTTCATTAAATGCCCCGTCAGGAATAACTATCGATTATAATGGAAACATTTTTATTTCTGACCAATTTAATAATCGTATAAGAAAAGTGAACACATCAGGTATAATAACAACAATAGTTGGTACAGGAACAATGGGCTATAACGGCGATAATATTCCTGCTCTTTCCGCAGAGCTTTATTACCCAGAAGGCATAACTCTAGATGATACAGGTAACTTGTATATCTCTGATAATTACAACCACCGCATCCGCAAAGTAACGAACGTGGGTGTTGTCAGCGTGCAGCAGAAGGAGCAAAAAGAATTTTCGGTAAGTATTTTTCCAAACCCTGCCAATGAGTTTATTGAAATAAAAACTCCGGTTGCCTGCCAAAATTTGAAAATCACCGATGTTTTGGGAGATGAGATTCTATTTTATGAGAATAAGGGACGCATAGATGTGAGTCAATGGCAAAGCGGAGTGTACTTTTTAAGGGCACAATGCCAGGAAAATATTGTAACTAAAAAAATTATTGTCAGTCATTAAATGAAAAATATTTACATTTGTTTGTACTGATTTAGAAAAGGAGGAAAAGATGGATAAGCAAAACAAGCGAATAGTATTAGTAACCGGCGCCACGGGCGGATTGGGTACTGCGATGTGCAAAAAATTGTACAAAGAAGGTTTTCACGTTATTGGAAATTACCGCGATAAAACAAAAGCAGATGTCTGGCAAAATATGTTAAAAGCGGAGGGGTTTAAGATAGAAATGTTTGAAGCAGACGTTACCAATTATGATAGCGTGGGTAAGATGATTGAAAAAATTGAGAAAGAAATAGGACCGATTGATACATTAGTAAACAACGCCGGTATTACAAAAGACGGCAGACTTGCCCGTATGAGCCGCGCCGATTGGGACGCCGTTATCAATACAAATTTAGGAAGCGTTTTTAATTGTACACGTCATGTAATAAACGGAATGATAGAAAGAAATTTTGGTCGAATTATAAATATTTCTTCGGTTAATGCCCAGCGCGGACAATTTGGGCAAACAAATTACAGCGCAGCAAAAGCCGGTATGCATGGTTTTACAAAAACGCTTGCCATGGAAGTTGCAAAACATAGTATTACAGTAAATACAATTTCGCCGGGTTACATTGGTACCGATATGGTAATGGCTGTGCCCGAAAAAATACGCGAGCAAATTGTTTCACAAATACCGGTCGGACGTTTAGGCGGAACGGATGAAGTTGCTCACTTAGTTGCTTTCCTTGCCTCAGAAGAATCGAGCTTTATTACAGGTGCTAATTATGCTATTAATGGCGGACAGCACGTTTATTAATAAACATACCGAATTACCACTTACAAAAAATAACCAGCCACTTATTGGTTAAAACCCACCAGTTGCCAAACACCCATAACAATTGGCACGATGTTGGTATAAATTAGCAGTGTAATCCTTAACCTTTTAAAACCAGGTGTTATGAAAAAGACTTACTCAATTATTCTTGTTGCGCTAATTTACTTAACACAACAGAATGCCACTGCACAGCTATGGATGGGTGTTTACGGTATGCGCACAAACAGTACAAATACTTTAACAAGTCCGGATGTTGGCGGAGGTTTAACGATGAGTTTTTTAAGCGACTTTAAATCGCTCTCTCCGCCGGCAAAAAAAATCCTTGAGCTTAGTCCGGCAAATAAAGTAAAAGAAATTCCTGTGCAAAAAACCGGCATGAAAGTTCAGTACGGAGGAAATTTTTATTATTCTGGTCTGGGTCAACGCAATTTTAATAATGTTCCTTTACTTACACCGCAAGTAGGGCTTGCAAAAGTAAATCTTTCAAACACATTATTTAGCATGAATGTAATGACACGTTTTTCTTTTGTTAACCCATCCATTTTTATTCCGTATTTTGATTTGTTTGCTGGTTACCGTGGTACTTTAAGTAATGTTACAGTAACATCTTATAATCAAAATTATCAAGCTCCAAGTAACCAAAATCAAAACCAAGGCGACAAGCCTCTTGCTTCAGTTAGCGGACTTAATTACGGAGTTGGAGGAGGAATAATGACCTCCTTGGGAAAACGAATTAAACTGGATATAGGAGTTTCTTATGCAGAAGCATTTCAAAGCGGACGTATTGCAGATCTTAATACCGCATACGCAAACCAAAGCGGAATTAATTTGAATTTGAAAACTGCGCCCAATAGTATGATGATGATAAACGTTGGTTTGTTGTTTTATTTGTACGACGATGAAAGCTCAAAAGACGATGACGATTGTAAATGCAAACATCACCATAATTCTTCAAGCAGTGTGCGTTGGGGTAGCGGAGGCTGGAGTGGCAGTGGCGGATACAGCGGTAGTGTTGGAATGCACATTGGTGGCGGCGGCGGAATACGTATTAAGTAAGGAGCAAGTCCAAAGCAAAGCCGCACAAACAACTTGCTTCTATTTTGTTACCTTGTTTATTTTTAGCATTTTTAATCCCCGCCTGAATGGATGAAAAAAAGCCTAAAAATAAATATCTTCTTCAGTCGGGCAGGCGTGAAAAAATTTGCTGTACTTATCTTTTTTTTAAATTCAATCTCATCAGTTGCACAAAACAAATTTATTGATTCACTTAAAGTTGTTTTAAAAACAGAATTGCAAGACTCCACAAAAGTAAAAACGCTAAATACACTCGCATCTAAACTGGCTAATGTTAATCCGGATACATCTATAGTATTAAGCAGACAGGCACTGAAAATTGCAGAGAAAATTAGTTTAGATAAGAATGAAAGTATAGCAATGAAAGGTAAAATTGGAGTTGGACTGTCTTTAAATCAATTAGGTTGGTATGCTTATATAATTGCAGATTATAAAACCGGATTACAAGATTTAACAAGAGCTCTCTCAATTTGGGCGGAAATGGAAAAGAATGTAGATAATGAAACTGAAAAGAGAATGGTATTAAATAATAAATTAAGTGCTCTTGCAAATTTGGGTACCATTTATTCCAGCCAGGGCGATTATCCAAAGGCGCTTGATTATTTTTTTAAAGCGTTGAAAATAGCTGAAGCATTTAACCTTACTTCTGATAGTTTAAGCGCAAAACAAAGAAAAGGTAGAATGGCTTCTTGTTTTGGAAATATTGGCATTGTATATTATCAATCTAATAAGTACGAAAAAGCACGCGAGTATTATATGAAAGCACTTAAAATTGGCGAAGAATTAAAAGATGTTCGCCGCATTGGTATTTAGTATGGAAACCTTGGACTCATTGATGAAAATTTGGGAAGCGATATTACTAAAGAAAACGGCGGAGTAAATTTTGCAAGTAAAAAGGATTCACTTTATAAGCAGGCATTAGATTATTACCTGAAAGCAGTAAAAATTAACAGGCAAATGGGCGACAGTAGCAGCGTGGCGGTTAACCTGGGTAACATTGGTATTATTTTTGAAAACAGCAAGAATTATTCTATGGCTCTTTCGTATTACAGAAGTTCTCTAAAAATAGCAGAAGCTATTGATGATCCATTAAGAATTGCTACTCAACTGGGAAATATTGGAAATGTGTATATGGCTCAACTAAAATATAAAGAAGCAGAGAAAAGCATGATGGAATCTATTAAAATAAGCAAAAAATTGGGAGCTATAGATTACGAAATGCAAACGGAAACTTTATTAACTACGCTTTACGAAAAAATGGGTAAGCATAAACTTGCATTAGTACATTATAAAACATCAATTATTTTAAGGGACAGTATTTTTAATGAGGAAAATACAAAAAAGACAGTCCGCTCTGAAATGAACTTTGAGTTTGAAAAGAAAGAGGCAACCGCTAAATTGGAACAGGAGAAAAAGGAGGCAGTGTCGGCAGCAGAAAGCAGGAAACAGAAAGTATTAATTTGGAGTGTAAGCGGTATTTTACTTTTGGTTTTTGGCTTCGCAATTTTTGCTTACCGAAGTTATTTACAAAAGCAAAAAACAAATATTGAAATAACAAAACAAAAATATTTAATTGAAGAAAAGCAAAAAGAAATTTTAGACAGTATTTATTATGCAAGAAGAATACAGCGGTCTTTGCTTCCTACTGAGAAGTACATTGTGCGGTGCTTGGGTAAGATTGCGAAGAAGTAGTGGTTGAGAATTAAGATTGGGGTTTTTCTTTTGGTTTTTTTCCGAATCTGTATCCAATAAAAATTCCGACTACTTTTCCTAGTCTGGCATCTAAGGTTTCCCAAGATTCTAATAGGACTCTTATTCCAATAAGAAAACATTTACCTTCACCTATATCTAGTTGCGTTTGTAGTTCAAATGAAATACCACCGTAAGCGTGATTAAGCATTTGATAAGCATTTTTATAATTTTTTAAATCAAGCGTAACTCCTGTTGAACTGGAATAACCATGATAGTCAAAATTTCCGGTTGCGGATATAATACCACCAAAATAACAGCCAACTCCAAACGATGTTTTACGATTTTCCCCAATAGCAAAAAAATGATTAAAACCGCAATCCATTCTAATAACATCAAAATTTCCCCATGTTGTTCCGCTAGCGGCATTACTTCCTCTAGTTTGACTGATATACCCTCTTCTGTAACTCGAATTTAGAGTTAATCCTGTTCTGCTTAAATTTTTATGTGTATAAATAAATCTATATAATAGAAAATAATAAGGTTTGTACTGAAGGGAAAAGGAAGTGTGTCCTCCTTCACTTGAATTTGTTGAAGCTAATAATTGAGGACCAATTCCGAAAAAATGAGACCAGATTGGTTCTCTACTTATATTTATTAAAGAATCTTGTGGAGTTGGATCATTTGGTTTACTCACCCAATAATAACTTTAAATAGAATCGAGCCGTGCGTGCGAATGCATATTCCATTCTTATTTTTTATAGCGGTAAAAAATCAGACTGTCTTTTATATCTGTTATTCTGCAATCAATAACACCTTTCTTTGTATAAATTTTGTCAGGATAATAATTTTGTGCGAACCCGCAAAGCGAAGAGGAAATAAATAATAGAAAAAATAATACGGACTTAAACATTAGTCTAAGTTAAGAAAAGATGCTTCAAGAAGCAAAAAATAAAACCTTTGTGAAACTTTGTGTCTTAGTGCCTTTGTGGCAGAAAGAAGATTATCGTTTAGTAATTAAAATCCGGTTGCTCCGGCAAAGTGTATTTTCTTCCCTTGTTTATTTTTTGAAGATATTCCATCAAAGGTTTAAAATATTCTAACATGGGCTTAGCACTAAAATCCTGACCAATACTTTTCTTTAAATGCTCTCTCCAGTCGACACTTGCACCGGGTTTCATTACGGTTTGTAAAAAGTTTCCAATTTCTTTATTTCCCCAATAGTTTGTTGTGTGAGGGTCGGTCTTTAAAATATCCTGCGCTATGTGTTGGTGAAATTGAAATAACAAAACATTACTCATGCTGTAATCGTAATATTGCGCCGGGTCGTCGTTAATATGTGTTTTGGTTGCTGCATCGCAAAATTCTTCTCCGCGAGGTGATGAAGGTTCAATTCCCTGAAAACGTTTTGCAAGTTCCCACCATAATTTGTTGTATTGATCGGGAGAAAGATTTTTCGAATACAAATTATATTCAAACTCTGTCATTGTCCCACTTCCCCAAGGAATATGAACTGCATATTCCAGCGCTTCTTTCAATAACATAAGTGTATCATTAATTTTTGCGTCTTTATCCATCATGCCTAATCCTTGTAAAAAAGGTGTTTGCAAAGATGCCATTCCCATCATGGTTCCAAATGCTTCGTGGTAAGCACGATTCGCACCACTACGTAAAATAATAGGTACATCGGTGGTGCTATAGGACTGGTAATAATAAATATGCCCTAGCTCGTGCAAAGCGGTGTTCCAC
>CAZZEI010000090.1:0-13251 GCA_964653165.1 uncultured Flavobacteriaceae bacterium | reverse complement strand
GCATAATCTGCAACAAAAAGAATATACCTAGAATTAACCTAATTTTTTTTAACATAGTTTGAAATTATGATGCTATTTTTGTACTGTGATTAGACTTTCTATAAAATTAGACTTTTTATTTATAAAACATAGAAAATGAAAAAACTAATCCCGTTATTTCTCCTATTTAACTCATTTCTATTCGGGCAATACGGTAACGGAGAAGAGTTACTGAAAGCTATGCACGATAAACATAAGGGGAAATATTGTCAGACATTACAATTTGACCAACGAACTATACGCTATAACAGCGACAGCACAATAAAAGATACCGCATATTGGCACGAGTGGATTAACTATCCCGATCAATTCAGAATTGATTTTGGAAAAAAATACGGCGGGAATTGTGTAATTTTTAAGAGCGATTCCTCGTTTCGATACAAAAACCATAAGCTGGTTAGTACAGACAGAAATGAAAATGACCTATTGCTTTTGCTTGGCGGAATGTATTTCAGAAATTTTGAGGATGTGGTAGCTCGCTTGGAAAAATTAGGTTACGATCTTGATAAACTCACTCAAATAAATATAAATGAAAAAACTTTTTATGTAATCGGTTCTCATACTGAAGGCGACGAGAGCAAACACCAGGTTTGGGTAGATAAAAAAGATTTAAAAGTAATAAAGATTAAAACCAAATTAAACGAAATCGACTGGCTCGAAATACGTTTTGAGGAATTTAAAAAAACTTGCAAAGGATTTACGGAAACAAAAGTTTCGGCATATAAAAATGATATATTAGAACAAAAAGAGGAATACCTAAATTTAAAAACAAGCATTGCAATTCCGGATAGTTTATTTAATAAAAAGTAGCCATTCGACAAGCTCAGGGTGACAAAAAAATGAAATAATGTTAGGATTAAAACTACCAACCGACCCACGATGGGTTAACATAGTAGAACAAAATATGGAGGAAATATTAACTGACCACGCCTGGTGTGAGCAAAAAGCAGTTAGTAATTCTATTTCAATTGTAATTTCGTATCCTGAGTACACGGAATTAGTTGATGAAATGCTTTCAATTGCCAAAGAAGAGCTGGCGCATTTTGAAATGGTAAATCAAAAAATTAAAGAGCGGGGCTTAAAGCTAGGGAAAGAGCGACGAGATGATTATGTAAACGACCTTTATTCCTTTATGCGTAAAGGTTACAAAAGAGAAATTGCATTAATAGATCGACTCCTTTTTTCCGCATTAATTGAAGCAAGAAGCTGTGAACGCTTTAAAATATTAAGTGAACAACTAAAGGATGAAGACCTCAAAAAATTCTATCACGAGTTAATGATTAGTGAAGCTACACATTACACTACTTTCCTTTCTTTTGCCAGAAAATTTGCCGGAAATGAAGATGTTGAAAAACGTTGGAAAGAGTGGTTAGATTTTGAAGCAGAAATCATTGGTAAATACGGGAAGAAGGAAACGATGCACGGTTAGTTAGATGCAAGATTAAAGAGCCAAGAAAGAACTATTTATGACGAAAATTTATCTGCACAAAGGAAAAGAAATTTCATTCCTACGCTTTCATCCCTGGATATTTTCAGGTGCAATTAAAACAACTGAGGGAACTGTTGCAGAAGGTGATTTAGTTGAAGTTTACACTGCCGATAAAAAATTTGTTGGGATTGGTCATTATCAACAAGGAAGTATCTCTATAAGAATACTAAGTTTTGAGAAGGAACTAATTGATGCAACTTTTTGGAAAAATAAAATTCAGAAAGCTTTTGATTATCGCCATTTTCTCGGACTGACAAATAATCCCCAAACAAATGTGTATCGTTTGGTTTTTGGTGAGGGAGATGGCTTGCCGGGTTTAATTATTGATTATTATAACGGTCACATCGTTATACAATGTCATGGAATTGGTATGCACAAAAGCATTGAGCAAATTGCTCAAGCTTTAAAAGAGGTGTATGGAAATTCTATTCAAACAATTTTCGATAAAAGCAAAGAAACATTGCCAAAAAATTATGCTGTTACAGTTGGGAATAAGTTTATGCTTGGTGATTCAGGCAATACAATAGTAAAGGAATACGGACACCAATTTTATATTGATTGGGAAAAAGGACAAAAAACCGGATTTTTTATTGATCAAAGAGAAAATCGCAAATTACTTTCGCACTATTCTAAAGACAAAAAAGTTTTAAATACATTTTGTTACACGGGCGGTTTTTCTGCTTTTGCAAGCGCTGCGGGAGCTTCCTTAGTTCATTCTGTTGATTCCTCCGCTCCTGCAATAGAAATGACGGAGAAAAACATGCAACTTAATAAACTTAGCAAGTACGAAAATTTTTGTGCTGATACCTTTGATTTTCTTGAAAGTAAAAAAAATGAGTACGATGTAATTATTCTCGACCCTCCGGCTTTTGCAAAAAACAGAGATGCAAAACATAATGCAATTAACGGATATAAGAATCTGAACATAGCAGCTTTGAAACAAATAAAAAGCGGTGGCATACTTTTTACCTTCTCTTGCTCCGGTGTTATTGACAAAATTTTATTTTTTAATACTATCAACGCAGCCGTATTCGAGTCAAAACGAAAAACCAAAATCCTTCATTACCTGCAGCAGCCTCCCGATCACCCTGTAACACCCAATTTCCCGGAGGGAGAATACCTGAAAGGACTTGTGCTATATGTGGAATAAAAGCAGTTAGTGATTAGTAAGTTAACAATTAACATTTATTATTACAATATACCATTTCTTTCCAATTTTTTTTGTACCTTTATCCAGCATGAAAAAGTCAATTCTCATATTTTTATTCTTTTTTCTTTTCTCGCAAAATCACTTTTCAGCTAATTATATACTTTCAACAAAAAAGGACACCACTAAACGCGAAAAGAAAGTTTTTTCTGTTGCCGGTGGATTTATTTACACAAGTCTTAATTTTCTAAAAAATTACCAGGAAGAAACGTATTCAAGAGGTTATAGTGGCAGATTAATGCTTTTATTTAACGACCATTTTCGTATGGCTGCAACTGTAGAACAAGTTCAGGCTGTAAATATCCCTCCAATATGGTTTAATGTAAAAAATACTTTTTACGATTTAGATGCTCATTTTGTGATGCACTTTGCCGATAAAAGAAGTCTTGCTTATTTTATACTTGGTACTGCGGCGCAGTATTGGGAGGGCTATTACGCCGGACAACACGACTTGAACGCATGGCGCTTAAATGCAAAACCCCATAACACGTATAAAGCTCTGTATTTTGGAGCCACCATGGGGTTTGGGGCTGAAACAAAAATAATTGGTCCCTTAAGTATTTATGGCGAATTCCGCTTTCGTTTCAGCAAAACCGATGTAGGTACCGGACTGAATGATGTTTTATACAGTGGAGGGCTTAAATTAAATTTACCGCATCTTAAATCAGGTAACAAACGACATTCCTTTTTACATTTCCGCGACAAATACCACTGGTTTTAATTGATATAACTATGTCTATCTATATTTCTTAAACTGAACAATTGAACGGCGAATTGAGAATTAAAATGTGATTAGAGGTGAACTTAATATCAAAAAACTTCCTAATTCATTATTCAAATATTCTACTGTTCTTCATTCCTTTAAAAAAATCATAATTTCATGCTGTAAACTAAATATTTAGTATCTTGTATCCTGTATTTAAGCCAAAAATTATGGATATAAAATATAAGTTTAAAGCACTTAGCGTGTATTCATCAGATGAGTGGATGGCTAATTCAACCAAGCGCTATCGTTCGGTTTTTGAAAAAGCCGAAACCGCCTATATTCGAGTAGAGCTTGCCTTTTATAATAAACTTTTTGATGAGGAAGATTGGGATTGCAAAATTGAATTAAAATGTATTCAAATTGAAGGGACAAAACGCACAGAATTATGCTGTTTGGTTTCACAAAATAAAATAAGCAAAGAAGAAAATATTTTTTACGTACGCGATGGTTGGGGAAACGCTACAACAGGTACTTTCTGGAAAAAAGGCCATTACCAATGGGAAGCTTACATTAATGGAACACTTGCAGGATCTCATGTTTTTCATGTAAATGATGTAGGACTTGTACAACGTGGACAAAACCCGTATTTCACAATCAACTATATTAAATTACATGTTGGTCTGGCCGACGGATGGAAAAACCCTAAAGACAAAAGAAAATATCTTAGTCAGATAAACGGTAAGTCAACACAATATCTTTGGCTGGAGATGGACATGAAAAATCTTACTCAGCTCGATTACCATTACGAATTATTTTTTAATTATTACGATGATGCGGGTCAGCATAAGGCTCAAACATCACGCTCGGGTTTTATAGATGCAAGCAGAATGGATTACTGCTACACGTTTGATGTTGGCTGGGGGCACGATACCCCAGGTTCATGGGCAGATGATAAATACACCTTAGAAGTGGTGTTTATGGATGTACTTGTAGGAGCACTTATTTTTAATTGCGGGGCCGAAGAAATTGAAGGATTTCCCCCACTCATCACTACACACGATCAAGCATTAGCTATGGCTAACACTAGTGTAGCAAAATCATCAAACGTAATTGAAAATGCGGAAGAAAAAACATTAGATCAACTTTTAGAAGAATTAAATAAACTGATTGGATTAGAAAGCGTTAAAAAAAGCATTCAGGAAAATATAACGTATTTAAATTTTAGCAAACTCCGAAAAGAAAAAGGTTTTCACGATTCCTCAGGATTAAATCTACACGGCGTTTTTACAGGAAACCCGGGAACGGGAAAAACTACCATTGTAAAAATGCTTGGCAAGATTTATAAAAAAATGGGGTTGCTTACAAAAGGTCATGTGGTAGAAGCCGACAGAGCCACTTTAATTGGAGAATTCATTGGTCAGACTGCCCCCAAAACAAAAAAACTAATTGAACAGGCGCGCGGTGGAATTTTATTTATTGATGAAGCGTATTCACTTGCGCGTGGAGATGACGACAGTAAAGATTTTGGTAAAGAAGCGATAGAAGTTTTCTTAAAAGAGATGAGTGATGGAGTTGGAGACATTGCAATTATTTGTGCAGGATATCCAAAGCAAATGGAAATTTTTATTGATTCTAACCCCGGGTTAAAATCACGCTTTAGTAATTATTTTCATTTTGATGATTATTTACCTGAAGAACTTTTTGCAATTGCACTTTCGGCTGCTGCACAGAAAGAAGTCAAGTTTTCATTAGAGTCAGAAAATTTTTTACGCGAGCAATTAATTGATGTGTATCGCAAACGCGATGAATCGTTTGGTAATGCACGCTATGTAAATGCAGTTGTTGACGAATCTAAAATGAATATGGGTTCGCGTATTATGAAACATCCTGATTTGGCTAATCTTACCAATGATGATTTGCAAACCGTTATTTTAGAAGACATAAAATTAATTTTCACACAAGCCACAGGTAAAAAGCTACATCTTAAAATTAATGATAAACATTTGGCTGCCGCACTTGCAGAATTAAATGAACTTACCGGATTAGATAACATTAAGCAGGAAATAAGTGAGTTGGTAAAACTCATTAAGTTTTACAACGAAACAGGCAAAGATGTTATCAATAAATTTTCATTGCACTCTGTCTTTACAGGAAACCCGGGCACAGGTAAAACTACCGTTGCTCGCATTATTGCCAATATTTATAAATCGTTAGGCATTATAGAGCGTGGACATTTAGTAGAAGCTGATAGAGAAGGCTTGGTTGCGGGTTATATTGGACAAACTGCTGTTAAGACAAGAGAGATTATTGACCGAGCAATGGGTGGCGTTTTATTTATTGATGAGGCTTATGCTTTAAGTGGAGGCGGGAATAATGATTTTGGAAGAGAAGCCATTGAAGTTTTATTAAAACGCATGGAAGACGAGCGTGGAAAATTTGCCGTGATTGCTGCAGGCTATTCCGAAAATATGAGTCAGTTTATTGAAATGAATCCAGGATTAAAATCGAGGTTTGATAAAGTTTTTAAGTTTAATGATTATTCGCCCGAGCAACTTTGGGAAATTGCTATCTCACTTCTTAAAAAAGAAAGTTTGGCGCCGGATGTAGCCGCTGCATTGCATTTAAAGGATTATTTAGGTTTCTTATTTGAAAACCGAGATAAGTATTTTGGAAATGCGCGTACAGTGCGACAAATTGTGGGCGATGCAGTTAAACATCAAAACTTACGGATGGCATCTTTAGCTGCCGCACAACGCACTACAAAAGATTTAGAAACCCTTACTCTTGATGATGTAAAACATTTAGTCGCCACAAAACAGGAAGATGGTAAGCCAAGACTTGGTTTTAGATTGGGCGGGAGTTAAAAAATAAAATACAGAAAAAAGAACATATGAACCGAAGCAAATCTTTCGTAATTCGATTGTTCAAATACTCGACTATTCTATTATTCCTTTTATTTTTCCATTCCCAAAATGTTTACTGTCAGCAAAACAAAATTGATTCCCTCCTCTTCCTCCTAAAAACCGATAAAGAGGATACAAATAAGGTAAAACATCTTCATAAACTTAATCAGCTGTATCAGTATGCAGAAGATTATAAAAAAGCATTGTTCTACGAAGAACAAGCTCTTACACTAGCACAAAAAGAAAAATGGATAAAAGGTGAAGCAAAAGCTATAACAATATTGGAATAATAAATTACACCCTAGGAAATTATCCAGAAGCATTAAAAAATTATCTATCGGCATTAAAGATTCAGGAAAAAAGCAAAGATCTACATAGTGTTTCTGCTTCTTACAATAATATTGGCGTTGCTTATATGGACATTGGAAATTATCCTGAAGCATTAAAAAACCATTTTGCTTCATTAAAAATAAAGGAAGGACTTATGGATTCAGCCGGTATTGCAGCTTCATACATGAACATAGGAATGATTTATACTAACCAGGGTAATTACCCGGATGCTTTAAAAAACCAATTTGCCGCTTTAAAACTTTATAAAGAAATAAATGAAAAAAGAGATATTGCCAATTCGTACAACAATATTGGAAATGTTTATTCTTATCAGGGTAATTATACAGAGGCTATAAAAAATTATTTTGCTTCATTAAAAATATATGAAGAGTTTGGTGATACATACGGCATGTCAACCGCTTATAATAACATAGTAAATATTTACGAAATTCAGCTTAATTATCAGGAAGCATTAAAAAACCATATGGCATCATTAAAAATACGTCAAGAAATTGAAGACGCGGACGGTATTGCTACTTCTTATATTAATCTAGGGACCTTATACATCAAACTGAATAACATAAAAGAAGCAGAAACAAATTTAAATAAAGCATTGAAACTAAGCATTGAAATTGGCAATAAAGATGATGTAAAACACAGTTATGCGGGCTTGGCAGTTTTAGACAGCACAAGGGGCAATTTTAAAGCGGCATTTGAACACCATAAACTATTTATACTTTACCGCGACAGCCTTGATAACGAAGAAACCAAAAAGAAAACCATACAAAGTTCAATGACCTATGAATTTGAGAAAAAAGAAATAGCGTCAAAAGCAGAGCAGGAAAAATTGAATGCTGTTACCATGGAGGAAAAACAAAAGCAGAACATTGTCATTTTTGCTGTTGCAGGAGTATTACTATTGGTAATTGTGTTTTCTCTTTTTTTGTTTAAGCGTTTCCGTATAACACAAAGACAAAAAATTATAATTGAAAAACAAAAAGTGCTTGTTGATAATGCTTATGAAAATCTGCACGAAAAAAACAAAGAAGTACTGGATTCTATTTATTATGCAAGAAGAATACAAAGGAGTTTATTAACCACTGAAAATTACATTGAAAAAAGTTTGAAGAGATTAAGAAATACCTAATAAAAAGCTAAAATGAAAGATTTCGATTGGACAAAATTTACAAGGAAAGTAGCCGTAAAAGCAAAGTTGCAAGACATTTACAATGCCTGGGCAAAAGCATCAGAGATTGAAAAATGGTTTTTGAGCAATGCTGATTATTTTGATATCAATAAAAGGGCTGTTACTAAAACAAACTTGATAGAGAAGGGTTTTACGTATGAGTGGGGTTGGTTTTTATTCGAACCTATTGAGAAGGGTCAAATTACCAATGCTAACGGAAAAGACTACATTCAATTTACATTTGCAGGAAATTGTCTTGTAGATATTAATCTAAAAGAGCATGGCGAATATATTATTGTTGAACTAACTCAAAAAAATATTCCCACCGATGATGAATCTAAAAAAGGAATAAGACTGGGTTGCGATAACGGCTGGTCGTTTTTTCTTGTAAATTTAAAATCGGTTTATGAGGGCGGTTTAGATTTGAGAAATAAAAATCCTGAACTAAAAGCGATGATTAACAGTTAATATTAATTTTTTCATTTAAAGTATTACAAGAAATAACTCTGTGAACCTCTGTACTTCTGCACCGTTCTCTCTGTGTTAAAAAAGCGTATTATTCATTAGAGTAAAGATATGAGCAAGCTAAAATCCATTCGTAAAGTAATCACAGCTTCCTCCGTAGGAACCATGATAGAGTGGTATGACTTCTACATTTTCGGGAGCCTTGCTCCTATTATCGCATCACAATTTTTTCCTAAAGAAAATCCAACCGCTGCCTTCCTCGCCACACTTGCAGCTTTTGGTGTAGGTTTTGTAATTCGTCCTTTTGGAGCAATAGTTTTTGGCAGACTTGGAGATATTGTTGGAAGGAAATATACTTTTCTTTTAACTTTATTAATAATGGGAGGTTCAACTTTCGCAATAGGCTTAATTCCAAGCTATGAAAAAATCGGTATCCTCGCTCCTATTATTGTTTTTCTATTACGCGCAATGCAAGGTCTTGCGCTTGGTGGTGAGTACGGGGGCGCGGCTATATATGTAGCAGAACACGCACCCGAAGGAAAAAAAGGATTCTTTACAAGTTTTATTCAAACCACAGCGACTATTGGTTTACTCATTTCTCTTGCAGTAATTCTCGCATGCAAAGCGCTTATGAGTCCCGAAGATTTTGCTAGCTGGGGATGGCGCATACCTTTTCTCGTTTCTATTTTTCTGGTAATTGTTTCTTATTACATCCGCAGAAAAATGGATGAGTCGCCGGCGTTTACCGAATTAAAAACGCAAGGGAAGATTTCTAAAAATCCATTAAAGGAAAGTTTTGGCAAGTGGTCTAATCTAAAAATAGTTTTAATTGCATTGTTTGGTGCCACCGCCGGACAAGGAGTAGTTTGGTACACCGGGCAATTTTACGCAATGAATTTTTGCATAAAAAATTTAAATATTGATGCGGCTCAAATACAATGGATGCTCATTCCGGTTTTACTGATTGGAACTCCACTTTTCATTTTATTTGCATGGCTCTCAGATAAAATTGGTCGCAAATGGATTATGCTTACAGGCATGGCGCTTGCCGCTTTATTTTATTTTCCAATCTACCATATAATGGCAAATCAGGCTGATTTCAAAACCCTGAACGCAACGCCTGTTACTGAAAGAAAAATAAATAAAAGTGGCGATTCATTAATTACAAATAAATACGTTTATGAGAATGGAATGACAAGAATAGAAAAAATTGAAAAACTTGCGTCAAAATCATTTAAAGAAGCAAAAATTACCAGTGTCATTAATCTTCCTCAAAAAAATATTTTCATTATAGGTTTAATGATTTTTATTCAACTCTTATTCGTCTGTATGGCGTACGGACCAATTGCGGCATTTCTAGTAGAGCTTTTCCCGACAAACATTCGCTATACATCTCTTTCACTTCCCTACCATATAGGGAATGGTGTGTTTGGTGGGCTAACTCCTCTCATTGCAGAAGCTCTGGTTGTAAATACAGGAAATATTTTTGCAGGACTGTGGTATCCGGTTTCTATTGCCGCAATTACCGTTGTGCTGGGGGCTTTTTTGATTAAGGAAAAAAGGTACGTTTTTTAATTTTTGAATCTCTGTATTAGCTTCTCCCCTTTAAGGGGAGATTATATAATTTTTAATTATTTGATTTACAAATTATTATAAATATAATTATATTATATCATACGGTTTTACATACACTTATTTCTTTTGTGATACTTGATCCATCCTAAAAAAGGTTCACTACTTTTCAATAATCAATATTAAGAAGAAGGTAGAATCCATTAGCGGAGAGAAAAACCGCATAATAGACTGTAAAAGAAACAAAAACTCGCATCAGAAATGAGAGCGGGTTTTTATTTGTAGTTATTAGCAGAAAAATAAACACAATGTTTTTGCTATTTACATCATTTTTTTACTACATTGTAATCGATTTAAAACATTTTGCGATACGTGTTTTAAGTTGTAGAACTTAACTACTAACAATAAGTACCGCGCCGGGTTCCGGCGAATATTATTAATTAAACCCAAACAAAATGAAAAAAGTAAAATTAACCGGTAAGCTTTCTTTAAATAAGGAAACTATTACCAAATTGACAAATGAGCAAATGAATGTTATTAATGGAGCAACAGTAGGTAATACTCAATGTTGTACGAATTTATCAAATTGTTGTCCATACACACAAACCAATTGCCTTTGTTCAGATGCGTCTTTTTGTTGCTTTTAAAAGAAAAAAAGTTGCCCTTAATCGGGCAACTTTTTATTAAAACGGAGTACTCAAATCAAATTAATAAAAAAATTGAAAATATTTATTTGAACTAAATGCTAATAAATTAAAATAAATGATTACTTCAAGTGTTGTGTCCCAAATCAATGTAAAGTTTTCTGAGATAGAGACCTGCCTTTTGAATGAATACAATAAAGAAAATAATTTAGGATTAATGAACGGAAAAGCGGGTATCGCAATTTTTTTTTCACTTCTTAAAAAATATTCGAAAAGCAATAAGTATGATGATATCATAGAAGAATGTATAGTAGACTCCATGAATCTTGACAATTATTCAATTGTTACATTTTGTAGTGGTGTCACAGGCGCGCTTTGGGCTGCTGATTTATTAAAAAAAAATCAAATACTGGATTTACAAGAGGATTTTACCGACATAAACACGGAAATTTCAAAAACCATCCTTGATCAACTGAAAAAAGGAAATATTGATTTTCTACATGGAGCAATTGGCAACATGTTAGCCCTTGTTGATATGGATTATGGAATTTTTGCCAAAAATGAAACCGTTTATCTTCAGCAACTCCGAGCCCTTGGGGAAGAAAATGAAAATCACATAAAATGGAAAACGAGAACGGAAATGTCGTCAGAAAAAAAACCTTTTTCCTATAATAGTTCGCTATCTCATGGAAGCTCTAGTATAATTATACTTTTATCAGAGATTTTAAATAAAAATAAAAAATCTGGGCTAACAAGAGAATTATTGATAAAAGCATGTAATTATATTCTATCAACCAAAAATATTGAAATTGATACCAAGTCTCTATATCCAAGTATTGTATTTGCAGAAGATGGGAGTAAAAGTGGAAGTTCCAGATTAGCTTGGTGTTATGGTGATTTAGGAGTAGGAATGGCTTTATTTAAAGCGGGAAACGTACTAGGTAATCTTAAATTTAAAAAGGAAGGGCTTGATATACTATTGTTTACTACCACCTTAAAATCAAAACCCGAAACGTTAGTGAAAGATGCCTGTATTTGTCATGGTTGCGCTGGTATAGCTATGATCTATAAGTCTTTATTTAAGCAAACCGGGATTCCTGAATTTAGGGATTCTGCAAATTATTGGCTAAATGAAACAATCGAACAAGCAGTTTTTAATAGAAATGAATGCGCCGGATACCAATTTCATAATGGTATAACAAGTAAATATGAGTCGGGTTATAGTATGTTAGAGGGGCTTGCAGGAGTTGGACTGGTTTTATTTTCATTCTTAAATGATGAAGATTTTGGGTGGGAGAGGTGCTTTCTTCTAGACTGACAAAAATATTTTTCTGTTTTAAATGGTGTAAAGTGATTAAAAAATTAGCCCGCCTATTGAGATGAAAAACAACGAAATCGGTAATTCATAAAGAATTACTAATTAAAGTGCTTGATTTCGGATAGACTTTATAAAAAGCTATCAAACAAAAAATGCAAAATAAAACCATGAAGGATAATCTATACAATTTTCATACAGATTTTGTTTTCAGATGTCCGGTTTTACCTTTTAATAAAGAAAAGAGTAACACAGACGATTTATTTCTTATTAGCCAACAGCCTTTTTTTAAAGAAGCGATTTATCTTGCCTCACCAATTTTATATGATGAAATGGTAAAATGGCACAAAAAAGAAATATGTGAGGAAAAAGAAGTAATCAAATTAATTATCTCTTTATTTAAATACTATACACGAATGCAAAGTCGCTGTACACCCTATGGCCTTTTTGCTGCATGCGGCACAGGAAAATGGGCAGATGAAGATAGCATGCAGTTAAGTAACAGCACAAAACGTCACACCCGTTTAGACATGAATTTTGTTTGTGCTTTGGGGCAAAAATTAACTTTACATCCTTCAATATTTCCTTATCTATTATTTTATCCCAATAACAGTATTTATCAATTTGGTGGGCAACTGCGTTATGTAGAATATAAATACGTAAACAACAAGCGAGTTCATCAAATAAGTAGTGTTGATAGTAGTGATTATCTTAAGCTTGTTCTTCAACAGACTCAAACCGGCGCTACGATTAAACAACTGGTTGAAATTCTCTTAAGTGATAATATTACAGAAGAGGAGGCACTTGGTTTTATTACTGAAATAATAGAAAACCAGATATTAACCAGTCAGTTGGAACCTAGTGTTACGGGGGATGAATTTATTTACCAAATCATGAATGTTTTGATAACGATAAATCAAAAAGCTAAAAACAAAGAAATCGAATCTATAATCAATATTCTAGAGATTGTTAATAATGAGATAAATGCAATTGATAACTCTATCGTTAATCAAGTTTCGGTATATCGTGATATTTTTACTATTTTAAAAAAACTTAATATTCCCATCGAAGAGAACCAGCTCTTTCAGACTGATTTATACAAATCTGATCAGATTATTACCTTAAGTTTAAATAGACAGAATGATTTATTGCAGGCGATAGATTTCCTTAATGGATTTTCGCAAAAAACAGAACACCTTAACTTAAAAAACTTTAAAGAAAATTTATATAAACAGTTCGAGGATAAAGAAGTACCCCTTTTGGAGGCACTTGATACAGAAACGGGTGTAGGTTACTTAGGAAAAGATATTCATGGTATAAATACTTTGCTTGACGACGTTATAGTGCCAGTCAAACAACAAACAATCGATTTAAAATGGAATAACCTACAAAAGC
>CAZZEI010000089.1:0-13334 GCA_964653165.1 uncultured Flavobacteriaceae bacterium | reverse complement strand
TAGGCTCTTTCTTCATAATCCTGTAGGTCAGAAAAACTTCGTGCGAGCCTGCGCTATATGATTTCATTGAAGAAAAACCATAATCAAAGGAGTAACCAAATACAAAATTGTATTTCATAACCCCAAGAAAAACAATTGCCGACTCATTAAACTTTTGCGAAGTTGAGCTTCTGTAAGAAAGTCCAACCCAAAATAACTGGTCGTAAGTAGCTTTACAATTCAAATCAAATTGAGCGGGTGCTCCGCCTTGTATTACTTTAACTAAAGCAGATGGTGTAATTACATATTTTTCTTTGTAAGGAAAATCATGGCTGCTGTATAATAAGAAATGGCGTTTAAGTTTTTCGGTAAAAAGCGCATCGCCCATTCTTACTTTGCTTTCCAAAAGTTGCGGTACAGAAAGACTGACAAAATACTTATCGCAATAAAAATGCACACCTGCATTTGCATCAGCTATCATTGTTTTTCCGCTAATACGGCTAAATGTATTATCGTTAGCCTCATCTAAAGTCAATTTATCTTTTTGTAAAGATTGTTGAATGAGAGTAGGGGCAAGTCCAAACGAGAATTTCATTTTTGGAGTAATTTGAAAACGGTACGAGTAAGCAAGTTGCATGGAGGTCATTGCGGTTGGTCCTGCTGTTGCCTTAACAACAGAAAGTCCTAAGCCTATTTTATCTGTAAACGAACCATGTATACTTCCAATTTGTGTGGAAGGAGCATTGGTAAAACTTAACCATTGCACACGCGTAGAAATTGTTGCAGGTGCGTAGGCTTTTGTTCCTGCAATAGCAGGATTCAAAAGAAAGTCATTATTGAGGTAATTACTCATTTCAGGTAATTGCTGAGCTATTGCACCAAAAGCAAAAAGACTGAGAGTAAGCGTTAAAATATTTTTACGCATGCATGTGTTTTTAAAATTATGGAATTTGTGAATCTTCGATTTCATCTGAAATGTTTTATATAATTTATTTTACAATAGTAACAGTACCGGTAAATTTATTTGAACCACTGTCCAAATCAATTACAAAATAATAAGCTCCGGCCGAAACAGCTTCTCCATTATACCTGCCATCCCAAGGCGTTGTGTAGCCGGTAGATTTAAAAACCAGAGAACCCCATTGATTAAATATTTCTACTTTGCAATTTGTGTATTCGCTCAGACTACGGATTTTCCATACATCATTTACTCCATCTCCATCAGGTGTAAATGCGGTTGGAATATTAAGACAAGCAATGTCTTGAACAAATCCTTCAATAACTTCAGAGGCTATAATAGTTCTTCCAAATTTATCTGTAACGGTTAAAGTATAACTACCGGGAGGAAGATTGCTAATGCTACTTGTAGTATCGCCTGTGCTCCATAAATAATGTAGAGGGTCTCTTCCGTAGTTAATTGAAGCACTCAGCGCGCCATTTTTTAAATCAGGACAAGTTTTGGTTTTAGTAAAAACTATTTTCATAAAACAGGTAGAATCGTTTAATGCTGTTACAGAATCAACTACTGTTATAACTCTTCCATATCTATCAGTAATGGTTACGCTATAAATTCCGGGTGCCAGATTACTAATTGTACTTGTTGTTGCGCCGTTACTCCACAAATAGGTTAAAGGATATCTTGCTCCAATTGGGTTAACTGTTAAAGAACCTTCGTTTACAATCGGACAAGTATTTTGTTTTGTAAAAGTTGGAGCCATTGGTATTAGTAAACTATCTCTCCAGTTTGCACGAATAATTGTAACGTTGTTTCCCCCTGCTGCAGTTGCATCAACTTCAAGTAATGGTATTTTCATTCCTGCTCCTAACCATTTATATTCATATGCAATAGCACGCGGTATAGTAAAACCGAAACCAAGCGTATCGATATAAATAGAATCAGTAATTGTTAAGGTTGATTTTATACGGAGTGTATTGAATGTACCGAAGGGAGTAATTAGTGTACCCCAGCCATCTACTTCATTTACTCTTTTTTGTTTTTTTGCATAATAACCAAGTCCGGGTATCGGAAATGTAAAAGCAGAGTTTGAAGAATCTTTTTGCAAATAATTCGTTGGGAATTTATAAACACGGTCTGATGCTGAATAAACACCTGGTATAGCATTTCCCATCACCGTTAAACCGTCGGCAACCATTTTGTAATCAGAGGAAGATTTCTTATAAAAATTATATACATCAGTTGGTGGCGATCCTAATAAAGCCCAGGGAAATTGATCGGGCGTATAATTGCGCGTTCCATACGAACTGATAAAACTTAGTATAGAATAGGGAGTTGAAGAAGCAGGATCAAATTTTACATAACGTTGCGAATCCGGAATGAGCTTACTGTAATCCCATAGATAATTAGCCCCGGTTGAATCTTTTTTAAATCCCGACAAACCGGTATTAACGCTGATAACGATATTGTCATTTACTACGGGCATATCTGCCTGTGTAATGGTAATTTGCGCTTGAGAACTACACATAGCAAAAGCGATGGCGGATGTAAGTAGTAATTTTCTAATTTTCATTGATTTTATTTAGTACGCTAAAATAAGAATTGCAGGGCAATTACATAGTTTATTTTAACAATTATTGTCCTAATTTGGAAATCTAATGGTGCTCAAAAAAGGAGGGTTTAAAGGCCAAAATAATCAATAGTATTATAAAACCAAAAGCTGTACCAAAAGCTGCTCCCATTATAGCAAAAGACCAACCTTTATATTTATCAGGTTCTTTACTCATTTGTACCATTGCAACAATGCTTAATAAAACAGCTAAAAGAGCTAAAAAGACAGGAAAGTAAAATGCACCGATACTAAATGGTACTGCGCCACTACCTATTAAGGTTATAAGGTTTATCCATACCATGATTATTGTAACAGGGAAGGGTAGAATGCCCAAAATAAAACACCATACAGCGAATAAGTTAAGCTGTCTTTTTACACTGGGCCTATGAAATTCATTACTGGTGTTGGTTACTTACGGTACATATTCATGTGTAATAATTTCTCTGCTGCCACCGGCATAGGAAAATTAGCGCACCGTATATTTTGAAACACTTCTTAACGGGCCGTCTTGATCATCGCAATACCTGTATTTTATTTCTGTAGGCGTAATTTCAACTACTTTGGCTTTAATGCCTGTTTTATCAACTAAAAAAATGGTGTCGCAGGTTTCTAATGAGCCAATAAAACGTTCAGGGTTTTTTACTTTTACTGTATAAACTGTTTTTTCTGATGACGCAACTAATAGGGGCTCTTTTTTCTCAATAGGTTCAGCGTAAAAATTAATTTTAGAAACATCAATTGGTTTTATTTTTTCAACCCTTGCAGTTGGGATAGAGGTAGCTTTTATTTCCTTAGAATTTTTCTTTGAAACATAATACCCGCTTCGGTAATGTCTTTTTTCTACCGAGCAAGATGCAAGGAGTAATAAGAACGCTAAACCGTAGCTGAATATTTTCATAACTATTATTTTCTTAAAATTACCAGTAACAAATATAAGCATTTCAACCTAATCTAAATCATCGCACAATAGAAACAACTCCATTAAACTCGTAGGGCCTACCAAAAGAATCTTTGAGTTCAACTTTCCAAACGTAAACATCCTCCTGCAATACTTCACCGCGCTTTGTGCCGTCCCAACCCTTGTAAGCATCCTTACTATGAAATAATTTATTTCCCCATCTGTCAAAAATCCAAAGATTATACGTTTCTAAATCCCATGCAGTGCCTTGTGGTAAAAAAACATCGTTTGTTTCATCAAAATTTGGTGTTATTGCGTTGGGTGCGTAAAAGGTAAAGACAGGTTTTATGGTAATTATTTTTATAATAGTGTCTTTGCAACCATTCACATTTGTTACTATCAATGTTACCGAATACGTGCCATCAGATTGAAAAGTATAAACAGGATTTTGCACTGTAGAATTGGCTCCTGTTTGAAAATTCCATTGCCAGTTAGTAATATTGCTTTGAGAAATATCATAAAAAGTAATGGTTGGCGAATAAATATCTGTTTCAAAGTCAGAAGCATTAAAATCTGCAACAGGCTGAGGAAATACAGTAATCAAACTGTTTTTTAGCGTAGAATCTCTGCAACCCATTTGGGTTATTCCAAGTAAATAGATAGAAAACGCTCCTGAATTTGTATAACAATGCGAAGTGTTTAATCCGCTTGCTGTTCCACCGTCACCAAAATTCCAGGTGTATGTTACAATATTATTTCCTGGAATGTTACTTGCAACACCGGCAAATGTAACGCATACAGGCGCACAGCCCGATGCAGGATTAGGATTGAAACTAATTAAAGGATTTTGTAATACAGTAACTTGTCCGTTAGCAGCAGCAGGTAAAGTTGCACAACCGTCTGTAACAGTAGCTGTATAAATTGTTGTTGTTATGGGCGAAACTGTTATAGAACTCCCTGTTGCACCTGAAGGCATCCATGTTACTGTATAATTTCCATTTCCTCCGCTTGGAGCGGCAGTTAATGTTCCCGGTTGACTGGCACAGGTTGTATCATTCGATATTACGATTATACTAAGCGGTGATGATACATTTACCATTGCTGTATCAGGTAACGAAACACAACCTTTATTATCGGTTGCAATTACAGTGTAAGTTGTATTTACTGTAGTGTTGACTGTAATTGGAGAACCGGTTGCTCCGGTATTCCATGTATAAGTATAAGGAGCATTTCCGCCTGCCCCGGAAGCAGTTAATGTTGCAGTTTGTCCGTTACAAACAGATTGTCCGCTTGCGGAAACTGTAAGGGGCGCGGGCTGACTTAAAGTAAAGGTTGAAGTTGCGCTACATCCGCCGGCATCAATAACGTTTACCGTGTATGTGCCAGGTGGTAAAATTGTTCCAGTTGTTGAACTTGTTCCACCAATGGGAAGCCACTGATAATTGAATAAGGGAGTTCCTCCAATAATATTTGCTGTTGCGCTTCCATCACTTCCTCCATTGCAAGTAACACTCGTTGAAGAAATTGTAAGTGTAAATGTTGGAGGCTGTGTAATTGTAGTGTTGCTTGTAACTGAACAAACATTTGCATCTGTAACTGTAACCGAATAATTTCCCGGACCTAAACCGGTCGATGTGTTTGTATTTCCACCTGATGGTGCCCATGTGTAAGTGAAAACTCCGGTGCCACCACTTGCACTAACTGTTGCTGTCCCGTTACTTGTATTGCAACTTGCGTTAGTAGAAGTAAGTGTTAGCGTTATCGCTATAGATTGAGCAATTGAAGTTGTCGCAGTAGCTACACATCCATTTGCATCATTCACGGTTACAGAATAATTTCCGAATGGTAATCCGCCTGCGTTTGCAGAATTTCCTCCAATTGGAGTCCAAGTGTATGTGTAAGCACCTGTTCCGCCTGTCGCACTAACACTTGCTGTTCCATTATTTCCACCATTACAAGTAACCGAAGTAGAAGTAACGGTTAAAGAAAGAATAGCAGGTTCATTAACTAAAATGGTAGCCGTTGTAATGCAATTATTCACATCGGTAACTGTAACAGTATAATTTCCTTGCGCTAAATTTGTCGCAGTTGCATTTGTCCCTCCGCTCGGTGACCACGAATAAGTGTAAACTCCTGTTCCGCCATTGGCAGTTACGGTTGCAGTTCCGTTATTTGCACCAAAACAAGTAATGCTTGATGCGGTTACAGTTGCACTTAAAACAATTGGTTGATTAATTGTTGTAGCAGTTGTTACAGAACATAAGTTAGCATCGGTAACAGTTACAGAATAATTTCCTTGCGGTAAAGTTGCTGTAGAGCCTGTTCCTCCAATGGGCGACCACGAATAAGTATAAGCGCCGTTTCCGCCGTTTGCTGTTACCGTTGCAGTACCGCTTCCGCCAAAACAAAGAGCGTCGGTAGTTGTAATTGTTGCTGTAATTGTAATATTTTGATTGACACTAACACTTCCCGTAGCAACACATGCGTTTGAATCGTTAACTGTTACAGTATAATTTCCAAAAGGTAATCCGTTTGCAGTATTTGTGTTTCCTCCTATGGGCGACCAAGTATAAGTGTAAGCACCAATTCCTCCGGTTACGGTAACGCTTGTGGTACCATTACTTAATCCACTGCAAGTCACAGACGTAGAAGTTACAGTTAAAGAAAGAATTGAAGGTTCAGAAACTAAAACTGAAGCACTTATTGTACAACCATTAGCATCTGTTACTGTGCAAGTATAATTATTTTGTGGAAGATTTGTTGCAATAGAACCTGTTCCTCCGCTCGGTGTCCATGAATAAGTATAGGCTCCCGTTCCGCCGCCTGCAGTTACGGTTGCAGTTCCATTATTTGAACCAAAACAAGTTAAATCTGTTCCGGTAACCGTTGCTGTTAAAACAGGTGGTTCTCCAACTGTTGTTGTAGCACTTGTTGTACATCCTCCCGCATCTGTAATGTTTACGGTATAATTTCCTTGTGGTAAATTTGTTGCAGTAGCAGCATTTCCTCCAACGGGAGTCCAAGTGTAGGTAAATGGACCGGGACTTCCACCAACAGTTACGTTAGAAATTCCATCGGCGCTTCCGTTACAAGTAATATTGGTAGTTGTAATTACTGCTGATAATACAACCGAAGAAATAATAGAAACAGTATCTGTAACCAGACAACCATTCGCACTGCTTACGCTTACAGAATAGTTTCCAACACAAAGCAAACCTAAAGTATTTGTTGTAACAGCACCCGGAGTCCAAGTGTATGTGTAAGGCCCAACTGCTCCTGATGCTGTTACTGTTGCACTTCCTGTACAAGCGCATGCAGTTGGTAAAGTGGAGAATGATAAACTCAAAGGAAGTATTGTCCCACAAACATTATTCATACTGTCAATCCAACTTGCGTTAGCTGCGTTGTTTGGAAAGCCCGGAGTTTCATTTCCTGCTACTACTGTACTTACCCAATTTGCTTGATTGCTTGGAATATTATTTACCGTATTTGTGTTATAACAAACCATACCGCCTTGCGCAGCGGCAAAATATATTTGGGTTCCTATATTATTATTTCCCCAGCTAACAGAAAAAACCGGATTTGCTAATGGATCAAGTGCCTGAAATGAATCACCGCCATTTGCCATTCCGATAGTGCCCCAATTTCCACAGGCAATAAAACCGGTAGTAGGATAAACACTTGTTCCGGTACTTGGAGAAGTTGTATTTCTTTCAATCAGCGTGCAATTACTTACAGGGATAACCAATTTGCAATTTCCATCACTCAGTGATAAATCTTGCGCCGGAATACTTGGATTTAAATCGGCATCATTATAAAAAACAATTATAGTTCCTGCAGGAACGCATGACCAAAGAGGATCGTTTGTAAACCGAATACAACCTGTTGCAATTCCGGTACCGGCACCCGCTGCATAATTTCCGTTATTGTCATCAATGTAATAGCCTCTTAAATCCATACACGGTATAGTTGTGCAGGTAGGAGTTCCTGTAACTAAAAGCTCTACATATTCTTGCACTCCGGTTGGTCCTTGAGAAACCTCATTGATTACAAGTTGCTGTGCATTTATTTGAAATGAAAAAAGAAAGAGAAAATAAAGAAATATTTTTGTAAGGGATTTACCGGAGGTTTTTAACACACCAATAATAATCGTCCCTTTTGTTCTTTCCATTTTTTAAAGCTTCTTTTAAAAAGCTTCAAAAAGCGGTTAAGAATTATCGCGCATCGTCGCGATTTCTATAGGGTGTTCGCTTCTTAAAGACTGGCCCAAAATCGAGTACAAAAGTAAGTCAAATTTTATGAAATTCCCAAGGAATTTAATTACGAAAATGTTAACAAAACAGCGGAATACAGTCTGCCACAGATTACACAGATTGTATTCATAGATTATTTTAATAGCGATATTCCTTTTTTGACCGCTAAGACGCGAAGGCGCTAAGTTTTTTGTTTTATTTTAGAGTTGTTTTATATCAAGGCGCAAAGATAATCTTCAACTAATAAAAAATCCGCGTAAATCTGTGAAATCTGTGGCAAAAAAAGCGGATTACAATAACGAGGGTTCTTCATTGCTATAATCATGCACAATATTGTACAAAGTATCCCTCTCAACAGGGGTTTGTCCGGCTTGTTTTATTAGGTCGACTAACTGCTGTGTACTAAGAGACGGGTTTTGGTCTTCGGCACCTGCCATCGAGTATATTTTTGTGGTATCGTCAATAGTCCCGTCTAAATCATCGGCACCAAAATTTAGAGCCAGTTGTGCGGTGCTTCTTCCAATCATAGCCCAATAGGCTTTTACGTGATCAAAATTATCTAAGTAAATTCTGCTTATGGCATAATTACGTAAATCTTCAATTACACTTACTTCGGGCACATGACTCATTTGATTTCCCTGATTGCGGAATTTCAAAGGAATAAAAGTATTGAAGCCTTTAGTTTTATCTTGAAGGTTTCTTAATCTTTCCATGTGATCCACACGGTGCCAAAATTTTTCTACGTGTCCATAAAGCATAGTTGCATTACTTTTCATTCCTAAATTATGCCATGCTTCGTGTATTCCTAACCATTCATCGGCAGAGCATTTTCCGCCGGCAATTTCGTCGCGTATTTCGGGATGAAAAATTTCTGCGCCACCACCCGGAAGAGAATCTAATCCGGCATCTTTCATTAATTTCATTCCTTCCTCGTAAGAAACTTTTGCTTTTTTAAAGATGTAGTGGTACTCTACAGGAGTAAGGGCTTTAATGTGTAAACCCGGACGATGTTGTTTAATTCTCTTATATAAATCAGTATAAAAATTCAAATCCTGTTTTGGAATTACTCCGCCCGTAATATGTACTTCGGTTACAGGTTTATCATCCCATTTTTTAATTTTTTCTATAATCTGGTCCACTGATAATTCCCATCCTTCTTCTTTTTGTTTTATTAAACGAGAGTAGGAGCAGAAGGAGCAAGTGTAAACACAAATATTAGTCGGCTCAACATGAAAGTTACGGTTAAAGAATACGTAATTACCCGATTTTTTTTCTTTTACGTAATTAGCTAAAGCTCCAACAAAGCCAAGCTCTCCTTTTTCGAATAATAAAACTCCGTCATCAAAAGAAATACGCTCGTCGGCAATGACTTTTTCGGCTAATTTTTTTAGGGAAGAATCAAGAGAGGTTTGAGAAATATAATGTTGGATGGAGGAAGGTTTCATTAAGGCAAAGATAGAGGAATTTAAAGTATTTTTCAGACTAAACTATTTGCTTAATTTTACATCAAAGAGGCAATATTAACGAGCAGACACCAGATACCGAACTTGTAACATTATTTAAGACCGGCGAACAGCGCGACAAGGTCTTTGGCGTTATTGTTACCAAGTACCAAAAACGTATGTATTGGCATGTGCGTAAAATTGTCCTCGACCACGATGATGCCGATGATGTTTTGCAGAACACCTTCATAAAAGCATGGAAAGCCTTAGACAACTTCAAAGAAGAGGCTCAACTTTATACCTGGCTTTACCGTATTGCTACTAATGAAGCTTTGGGGTTCCTCAGACAAAAGAAAAGGGTTGATATTCAATCTATACATCCTATTGAACATCAACTTAGTAAGTCGCTTGAGAGCGACACTTACTTTAATGGAAATGAGATAGAATTAAAGTTGCAACAGGCTATTTTGACTCTGCCCGAAAAGCAGCGTTTAGTGTTTAACATGCGCTATTATGATGAAATGCCCTATGAGAAGATGAGTGATGTTTTGGAAACCTCAGTCGGAGCCCTAAAAGCATCATTTCATATAGCTTCAAAAAAGGTGGAAGAAATTTTAAAAGAGCAATTAAACCGCAAGGTTTAAAAAGCATCTAATAAGCAGTAAATGAGCAAAGAGGATATAAATAAAGACGAAGAAGGTTTTTCCCATAGGGACTCCTTCGGAGCGGGCGACGAAAAGAGCAAGGAGTTTTTGGGCGTACCAGAGAATTATTTTGAATCGTTCAATTCAAGGCTTTTTAAAAAGATAGAAGCTGAAGATGAATTGAAGGATTATCCTTTATTGTCGTCTATCGGAAAAACGAATCCTTTTGCTGTCCCGCAAGATTATTTTGAATTACGTGAAGAGTTATTGCAGTATCCTTCTTTGATGGAGTTTAAAGCAGCAAATTTTATTGTTCCTGTAAATTATTTTTCTGAATTACCTGCCAGAATTCTTAACAGGGTAGAAGTAGAGGAAGAAGCAAGTATTTACCCAACACTTTCTTCAATTGGTAAACAAAATGCATTTACAATTCCTGTAAAATATTTTGAAGAATTAGCTACACGAATAGAAAGTCAAACTAAAGAAGCAAAAGTGTTTAAGCTTTTTGCAAACGTTAAAACATCGTACAAATTGGCTATGGCAGCCGCAGTTACTTTAATTGTTTCTTTAAGTATTTTGTTTTATAATCAAGATACCGGAGTTCAGCCAAATAACGAATGCACCACGCTTGCCTGTTTGAGTAAAAAGGAAATATTAAATAGCAATTATATACAAACAATAAGTGAAGAAAACATTATTGAAATGATTGATGTAAAAGCTTTAAGCGATAGTTTATCATTAAAGAAAAACGGAAAAACAGAAATAATAGATGCAAGTGAAGTATCTGAGGAAATTGACGTAAACACTATAACAGACGAACTATAAGGTGAAAAAACTACTCTATATTTTATTATTTATTTCAATTTCACTTACTTCTTTCTCGCAAGGCGGAAAAAAGGAAAAGATTGAAGCATTGCGTGTGGCATTTATTACACAGCAGTTAAACTTAACTTCGGAGGAGTCGCAAAAGTTTTGGCCTGTTTACAACGAATACCAGGATAAAACACGCGCTGCCCGAAAAGAATTTAAAACAATTGGCGCTACATTTTCTAGTGACAAAGAGGCGCAGGAGTATTTAGACGCTGAACTTTTATTTAAACAGCGCGAATTAAATTTATACAAAGAGTATTACGATAAGTTCAAAAAAATTCTTCCGCTTAAAAAAGTAGCCTTGCTGCGCCAGGCAGAAGAAGAGTTTAAAAAAGAGTTATTAAAGCAATTGCAGGGTAAATCAAATGATTAAGTGATGCCACAGATTTCGCAAATTTACACAGATTGCCTTCACAGATTAAAATAAATTTGTTTAATAATTGGGAATGCAAAAAAAAATTGAAACAGTAGTTAATTGAAAGATTGAAATTTAAAAAAGAAAAACCGTTGCTTATTAAATAAAAAATCTGTGTCTAAAATCTGTGTAAATAGGTGTAATCTGCGGCAAAAAAAATGCTCGCATTTAACCCATGTTATATTTAAGCCAGTAGGGTTAGCGCTATTTATTTTAGCATCTTCTCATTTATTTTCTCAAACAGATACTGCGGCAAAAAAAGTAAAAACACCATAGCATTATTTTACGCCTACCTTTTTTCTCGATATATATGCAACTCCTCGCCAGAACTTAAGAACAACGAGTCAAAATGGAAATGAATTGGTATTGGCAAATCAATTAAAAGATTATCAGTACACACAATCTACCGGTGGTTTTTATTTTCCTCTTTTAACAAAAGAAAAAATTCATGACGACCAACATACCAGCAACTTTCATTTGTTACTTACCGGAAGTTATATGCTTGCCATGCCGCGTTTTTCGGGCATTAGCGACCATAATTTAATGAAGGCAAGTATTGGATTGCGCTCCATTTGTAATAGCGGAAGAAAAGGAATTTGGTTTTTTGATGCCACACCTTTTATTGCCGGAGATTTGGCAGATAACAGCACTATGGTATCTCGCTGGGCAACTACGGTGGTATATGACAGAATGGTTAGTCCAAGGTTTAGTTACCGTGTAGGTTTTACCCGTACTTTTATTTTGGGTAACAGATACCATCTTCCTTATTTAGGTTTGCGTATTGGAAGGCTGGACGGGACTTATTTGAGTATTCAGTTTCCGCGTTACGTTAGTTTTAGCTTTCCTATGGGGAGCAAATTACGTGGAAGCGTTTATACTAAAGCTACCGGAAGTCTATTAGCTATGGCAAATACGGATAGTTTGTATAATGGTACAAATTCTAACGGAGATATAGATAAGACAATTATTTTTGGTCGATACGATGGTAATTCAGGTATGCGTTTAGATTTTAATCCGAATAAGCATTTTTCTTTTTTCACTGCATTTGGTACTTCTACTTTTAGAGGTGTAGCTCTTTTTTCCCGACAATACAACAAAAAAAACAAAGCTGAAGAGATGGTTCCATTTTTTGGACAGAAACTAAATGCAGCATTTTATATAAACATTGGGTTTACTGTTCGTATCGGACAAGCAAAAAGTATTTATAATAATTATACAATGTATGAAGTATTTAATACAAACACTACAATTGATGTTGGCGATAATAATATAGATAACGGCGACGGCAATATTCCTAATCAGGCAAAGAAGAAAAAGATAAGTAATTTAAAAACTAGAGATGTGCAGGATTTGATAGAAGCACAGGACCTTTATTAATTAAGAATTTAGAATTAGGAATTAAGAATTGGGATTTTTGCTAAGCGATTAACATTCCGTCCTGCATTAGTAATTGACGGTCACTCATGCCGGCTAATTCTTTGTTGTGGGTTACAATTACAAAAGTCTGGTTGAGTTCTATTCGTAAATCAAAAAAAAGTTTGTGTAATTCTTGTGCATTGTTTGAATCGAGGTTACCTGAGGGTTCATCGGCTAAAATAACCGAGGGAGAATTTATTAATGCTCTTGCTACGGCAACCCGTTGTTGTTCACCTCCCGAGAGTTCAGATGGTTTATGCTCTGCGCGTTCTGTTACACCTAATAAGTGTAAAAGTTTCATTGCTTTTTCAGCAGCTTCTTTTTTTGATACTCCGGCAATAAAAGCCGGCAGACAAATATTTTCTATTGCCGTAAACTCAGGTAATAAATGATGGAACTGAAAAACAAAACCAATATGTTTATTACGGAATGCTGATAGTTTTTTATTGGATAAAGATGAAATATCAACGTTATCAATAAAAATTTTGCCGGTATCAGGTTTGTCAAGCGTACCGATTAATTGCAACAGTGTTGTTTTACCAGCGCCCGAAGCGCCCACAATAGCAACTACTTCTGCTTGTTTTATTTCGAGTGAAATATCTTTTAATACATGCAGACTTCCGTAATGCTTATTTATGTTCTCTGCTTTTATCATTTTACTGCTACTTACTTTTTAAACCACATAGATACATAGATTTTTTTGTTTTGCAGGTTTATATAGAAGCTCTGCTTTTAATCATAGTAACTATGTGCCAAAACGTAGTTTTCTATATATATCTTCCTTTTTTTTTATTTTCTATGTCTCTCATATGTTTGTATTCTCCATAAAGTTAATAATTATAACAATAGG
>CAZZEI010000088.1:0-13476 GCA_964653165.1 uncultured Flavobacteriaceae bacterium | reverse complement strand
ATTGTTGCATGATCGCTGGTAATTTTTAGAGCAGCATTTAGTTTGTGTGAACAAATCATACTCATAAATCCTCCGGGCACTCCATGGCCTGTACAATCTGCACAAGCAATAAGCATTTCGTTATTATTTATTTTATGAAACCAATAAAAATCTCCGCTTACTATATCTTTAGGTTGGAAAAAGACAAAAAGATTATGCCATACTTTTTTAATTTCAATAATGGGTGGTAAGATGGCTTGCTGTATACGTTTTGCGTAGTTAATACTATCTGTAATTTCCTGGTTTTTATGTTCAATCTCTTCTTTTTGTAATTCAACTTCTTTGGTACGTTCTGTAATAATTTTTTCGAGTTTAATGTTTTGCTCTTTTAAACGTTTGATATTGTATTGAACGATAAACCAAATTAAACCAACCGAACCAAAAAGATATAAAGCATAAGCCCAATAAGTACGATACCAAGGAGGTAAAATAGTAAAGGCATAATGAATAGGTCTGCCTTCAATACCCAATATGTTTCGGCTCTTTAAATGAAAAACATAACGACCCTCATGTAAATTATCGTAACTTATTTTGGCATTTTTGTTCCATTCGCCGGGAAAACTATCCTGTTTGTCTTTTCCCTCTAAATAGTAGCAAAACTCTAACTCATTTTTATCATAATAATCTGATGCAGCAGGAAAAAAACTGATGATATTTCCAAAATATTTAAACTCAGGTTCAGTATATGTAAATCCCGGACTAAGATTTTGTACAAGTGCTATTGTATCTATTTCTCTTGCTATTTTAGAAATAAAAGTATTAAACTTAATGTTTCCGGTTGTTGGCTTTGTATTGTATTCAATTAGTCCGTCGTTAGTACCGATAAATACTGCACCTGAATCAACTAAAAAGCATTTCGGACTTATATCTCTAATGCGTTTTAGAAGTTTATAATCTTGTATAAATTTTCCGTTTACATTCTTTAACGCACTTAGTTCGTCAATTTTGGCTCCATTTTCGGCCTGCAAATTCGAAGCTAACCAAATGTCGTTACCAACCTGGGCTGCTTTAGTTATTTGGGCTTTTTTTCCTGCGATGTTATAGAGCGATTCTCTTATAAATAATTTTTCCGAATTTTTATTGAAAGTGTAAATTCCTTGAAGCCCTGTACAAAATAAAATTTTATCATTATATGGAAAAACAAAAATTTCTGCAAGCGGTGGTAAGCCGTCTTTTTCGGTGTACGCTAAAAGGCTATCCGGTCGTTCGGGGTTTATTGCATAGATCGTCGTGGCTGTCTTTATCGACCCAAAAATTATTTTCCCTTCTTTATCGCATACAGCACTTCTTATCCCTTCTGCTTCTTCAAATACTTTTACTATTTGTATTTGATGATTTTTATATTTCGCTATTGTTAATGTGGTTTTTCCAGCCAGGTAAAGTAGTTCTTTATTATGGGGATTAATATAAATATAGAATACTCCATCAGGAGAATCAAAAATTAAGTTACTTCCTTTTTCATTAATCTCAAATAATCCAATGTTTGTTCCTGCAAGTAAAATATCAGCATGGTTTTTCAATGACCAACTCTCAGCTGTAATGCCTGTTGGCTCAAATGAATTTGTTTTGATATTTAATTGCTCTACACCTTTGTCTGTAGCAATGTAGGGAAGACCTTTGTATTTAGCTACAGATTCTATAACTCCTTGTATTCCGTTGGTTTTTGCCCAATGCGTAAGAGGGGTATTAATTTCAGCATAACTTAATCCTTTATTTAGTGCTAACCATATATTGCCTGTATTATCCTTATAAATAAATTTCACCGCATCGTCCTGTAAACCTTTTTCATAATTTATAGAATTTACTGTTTTTAAATTTTTATTAAATAGGACTACTCCTTTTTTTAGTGAGCCCAGTGCAAATAAATTACTGTTTAATTTAGCTCCGCAATAAACATTGTTTTCTGCCATCCAACTATCAAGTGGAGAGTTTACTTTAGCCAGATTGCTAATTTCGGGCTTATTAATATTAAAATATAAAATATATAAGCCATTTCGGGAGCAAATCCAATACACGTTATCATCAACGGGTAAAATTGCATAAGCACGAACATCAGCAAGTTCTCCTGTGCCCAATATTTTTTTTAATGCACCATCTTTAAAAAATAATAGACCAACGCCTTGTTCTCTGACTAATAAAGTATTGCCGACATTAAAAAAGGTGTGAAATTTTTCACCGGTTGGGGTAAAGCTTTTTTGATACACATTATTTTGATACCAGAAAATACGCTCGTTGGCGCAGAAAAAAATGTCTTTGCCAATAACATGTATCATCCATATATTACCAAAATCTTGTTCATTTTCTTTTAATTTTGCGCTCTGCGATTCATATTTTACTTTTCCTGTTTCATTTGAATATAAATACCCAAATTCACCTGCGCCACCTACGTAAATTGTTCCGTTTTCTCCTTTTGCAAGTGAAATGGCTTCATTCTCATCTTTTAACAGAGTTAATTTCCAAACCTTACCATCATACATCATAACTCCACTAAGGTTTGCTACAAATATGCGACCAAGACTGTCTTGTGTTACGCTCCAGTTTTGGTCGTTTGCACCAATTGCAGCAGGAATAAAATTAGTTATATAGTAATTGCCTTCCTGCCCAAAGGAAAATAGGGAGAGGATGGAGAACAAGTATGTATATATAAATTTCCTACCCACAGGTATTAATTTTACGGGTTGAAAGTACGGCTTTTTCTCATATTAGAAAACTCCAATTTTTATATTTTTTCACAGGAAATAAGACTTTTTTGAATAGAGTCGATAAACAACGGTTTTTTAAAAATTGAAAGTCATCAACTTTTCGGGATTTGTCACCTTTAAACTCTTTTTTTCACCTTTTACTTCCGTATGAACCATATTTATTTGTTGGGGTAAATATTCATACAACAATGTGTTTTCTATAAGTAAAGTTTTAGGTTGAATTGCATTTTTACTTCAAAATAAGCCCATATTGCCTCTTCTTCCTTTTCGTAACCTATAAATGTCGGTTTTTGTAATGTGCCATTCACGGTTATTGTAAGATGCGTGTTTATATACTCATTTAATAATTTTTCAACTTCCTTTTTATCTTTGGGGTTGAGAATATCTAGCTGCTTTTTGTGTATTTTTTTCAATGCATTTTCAATATTATCTGTAAAAACCCGGCAACTTATTTGCAAAGTCTTTTCTTTATCCTTGTACTTTATTTCTGTCACACTTACATAATAGGGATGAAACGAGGTCAAAAGAACAAGCAAAATCCCGCAACAAAACAGGTTTTTTACCGCACTTAACATTTTTGACTTTATATAATTCATTATCATTATTTTCACCCGCTCAAAGGTAGCATTAATGCACGATTTTTGGCTCTGGTTCAGCACAGGCTTACAACATATATTAGATTTTTATGGCTACGACCATATTTGCTACGTTACAGCGTTAACTGTTTTGTTTCAAATTAGTGAATGGAAAAAACTTCTTGTTTTGATAACCGCTTTTACAATAGGTCATTCATTAACTCTGTTCCTAAGCACAATAAATGTTATTTCAATTCCTCAAAAAGTAATAGAATGCCTTATTCCGCTAACTATACTTATTTCATGCATTTATAACATTGTAATCCGTAATAATCTCTCAAAAAGAGTGAGTTTTAATTATGTTTTAGCACTTATTTTTGGCTTTATTCATGGTATGGGCTTCTCTTATCTTTTAAAATCATTACTTGGTCGGCAAGAAAGCATAATTGCACCATTGTTTTCATTTAACTTAGGTTTAGAAGCAGGTCAATTAGTAATTGTTGCCTGTATTCTACTTATTTCTGTAATTTTGCAGGCGTTTACCAGAATTACAAAAAGGGATTACATTTTGTTTGTTTCCTCTGCTGTTTTTGGAATTGCACTTGTACTTTTAATACAACGATTAAATGAACTATAATATGAATATTTACCGCAAAGGCGCAAAGGCGCAAAAATTATTTAATAGGAAAGGTGCAGATAAAACTTTCCGTCTTAACTTATTTACAGAAACACAAAAAAAACTCAACAAAACCATTTTGCGCCTTAGCATCTTTGCGGTTAAATCTTTCTTTGCGCCTTTACTACAAAGCGGTGTTACAAAATTTTCTTTGCGCCTTTGCGCCTTTGCGGTTATATTTTTTTGGGAATTGTCAGCTTCAGGTCAGAACATAAAAAACAATCCTACTTCCAATCACGGAAATAAATTTGAACAGTTAGGAACCATACTTCCTGATGCAAATGTCTATCGTAGTGCATCTGGCGCACCCGGACATAAATACTGGCAGCAAAAGGCAGATTACGATATTGATGCTACACTCGATGAAAAAAATCTTACACTAAATGGAAGCGAGTGGATAACGTATTATAATAATTCTCCTGATAAATTAAATTATCTGTGGCTGCAATTGGATGAAAACCAGCACGACCCAAATGGTGAAGCAAATTATTTTGATGGAAGTAAATTTTCACCTCCTTTTACGGATGGTGATGTAAAAGATATTCAGACTAAAGAAAGATTGCAAGGTCATGGAGATAAAATTTTATCCGTAACGGATGAACTAAATAAACCATTAAAGTATACGGTTAATCAAACCATGATGCGCATTGATTTGAACCAAACACTTGTAGCGGGTGGCAAAGTGAAATTCAAAGTAAAATGGAATTATAAAATTGCAAACCGTTTAGAATTGGGCGGCCGAGGCGGCTACGAACTTTTTCCTGAAGATGGCAACATTCTTTTTACAATGGCACAGTGGTATCCACGTTTGTGTGTTTATTCTGATTATCAGGGTTGGCAAAACAAACAATTTACCGGTCGTGGTGAGTTTGCATTAGCCTTCGGAAATTTTTTAGTAAAAATGACAGTTCCTGCCGATCATAAAGTTTGCGCAACGGGAAATTGTTTAAACTATGCGCAGGTTTTAAGTCCGGAGCAATTAGCTCGCTGGCAAAAAGCACAAACTGCAACTGATGTTGTTGAAGTCGTAACATTGGCTGAGGCAACTGCAGCAGAAAAAAATAAAGCCGCTACAACAAAAACATGGATTTTTAAAGCAGATAGCGTACGCGATTTTGCATGGGGCTCTTCGCGCAAATTTGTTTGGGATGCAATGCCGCAAGTTGTAGGAAAGAAAAAAGTTATGTGTATGAGTTTTTATGGTAAGGAAGCTTATCCGGTTTATCGTAAATATTCTACAAAAGCAGTTGCGCACACAATTAAAACGTATTCAAAATTCACAATTGATTATCCATATCCGGTGGCACAAAGTATTGAAGCTGCAAACGGAATGGAATACCCTATGATATGTTTTAACTATGGAAGGGCAGAAAAAGACGGCACTTATTCTGAAGCAACAAAATACGGAATGCTTGGTGTTATTATTCATGAAGTGGGGCATAACTTTTTTCCAATGATAATTAACAGCGACGAGCGGCAGTGGAGCTGGATGGACGAAGGGTTAAATACTTTTGTACAATTCTTAACAGAACAGGAATTTGATAATAATTATCCTTCACAACGTGGTCCGGCGCACAAAATTACCGATTACATGCGAATGCCAAAAGATGTGCTTGAACCTATTATGACAAACAGTGAAAATATTATTCAGTTTGGTCCAAATGCTTATGCAAAACCTACAGCTGCATTAAACTTACTGCGTGAAACAGTTATGGGAAGAGAGCTTTTTGATTTTGCTTTTAAAGAATATGCCAGGCGTTGGGCGTTTAAACATCCAACACCTTCCGATTTTTTTAGAACTATGGAAGATGCATCAGCAGTAGATTTGGATTGGTTTTGGAGAGGATGGTTTTATGATATAGAACCGGTTGATATTTCTTTAGATTCAGTAAAAGCTTTTACGTTTATAAATAACAAAGTAGTTCCTGTAAAAAACGATTCTGTTATGCCTCGCAGCAGGTATAAAGAGTTTGAACATATTTCTAAAATGAGAAATAAGCAATCAGGAATGAAGTTTTTGGTGGATACAGATACTTCTATGCGTGATTTTTATTATCACTACAATCCTAACGAACAAGAACTAAAAGAAAAAAAGCCAATTAACAGATACGAAAATTTAGAAGTAATGAGTGATTCAGCTTACAACTTGATTAAAAATAAATTTTACTATGAATTAAGTTTGACAAACAAGGGCGGGCTGGTTTCTCCTATTATAATACAATGGAATTACAAAAATGGAACAAGTGAAGTGGAAAGAATACATGCTTACGTGTGGCGCAAGAATGAAAAAAGAGTTGTTAAAACTTTTGGTAAGGAAAAGGAAGTTTTGGGAATTGTAATTGACCCATACAAGGAAACTGCCGACATAGATGAAAAAAACAATACCTGGAATGTTAAGGAAGCTCCATCTAAATTTGATGTGTTTAAAGAAAAAGCCAGAGGTCGCGGACAAAGCAATAGAGACAATCCGATGCAGAAGGCGTTGAAAAAGTAGACTTCGACACGCTAAGCCTCCGATAATTACTGTCACGTTGAGCAAAGTCGCGACGCGATTAAAATGATTCTAGGTTCTAGACTACGCTCGAACTGACAAAATTTCGAAAAATGGAAAACCAAAATATCAAACAAATAGCAGAAAAATGGTTCGCTGCATTTAACGAAAAGAATATTGATGCTTTGCTTGCTTTGTATCATGAAGATGCAGAACATTTCTCTCCCAAACTAAAGACAAGAAAGCCCGAAACTGAAGGATTTATGAAAGGCAAACAACAACTATATAATTGGTGGAAAGATGCCTTCGACAGGTTACCCACTTTACATTACAAGCCTAATTATTTTATTTCTGATAATGATAAAATCTTTATGGAATATGTTAGAAGTGTAAATGGAGAGGAAGATTTAATTGTTGGGGAAGTTCTTTTTGTAAATGACGGGAAAATTATTTTCTCCAAGGTTTTTAATGGGTAGGCTTTGTTACGAGTTTTTCACCGCAAAGGCGCTAAGACGCCAAGAAAAATATTTTTTTTTTTGTTTTTAGGAAAAGGCGCAAAGTTTTTTGAGGAGCTTGTATTTGCGTTAGGGATGTGGCGGGCTTGGCTCTTTTGCCAACGAAATCTTAAGGCGAAGGAGTAAATATTCTGCAAAAAGCCGAGCGAAGCGAGCCCAAAGCAGCCCGACCCCGAGCGTGTAATAATAAAGAGCGGAGGGAAGTTTGTACCCTTGGGGGAACGCCCCAAAACCTTTAAAAATAGTACTTAGTAAATTTAATTTTTTTTTCATACTTTAACGCTGTTTTTAAGAGGAGATATGGCAAGTATAATTGAATCAAAATTGAACAAAGAAGTTTCTTTAGATATTTTCAAAAAAGCGTATGGCATCATGTGTACTGCAAAAGCCATGACCGATTTGTACGAAGCCAACAAAGAAGTTACAGCAAAATATGTGCACGCAACTTCGCGCGGACACGAAGCAATACAAATTGCGCTGGGTTTACAATTACTTCCCCAAGATTATTTAAGTGCGTATTACCGCGATGATAGTATTTTGCTTTCTATTGGTATGCAACCTTACGAATTGATGTTGCAATTACTTGCCAAGCGTGATGACCCTTTTTCCGGTGGAAGAACTTATTATTCGCATCCCGCTTTGCGTAGAGACGATATGCCTAAAATTCCACATCAATCGAGCGCAACAGGTATGCAGGCTATTCCTACTACAGGAGTTGCAATGGGTTTACAATATTTAGAAACTACCAAACTCCAAAAAGATTTTAAAGGATTAAATCCAATCGCTGTTTGCTCGATGGGCGATGCAAGTATCACCGAAGGAGAAGTTGCCGAAGCATTTCAGATGGCAGTTTTGAAAAAATTACCAATTTTATATTTGGTGCAGGATAACGAATGGGATATTTCAGCGCACGCAAGAGAAATTCGCACACAAGATGCGACTGATTACGCAAAAGGTTTTAAGGGATTAGAAGTGCGCACAATTGACGGGACAGATTTTTATCGTTGTTATAAAACAGTACAAGAGGTTATAGAATTAATTCGCACTGAGCGTCGTCCGTTTTTAATTCATGCAAAAGTTCCATTGCTTAATCACCATACATCGGGAGTACGTAAAGAATGGTATAGAGATGATTTGGAAGAAGCGGCAAAGCGCGACCCACTGCCAAAACTTCGTAATCGTTTAGTTCTGGACGGAGCAACTGCTTCTGAAATGAAAAAACTGGAAGACGATGCAGTTTCATTGGTGCAAGCAGATTACGAAAAAGCAGTAAAAGCGGAAGACCCGCGCCCCGAAGATTTATTTACACATGATTTTGCTCCAACAAGCGTAACCGAAGAAAGAGGAAATCGTTCTCCGGAAGCCAAGCAACCAACTGTTATGGTTGATGCAGCTTTGTTTGCTATTAGAGAGTTGATGGAAAAACATCTCGAGTGTTTGTTATACGGACAAGATGTTGGAAGAAGATTAGGTGGAGTATTTCGTGAGGCAGCAACATTAGCACAACAGTTTGGTGATCACCGAGTATTTAATACGCCAATACAAGAAGCATTTATTGTCGGTTCAACAGTCGGAATGAGCGCTGTTGGATTAAAACCAATTATAGAAATCCAGTTTGCAGATTATATTTGGCCCGGGCTAAACCAATTATTTACGGAAGTTTCACGCTCTTGTTATTTATCAAACGGTAAATGGCCTGTCAGTTGTATTTTACGTGTTCCTATAGGCGCGTACGGAAGTGGTGGGCCTTATCATTCGAGCAGTGTTGAGAGTGTAGTTTGTAACATAAAAGGAATTAAAGTTGTTTACCCGAGCACAGGTGCTGATTTAAAAGGATTGATGAAGGCTGCTTATTATGATCCGAATCCTGTATTGATGTTGGAGCACAAGGGACTTTACTGGAGTAAAATAAAAGGCACTGAGGAAGCGAAAACCATCGAGCCTGATGAAGAATATATAATTCCTTTGGGAAAAGCACGAATGGTTCAGGAAGTTGAAGCAGGAGGGAGCGGAAAATCTACCATGACAGTTATTACTTACGGAATGGGAGTTTATTGGGCAAAAAATGCTTCGAAGAAATTCCCTGGACAGGTTGAGATTATAGATTTAAGAACTCTTTCTCCCTTAGATGAAGAAGCAATTTACGCATCGGCAAAAAAGCACGGTAAAGTTTTAGTCGTAACCGAAGAGCAAAAGAGCAACAGCTTTGCGCAAAGCATAGCGGCACGTATAAATGAAAATTGTTTTGAATATTTAGATGCTCCGGTTAGAGTTATAGGCGCAGAAGACATGCCTGCTATACCGCTCAATTCTATTCTTGAGAAGACAATGCTTCCTTCTGCTGAGAAGGTGGAGGTTGCTATTGAGAAACTGCTGAATTATTAGGTGTCTGGCTTTCCACTCTTTTTTAAAGGAGGGGTGGGGGTTCATTTCTTCTTAAAAAAAGCCTCATTTTACCCCAATTTTTCCCTGTATTTTGGCAGTATGAAAAGGACGTTTAATGTGCGGGTTTACGGAGTTTTAGTGGTGGATGGAAAACTTCTTGTTTCAGATGAGTTTATAAAAGGCAAAGAAATAACAAAACTACCCGGTGGTGGCTTGGAATTTGGCGAAGGACTTGCAGATTGCGTAGTACGCGAGTTTAAAGAGGAGTTAAATCTTACAGTAAGCGTTAAAAATCATTTTTATACTACCGATTTTTTTGTCACATCTGCGTTTCATGTAGATAGTCAGGTTATAAGTATTTACTATGTGGTAAATGCCGAGGAAGAAATAAAAATAATAACCTCCATAAAGAAATTTGATTTTAAGAAAAAAGTGGATGGAGCACAATCATTCAGGTGGCTTGATATTAATAAAATATCTGAAAATGATTTTACCTTTGTAATTGACAGAAGAGTAGGGGGAATGATAAGCGAACAGAAAAAATTATTTATATGATTCAAAGAATTCAAACTGTTTTTCTTTTAGTGGTGCTTGCATGTTCGGTTTGTTTGTTTTTTCTTCCTTTTATCAGTTACGAAAACATGTTCAATACTTTTACATTGAGCGCCTTCAAACAACCTTTTTGCGGTTTATTGTACTACACAGCGGAATCACTAAATCTCATTATACTTCTGCTTTCTTTTATTTGTATTTTCCTTTTCAAAAAACGGATGTTGCAGGGTAGAATTTCAACCATTCTTGTCTTTTTAAATACAATACTTCTGCTTGTTTTATTATTTACAAAAACTGCAATAGTCGAAGATTTTTTAGGAGGAGCAAAACATACACTTTGGCCAAGCTATTTACCTGTACTTTCAACAATATGTGCGTATTTAGCGGGTAGATTTATTAAAAAAGATGAAGAACTTGTTCGCTCGGCGGATAGAATTAGATAAATTTAGAATTAAGAATGCAGAATTAAGAATTTTAAAAAATACAACATGACAGACATATCCGAATCAACAAATAGTAACGAAATGAAAAAGGAAATTTTAACACGTCCGTTTAATTTTATGAAATGGATTGAAGATAACCGCCATCTTTTAAAACCACCGGTTAACAACAAAGTAGTTTATAAAGATGCCGAATTTATTATTATGGTTGTAGGCGGACCCAACTCCCGAAAGGATTATCATTTTAACGAGAGCGAGGAATTCTTTTATCAATTGGAGGGAGATATTACCGTGCAAATACAGGAAGAGGGTAAGGCAGTTAAAGTACCGATTAAGCAAGGTGATATATTTTTACTACCTCCAAATATTCCCCACAATCCAATGCGTGGTCCAAACACAATTGGATTAGTAATAGAGCGTAAGCGCAGAGAAGGGGAGAAGGATGGCTTAATGTGGTTCTGCGAAAAGTGCAATCATAAATTGTATGATGAGTATTTTGTTTTAACCAATATTGCCACCCAATTTCAGGGAGTATTTGAAAAATTTTACAACAATAAAGATTTACTTACCTGTAAAAAGTGCGGTTATATAATGGAGCCGCCTTCGGTTATAAAATAAATTTCACGAAGAGACACTGCGAATGCAAAATCAACTTTGCGACTTTGCGAGACATCTATGAGAAGAATAATTTCATATTTAAGAGATAAACATACACTCTGGTTTAAATTGGGTTTGATGTTTACTTGCCTGGTATTAATTGTAGTAATGCTACCAAATCCAAACAAGACAAATTTTTATTATGAAAATGGTAAGCCATGGGAAAGCGAAGACTTAATTGCGCCTTTCGATTTTGCAATTTACAAGTCGAATGATGAAGTACTAATTGAGCAAAATAAAATACGGGATAATTCACCGCTTTATTATACAGATAATGACTCAGTCTTTAAAAGCAATGTTAAACTTTTTTTTAGTCGCAATAAACTGTCAAAACTGGAGGAACGGGTTTGTAGTTTGGCTTTTGATTCGCTGTTAGCTAAAAAAATAGTTCAATTACCTGATTCCGGTTCTTTTACATTATCCGTTTGGATAATTAAGGATAAATCGGTTATTGAAAGGCACTTTTCTGATTTTTACAATATTGCTCAAGCAGATAGTTTTTTAAGAAATTTTTTAATTAGGAAACTTTCTGTTCAAAATGCTATTTTAATGGAAGGTGCAGAAAATGCATTAACCCATACCTTGACATTCGATAAAAATTTAACACAACAAAATCTTAATCAAGAGTTAAATGATATTGCGCTTATAAAGGATAAACGTATTAAGGGGCAATTAATTATTAATAAAGGAGATGTGGTTGATGATTCTAAAGCAGAAATCCTTGCATCACTTGAAAAGCAATTAGAAAAGCAAAAAAAATATAGCAAGCACACGTTGGCTGCATTATTGGGAAGGGTATTGTATGTTGCGCTTTGTCTTGCTATGGTGTTTTTATTTCTTGGTTTTTTCCGTACCGGTATATTCGCGCAAAATACACAGGTTACATTTATTTTTTTACTCGTATCTTTGTTTGTCATGGCAAGTGCTTTGGCAACCCGAAATAACCAAATCAGTTTATACGCCATTCCGTTCGCTATCGCTCCTGTAATTATCCGGGCTTTTTTTGATACACGAACTGCTTTGTTTGTCCATCTGAATATCATTTTAATTGCGGCCTTTTTCATTGAGCAAAAATTTAATTTTGTTTTTATTGAGTTATTGAGTGGTATCGCAGCTATTTTCAGTATTGCTAACCTTACACGTAGATCGCAATTATTAATAACGGCTTTTGTAACGCTTGTTATTAATATGGTGGCCTATCTTGCCTTGCATGCGAGCGACCTTGAAAATTTAAAAGTAGCTGATTTCAATTCTTTTCTTGCAGCTTCTGCCTGTTTGCTAATTGCTTATCCGCTTATTTATATTTTTGAAAAAATGTTTGGCTTCATTTCTGATTTTACATTATTGGAATTAAGCGATATCAGTAATAACGCATTACTTAAACAACTTTCATCAGATGCGCCTGGTACTTTTCAGCATAGTTTACAAGTCGCTAATATGGCAGAAGAAGCAATAGGATTGATTGGGGGAAATGCATTATTAGTGCACACGGGAGCCATGTATCACGACATCGGTAAACTTTACAATACCTCATATTTTATAGAAAATCAAAGTGCAAATAATAATCCGCACGAAGAATTAGCCTATGAAGAAAGTGCTAATATAATTATCGGGCATGTTATTAAGGGAATAGAGTTGGCTCATAAACATAAACTGCCAGAGCAGGTAATAGATTTTATTCGCACACATCATGGCACAACTTTGGCGAGTTATTTTTATTACAAAGCAAAGGAAGAAAATGCAGGAATGAATCCTGATGAAAAGAAATTTAGATATCCGGGACCTATTCCGTTTTCTAAGGAGACCGGTGTGCTTATGCTTGCAGATAGCGTAGAAGCTTCTTCGCGTAGTTTAAAGAACTACGATGCAGTAAGTATTGATGATTTGGTAGAGCGAATCTTTAAGTACAAGATGGATGAAAATCAGCTCGTAAATTCTGATCTTACTTTTAAAGAATTAACCTTGCTAAAAAAAATATTCAAAAAGAAATTAATGAATATGTACCACGTTAGGATTGAATATCCTAAAAGCAATTAAGCCTGCGGTAGTTCGTTTATGGCTGCTTTTTGTTTTATATCCAATATTACGATAGCCGCAATAAAACCCCAAAATGGTATAGCAAGTTTATCTGTATCTAAAAAGTTATTTAAAAACCCATGCACAAAGTATGTTGTTAGGCCAAGAAGTAGCATTGCCGCCAGTAATTTCTGTTCTTTGGTTTTGGCATTATAAACTGTTTTAAAGCCGGTATTGTAAACAAAAATTAAGAGTGCTAAAACCCAAACAATACCTAATACTCCTTGCTCACTTAACGGACCAAGATACTCACTGTGTGCGTTACCATTTGTACCTGCGTTGGTTGATATTAAAGATTTTTCGCTTGTTTTTTGAAACGGTGCATATTGAAACATGTATGTTCCGGGTCCCCATCCAAGCAGAGGCCG
>CAZZEI010000087.1:0-13502 GCA_964653165.1 uncultured Flavobacteriaceae bacterium | reverse complement strand
TCTATGTGGTTAAAGTGTATTTTCCATTAGTATAATACGTAAATTAGCAACGTGAGCAATTGGCAATTTTATATAAAATCATTCGAAATGTATTTGTCGGCTGAGCGCTCGCTGAGTAAAAATTCTGTTGAAGCTTACTTACGCGACATAAGAGGTCTGACACTTTTTATGGAAGAAAATTTTGCCGGTATTACTCCGCAAAAGACACAATTAAAGCATATTCAGCAATACGTAAAAGAAATTAATAAACTTGGATTAAGCGCCACAACACAAGGCCGCATTTTATCAGGCATAAGAGCTTTCTACAAATTTTTATTGATAGAGGAAGAGATTGATAGTGATCCAACGCTATTATTAGATTGGCCAAGCCTATCAAGAAAATTACCCGATGTACTTAATGAAAAGGAAATTGATGATATGCTTGCTGCTTTAGACCGCAGTAAGCCCGACGGAGAGCGTAATTTAGCCATGTTGGAAACTCTTTACGGCTGCGGATTGCGCGTAAGTGAACTGGTGGGATTAAAAATAAGTAACATTCATTACCTGGAAGAATATTTAATTGTTTTAGGAAAGGGAAATAAGCAAAGATTAATTCCAATAAACACAATGGCACTGAAGCACATTGATATTTACCTGAAAAATGTAAGAAGTCATATTGTCATTAAAAAGGGAAATGAAGATTTTGTGTTTTTAAATCGCAGAGGCAGCAAACTTTCGCGTGTAATGGTATTTTATATAATTAAAGAGTTGGTGGCTAAAGTCGGAATAAAAAAGACAATTTCTCCGCACACGCTGCGCCATAGTTTTGCTACACACCTAATAGAAAATGGCGCCGATTTACGTGCCGTGCAGGAAATGTTGGGACATGAAAGTATTACTACAACAGAAATCTACACCCATATAAGTAGAAAGCAATTAAAAGAAGTAATTGAAAAGCACCACCCGAGAAACAGATAATTTATGTTAGACTGTCAGTTCGAGCGTAGTCGAGAACCTTGTAATACTATCAGAATTTGTAATAGAACCTCGACTACGCTCGGTTTGACACGATCAATGTCAGTTCGAGCGCAGTCGAGAACCGAGTAATTCGTATATTTGTAACCTAAAATTAGCACCATGCCCGGAACAGAATTATTTGGCGACGAAGAGCGCAAAGAAGTAAATGATGTTTTATCTACCGGTTGTTTATTCCGTTATAATCAGGAAGCCATTCGCAACGATCATTGGAAGGCAAAAGATTTTGAAGCCGAAGTAAGAAAAATTACCGGAGCAAAGTTTGCTCATGCCATGAGTAGTGGCTCTACCGCTATTGCAACAGCACTTGCTGCAAGTGGAATAGGTACAGGTGATGAAGTAATCGTTCCGCCATTTACATTTATGGCAACAATTGAAGCCGTTTTATTTATTGGCGCACTTCCTGTTTTTGCAGAAGTAGATGAAACACTTTGTTTAAGTGCAGAAGGAATTAAAAAAGCAATCACACTAAAAACAAAAGGAGTTTGTTTGGTACACATGTGCGGCGGTATGGCCGATATGGATTCTATTATGAAAGTTGTAAACGAACATAAATTAATTTTAGTAGAAGATGCCGGACAGGCATTTTCATCTTCTTATAAAGGAACATACACCGGTTTATTCGGAAAAGCAGGAAGCTATTCTTTCGACTTCTTCAAAATTGCAACTGCAGGAGAAGGCGGAGTACTGGTTACAAATGATGAAACCATTTATAAAAAAGCTGATGTGTATAGCGATCATGGGCACGACCATATTGGAAATGCACGCGGAATGGAAAATCATCCTTACTTAGGTTTTAATTATCGCATTAGCGAATTACATGCTGCAGTAGGTGTAGCGCAAACTCGCAAAGTGCCTGCAATCAAAGAAAAAAATAGAGCTCACAAACAATTTTTAGTAAACGAACTTTCTAAAAATAAAAATATTGGTTTTGCAAAATTGGCTGACCCATCGGGAGATTCCGCAACTTTTTTAAATTTATTATTACCTGATACAGAAACAGCAAAGCGTGCGGTAACAGAAATGAAAGCTGCCGGTGTTGTTGGATTTGATTATTGGTTTTTAAATATGTATCACTTCATTAATCAGTGGGATCATATAAAGGAATTGCGCACCGTAAGTAAATTACCAATAGAAGTTCTGGGAACTCCGCAAGATTATAAAAATCTTCATTTGCCAAAAACTCAAGATGTAATAGGTCGTTTAATTTCTTTTGGAATAAAATATAAGTGGACAGAAGAAGATATGAAAACACTTGCCGCAAAAATTTCTGATTGTGTAACTAAAGCTATGAGCCCTGTAAATGCATAAAAATTTTAGAAATATAGACAAAGTAGTTTTTGGTCGCGGCAGTTTTAATATGCTTAATGAAATTATTGCTCCTGTTAGAAAAGAAAATAAAAACTACTTTGTTTTCATCGTAGATAATTATTTTAAGGGAAAGGAATTAGCAAAACGTATCCCGGCTAAGCCTGAGGATATTGTTTTGTTTGAAGATGTTGATCAGCACGAGCCTACTACAGAGCAAATTGATGCGTTGCGCGATAAAATTTTAAATGAAAAAGGTTTGCCAAGCGGACTCATTGGTATAGGAGGTGGAAGTATTATGGATATTGCTAAAGCTGCAGCCTTAATGTTAACCAACGAGGGTTCTTCGTCTTTGTATCAAGGATTGAACTTAATTAAAAAACCCGGCGTTTATCATCTAGGAATTCCAACAATTAGTGGAACAGGAGCAGAGTGTAGCAGTACAGCAGTACTAACCGGTCCGACAAAAAAATTAGGATTAAAATGTGAGTGGACTGTTTTCAACCAGGTAATTTTAGATCCGGAATTAATTGCAACTGTGCAAGACGATTGGTGGTTTAACACCGGTATGGATACTTACATTCATTGTATAGAATCAGAATTTGGAACTTTAAATAATGCTTTTAGTCACGCTTACGCGGAACAAGCACTTTCGCTTTGTAGAGATGTGTTTTTAAATGAAAAAAGCGGGCGCAGTGCAGAAAACAATGATAAACTAATGGTAGCTTCTTTAATGGGCGGATTGAGTTTAAGTTATTCTGAAGTTGGTGTTTGTCACGCTCTATCTTATGGGCTTTCAAAAATTTTAGATTATCGCCACTGCTATGCAAACTGCGTTGCCTTTCAGCATTTAGATGATGTTTATGCAACCGGAGTAAAAGAATTTAAATTAATGGTAGAGAAACATAAAATTGTTCTTCCAAAAAATTTGGCAAAGGGTTGGAGTGATGAAACCATTACTAAAATGGCGGAAGTTGCATATAATTTGCCACACATGTGGCATCAGGCATTTGGAGAAAGCTGGAAAGAAAAAGTTACGCTTGATTATATAAAAGCATTATACAAAAGATTATAATGTCCATCCCAGAAATAGAACAGGAAATAATTGAAGAGTTTGAATTGTTTGGTGACGATTGGGAAGGTAAATACGAACACCTAATCGAACTCGGAAAATCTTTACCTATAATTTCTCCAGAAAATAAAACAGAAGATAAGCTTATAAAAGGTTGTCAAAGCAAAGTCTGGATGCATTCAGAATTGCGAGAGGAAAAAATTATTTTTACTGCAGATAGCGATGCAATTATTACAAAAGGCATGGTTGCGCTTATGGTGCGCGTTCTTTCAAACCAAAAGCCCGGCGATGTTGTAAAGGCTGATTTATCTTTTATAAATAAAATCGGATTAAAAGAACATCTCTCTCAAACACGTGCTAACGGTTTAGTCAGTATGATTAAACAGATGAAGCTTGATGCCTTGGTACTAAGCCAAAAAAAATAACTTCTAACCACGGAGGCAATAAGATCACTAAGGTTCACGGAGATTTATGCGTGTTTATTTTTACTAATTATTCCTACAAAAAAAACCTCCGTGTTACTTCGTGTTCTCTGATTCTCCGTGGTTCTTTTCTATGGTTTTTTTATTTATAATGGTTATAATTAGCTACTTTTGCTCTCCCAAATGTCAGCTATAATAAAATCAAAGGATGCCGAACTAGCCCAAAGGGTTATAGACGAAGTAAAAACCTGCTTTGATCCTGAGATTCCTGTAGATATTTGGGAACTGGGACTAATCTATGAGATTGATATTAATGACGATACAGATTTAGCTGTTAAAATGACACTAACTTCTCCTAACTGCCCTGCTGCAGAAAGTCTACCAGCAGAACTTGAGGGAAAATTAAAGCAACTACCTAATATTAAGTCTGTTACATTAGCCTTAACCTTCGAGCCGCCTTGGGACAAAAACATGATGAGCGAAGTTGCTCAATTGGAACTTGGCTTTATGTAGGGGTTGACTTTGCCTCTTTAAAAATGTATATTTGCAACCTGAAAAATTAATCCTGTAAGATTAGTGATTCGCATCCCGCAAATTCCTGCGAAACGAACTCCCATCTGACAGTTAAAAACAAAGAAAGACAGCCATGAAATTAACTGCATTCAAATTTAACTTACCGAAAGAATCTTTAGCTGAATACCCTGCTAAAAACCGTGATGAAAGTCGCTTAATGGTTATTGACCGCAAAACCGGAAAAATAATCCACAAAAAATTTAAAGACATTATAAATTATTTCGACGATGGCGATGTAATGATAATGAATGATACAAAAGTTTTTCCTGCACGTATGTATGGAAACAAAGAAAAAACCGGTGCTAAAATAGAAGTGTTCTTATTACGCGAACTAAATGGCGAAAGCCGTTTGTGGGATGTGTTAGTTGACCCCGCACGTAAAATACGCATTGGGAATAAACTTTATTTTGGCGAAAACGATTCGTTGGTTGCAGAGGTAATTGACAACACAACATCACGTGGCCGTACACTTCGTTTTTTGTTTGACGGACCTTATGACGAGTTTCGTAAAACATTATATGAACTTGGAGAAACGCCACTTCCAAAATATATTAAACGTAAAGTGGAGGATACCGATAAAGAGCGTTACCAAACTATTTATGCAAAAAATGAAGGAGCTGTTGCGGCACCAACTGCAGGTTTGCATTTTAGCAGAGAGCTGATGAAGCGTTTAGAAATTAAAGGTGTAAATTTTAGTTATGTAACCCTGCACGTTGGTTTAGGCACTTTCCGTAATGTTGAAGTGGAAGACCTAACCAAACATAAAATGGATTCGGAAGAATTAAATATTCCTGAAAAAACCACGAAAATGGTTAACAATGCAATTGACAAGAAAAAACGTATTTGTGCTGTTGGTACTACAGTTATGCGGAGTATAGAAACTTCGGTTTCAGTATCCGGGCATTTAAATGCTTATAAAGGATGGACAAACAAATTTATTTTTCCTCCATTTGATTTTAGCATTGCAAATTGTATGGTTACAAATTTTCATATGCCTGAATCAACTTTACTAATGATGACATGCGCATTTGGCGGATACGATTTGATAATGAAAGCATATAAAGAAGCTATCAAAGAAAAATATCGGTTCTACTCGTATGGTGATGCCATGCTGATTATATAATTTTATTTCTGTTAATTGTTTTTGACTACTAACAGATTTTGGTTTCGTAGTTCAATGGATAGAATAGAAGTTTCCTAAACTTTTGATGCAGGTTCGATTCCTGCCGAGATCACAAAAATATTTCTTAGTTCATGATTCGTTATAACCCGAAGGATTGGTTTACCTTCATTTTCAAATTTCATAAGGCTGATACGGTTCGTAAACTCATGCCCCTTCTTTTATTGAATGCTCTTTACGCAGGAATAGTGGCGTATGTAGAACTTGAGGTTTTACATCTTGACAAAAGCAGTCATCTTGCTAATTTAACCATGGTTCACTCACTCCTTGGTTTGGTTATTTCATTATTACTTGTATTTCGAACTAATACTGCTTATGAGCGCTGGTGGGAGGGAAGAAAAATGTGGGGCAATTTGGTAAACAGCAGTCGAAACCTGGCAATTAAATTAAATTCATTGCTGCCCCACGATTCAAGAGAAGAGCGTGATTTTTTTAGAGCTATAATTCCTAACTTTTCATTCGCTCTTAAAAATCATTTAAGAGGAAAAGTTATAAAAAAGGAATTTGAAATCAACGCTTCTTTTAGAGAAGAAATGATTGAGGAAAGTGGGCATATCCCTAATCAACTTTCCGCAGCTATTTTCGAAAGATTGAACCAACTACAGAAGCAAGGAATTTTATTACCTGAACATCTTATTCTTCTTAATGCTGAAATACAAAATTTTGCAGATGTTTGTGGCGCCTGCGAGCGAATTAAGAAAACCCCAATCCCATTTTCTTATAGCGTATTCTTAAAAAAATTTATTTTCTTTTATGTGATGACCTTGCCAATAGGATATGTTTTAACGCTTGGATATTGGGTGGTTCCTGTGGTGGCTTTTTTCTTTTATGTACTTGCCAGCCTTGAATTGATTGCTGAAGAAATTGAAGACCCCTTTGGGAAAGACGCCAATGACCTACCTACCGATGAAATTGCGCATGCAATCAGACATTCGGTACATGATCTATTGAAATAGGATTCATACCACGATCACTTATTACGAAAACATTTTTACCTTTGCCTCTCATTTATAAATATCAAGAAAAACAAATAAAATTGAAGATTCACGAATTCCTTAATTTAAAAAACAAAAACATGAGAAATAAAATAAAAAGTATAATTAGTCTTGCTGCAATTGCTGCATTAAGCTTTACTGTAAATGCACAGCAATTGAAAGTTCCTGCTCCAAGTCCAACAGGGACAATAAAGCAAAGTGTGGCTTTATCTGAAATTACAATTGAGTATTCTCGTCCAAGTGTAAAAGAACGTATTATCTATGGAGATTTGGTTCCATTTGGAAAATTGTGGCGCACGGGTGCTAATGCATCAACAAAAATTACTTTTGGCGAAGAAGTAAAAATAGAAGGAAACACTGTCCCTGCAGGAACATACGCACTTTACACAATTCCTGATAAAGATGAATGGGTAATTATTTTAAACAAAAACCTTACTTTATGGGGTAGCGATGGATACAAGCAAGAAGAAGACCAAATTCGTTTTAAAGGAAAATCTATGCCTTTAGCAAATAAAGTTGAAACCATGACTTTTAATATTTCGAATATTACGTCAACTTCTGCCAACATAGAATTGAATTGGGAGCAAACAAATGTTTCTTTCGCAATAACGGTTGATATCGATACTAAAGTGATGAAGAATATTGAAACTACAATGGCGGCAGATAAGCGCCCGTACTTTCAGGCAGCAAATTATTATTACGATTCTGACAGAGATTTGAAGCAAGCGCTAATCTGGATAAATAAATCGGTTGAAATAAATCCTAAAGCTTATTGGGCAATGCTGTTAAAAGCAAAAATACAGGCTAAATTAAAGGATAAGGTAGGTTCTAATGCTTCTGCCACAAAAGTAATTGCATTGGCTAAAGAAGATAAGAACGATGATTATGTAAAACAAGCCGAGAAACTTATTGCAGAGAATAAGGAAGTTAAAAAGAAATAATTTTCCACAGATAATTTCGTGATTATGTAAAATCCCCGTATGAAATTGCGGGGATTTTTATTTTATAACAGGTTTGAAAATTAATTTCTGTAAAGTCCAGGCAAAACCCATCACAAGCAAGCACCCAATTACGTTCAGCCATAAAAAGGCTGTTAGCTCTGTTAGCCATGCAATAACAACAAAAACTTCGGCAATTAGTGCGGCATAAAAAACAGCAGTACCGTTTATTTTTTTCATATAAAATGCCACAAGAAAAATTCCAAGAATGGTTCCGTAAAACAAAGAACCCAAAATATTTACGGCTTCTATCAAATTACCTAAGCGTGCTGCGTAAAAAGCAACCACTATACAAAATAATCCCCATGCAACTGTTGCCCAACGGGAAGCAGCCAAATATTTTTTATCACTTTCTTCTTTTTTGAAAATACGTTTGTAAAAATCTACTACTGTGGTAGATGCTAATGAATTTAGCCCGCTTGCAGTTGAGCCCATTGCTGCCAAAAAAATAATGGCAATTAATAATCCAACAATTCCAATTGGTAATTGTTGTGTTACAAATCCAAGAAAAACATAATTAGTATCGTTAGTATCTGCTTTTGCATAATTCTTTTGCATCAAATCTGTAACTTCTTTACGAATGGCTACGCTTTGCTTGTCGCTTGCTTGAAGTTGTACTCTGAGCGCATCAATTGCTTTTTCATCTTTTGTATGCAAAGCATTTACTAATTCATTTACTTGCGCTTGCTTTTTTACGCAAGTCATTTGATAATCTGTTTCTAATTTTTTGTATTCGTTTTTATAGGAGCTGTTTTCAATTCGGTTGACTTCAACTTTATTAAAGAAAACAGGTGGCTGATAGAATTGATAAAAAGTAAAAACCAAGGTGCCAATTAATAGAATTAAAAACTGCATAGGTATTTTTACGAGACCATTCATAATTAAACCCAATCTGCTTTGTGTTATTGAACTTCCGGTAAGATAACGACCTACCTGAGATTGGTCGGTTCCGAAATAGGAAAGTTGTAGAAAAAACCCTCCAATTATTCCCGACCAAATATTGTAGCGATTATTCAAATCAAAAGTAGTGTCGATGGCATTTAGTTTATTCATTTTTCCTGCTACATGTAGCGCATCCATAAAACTAACATTGGCAGGAAGTAAATGCACAACCATATAAGCAGCTACAAATAATCCGGTAAAAATAATTCCCATTTGAAAAAGTTGCGTGTACGAAATAGCCTTGGTGCCTCCGTATACCGTATACAAAATAACAATAGCCCCGTTAAACAAAATGGTATACGTAATATCAATGTTTAAAATGGTTGAAAGAATTATTGCAGGAGCGTAAATGGTAATCCCGGTTGACAAACCTCTTTGCAATAAAAACAGAAATGCCGTAAGCGAGCGGGTTTTATTATCAAAACGTTTTTCTAGATATTCATAGGCCGTATAAACATTTAATTTTTGAAACATCGGAATGAACGTAATACACAACACAACCATAGCTAATGGCAAACCAAAATAAAATTGAACAAAACGCAAACCATCACTGTATGCTTGTCCGGGTGCAGATAAAAAAGTAATTGCACTTGCCTGCGTGGCCATTACCGACAGGCCAACATGATACCAGGGCAATTGTTTATCAGCCAATAAAAACCCGCGAATATTTTTTGCGCCTCTGCTTTTCCAAATACCATAAGCTACAATAGAAAGTAAAGTGAGGCTTAATACTATCCAGTCAATATCACTCATGCAAAGTGATTAGTAAAAAAATAAAACAAAACAATTAATACAACAAGTGTGCCTATGACTATAGCATATAAGTTTTTCCAGGTTTTTAATATGGGTGGTTTTTCGTTTGGCATTATTTATTTTGTGGAAGGCTGATAAGATTTGCAAAAAGACGATACGCCCCGGGAACTCCTGCCGGCAACTCACGGAAAAAGACCAAGCCAGTATAAACAAAATTTCCTTTACCGTATTTACAGGTAATTAAACTTCCTTCGTTTGCTTTTTCATCCGGGTCGTTCGAAGAAAAAACAGTTTCATAATTTTTATCTTGCTCTGAAGCAAAATAAATTCCGCGCTCTTGTACCCAACCTTCAAAATCTTTTTGAGTAATAACATTAGGAAAATTTAAAACAGTATGTGCTGTAGTTACAAAGCGCATCTCAGCATTTTCGTTGGTAACTCGCTCTCTTGAAATGGTAAATGGGTAGGGGCCAATTTTTGTCCCAACAGGTCCAAAGCGATTATTGGTATTATATTGTACGATAAAATTCCCGCCATTTTTTACATACTCCATTAATTTGGTATAATAAGTTTGTAAACGATCATTCGTATTGTAAGCGCGTATGCCAGCAATGATACAATTATACTTAGATAAATTTTCTTTGCTCAATAATTCATCTGTTAAAATAGTTACATCGTAACCAATTTGTTTCAGACAAGTTGCAACATCGTCGCCCGCACCTGGAATGTACCCGATTACATTCCCTGTTTTTTTCAAATCAATTTTTATAAGACTTGCTTCAGATTCGCTTAAAATAAATTGATAGGGAATATGATCATATTCTATACGTCTAATACTTTTTGTATAACTTGTTTCATTAATAGTAACAGAAGCCTGTAATTTTCCACTTGTGTTGTTTTTATCAGGCGTAATAGTTGCATCAACAATCACTTCATCTTCTTTTGTAGCTAATTTAAATTCCGGGTTTTTAATTGAGATTTTCCAACCATCCGGAATTTTTACCTGCACGGTTCCGGTTACATTAGCCGCATTTGCTTTAACTGTTAATTGAATATCTTTTGAAATTTCGGAACTAAAAACAAAAACTTTATCAGAAATATTTATTGTTGCCGGAGGTAAAATCTCAAAAGGTCTGTATACTTCTCCTTTAACAGGATCTGTTGATTTAAAAGCTAAAATTCTTTCAATTTTTAAATTCAAATCCAAAACTGTAATATCAAAAGTTACTTTAGCTGTTCCTTCATTTTCCGGTGTACCAATTAAGTGTTTGTCTTTTACGCTATACATTCCAACATCATGTTTTTCATTCAACCAATACGGGCTTGAAAAAGGAATAGTAGCAGCTAATTTTTCTTTGTGTTTGATAATAGTTAGCTCGTTTTGTTTTAAAGTTTTTGAGATAATTGTATCTGCCTGATTTAAAAAAGCAATTTTATTCAATTTAACTTCGCTGTTGTTACGATTTATTATTTGAACAATAATATTTACATCCTTGTCAGGCACAGCAATATAATCGGATGCATAAGCTTCAAACCATAATCCGGAGCAAACGAGAATAAGCGTTTCGGTCTCTTTTAATTTTAAGTTTTTCCAATATTTAATGTTTGCATCATTTTCATCACGTGTTTGCAATTGTTTGTAAATGAGTATTAAATCCAACACAATTTTATCAGGCGATTGTGGATTGAATTTTTTTATGCAGTCGTCAATATTTTTTTGAAATTTGGCTGTCGTGGAAAATCTATTCCATGTCTGATTAATTCCCTCAAACAAATCTTTTTTACAACTATCGCCTTTCAGTAATTTAAAATATTCAAGTAATTCTCCCCGCAATTTGGTGGCCCCAAAACCCTGACTCTTATGCATGGAACGACTATCGGCCGCTATTTCGCCATAACTTTTTCCCAATAGGGGATTAAAAACGCCGACGTCAATTTTTAATTGATTGGGGGCTGTAGTATTAGTTCCTCCAAAATTAAAAGTGTTCCAAAAAATTCGTTTTGCCTGCCATACGTGTACACTTTGCAATTGCTCTGGAAACTTTTTCGGGTCGGCTGCAGCATCAAAAGCTTCTAATGCTAAAATGGCGGAAGCAGTGTGATGGCCGTGCCCACCTTCGCCTGTTGTTGGGAAACGACAAATAATAACATCGGGTTTAAAATTACGAATGGTCCAAACCACATCAGACAAAACGCTGTCTTTGTTCCAGAAAGAAAAAGTTTCTTCCGGCGTTTTAGAATAACCAAAATCATTGGCTCGTGTAAAAAATTGTTCAGCACCATCTGTCCGGCGCGCAGCTAACAATTCCTGCGTGCGTATTAATCCTAATGCTTCGCCTTGTTCTTTTCCAATAAGGTTTTGTCCGCCGTCACCACGGGTAATTGACAAATAAGCTGTTCTTAAATTTCTTTCTTTGGCAAGATAACCAAGCAGTCTGGTATTCTCATCGTCGGGATGAGCAGCAATATAAAGCACCGAACCCACTGTGTTTAATTTTTTTAGTGATTGCAGAATTTCGGCAGAATTCAGTTGAGGAGAATTCTGAGGGAAGATTAAATGTGATGCGAAGAAAATAGCTATTAGAAAAAAACGTTTCATATGAATTTAATTCCGGTTTTATCGGGATGGAAATTACCTAATTTTATGGAAACAGAAAAACCGGTAAGTTAATAGAATGGCTTTGCTCAATTAGTTTAATTTTGCATAACATGAAAGGGGTTGTAATTAAAATTGGGTTGTTTTTTGTTTCAGTATTTCTTTTTCTCTCTGTATGTAATGTAGACGAAAAGGCTGGAGAAAGCACGTCTCTTGATAATTACGACGACTGTCCGCCCGAGGGAAATGCAAAATCAGCACGTATCAGCGAACTTAACAAATTAAAAAACAGAAATATTTTTCCGGCACAAAATGATTTTGACACGATAATAACATTAAAAAAGTTGTTACAAACCGGTAATGACCATGAGCGTTGGAATACACTAAAAGCGGCCAAAATAACCGGATATGTTTACGAGGTAAAACCGGGTGGAGTAGAAACATGTAATTGCAAAGAAAAAGAAATTGATGGCAGAGATACGCACATCGAAATTTTACTTGACCCAATCAATGACACTAAAATTCAACGTGTTATCGTTGAGGTTACACCACGGATAAGACAACTTATGAAGGTCAAAGGAGAAAATTGGAGCACACGTTCTCTTAGAGATAAATTACTTGGAAGATGGGTTACATTTGAAGGCTGGCTTTTGTTTGATGCAGAACATGAAAGTCAGGCAGAAAATACTAACCCCGGAAGAGAGAGAAACTGGCGCGCAACAGCATGGGAAATACACCCTGTTACAAATTTTAAAATAACTACTAAGCCGCGTTAAGTTTTATTTAATCAACTGCTAAACGCTTTGTTATTTTATTTTTTGAATTACTGATCTCAGCAAAATAAATTCCTTTTGCTAAATTGTTTACCTGAATAACAAGTTCATCTTTTCCGGCTTGTAAAACAGCATTTGTAACTTCTACACCAAGAGCGTTGTAAATTTTTACTTTGGTAATTTCACCTAAAGGGAAATTCATTCTCAAAGTAACTTGCTCAGTTGCAGGGTTAGGATACAAAGCTATATTAGCTGCTTTTAAATGATTTATACCTGTTGTTTTATTATTTGTAATATTTGATTTAGACTTAATAATAGTTACTTGTATACTATTATTACCCTCTCTTGCAGTTGGTGTACATGATACGCCCCATTTAGTTGACAATCTCCATAATCCGTTAGGAAAAGAAACTACACTAGGCGCAACCGCCATGTTTGTAGTATTTGAAAGTGAATCAATAGGGTGCCAGGCATTCAAGCCATTATCATCTTGTAATAACATATATTTAGTTACCATGCCGCTACCGGCTCCTTCTACATCATACAAGTTCCAGTTATAATTTGAATCATTTTGAAGGCAATATAAAGCTGTATGGTACGGCCCAAGTTGACTATATCCCCCAATGTTACGCCATACCTGTAATTTATAGCGGTGAAGTTTTATGTTAGGATTTCCAGCAGTATCCAAATCTAAAAACATACTAAGCCCGGCCGAATCATTGGCCATGATGCGATTGTAAGTGCCCGACATACTATTGTCTTCACGCCACAAAATAACACTGTCTAAGGTCGAAAACTGGCTCTTATCATAATAAACTATACATTGTTGTCCGATAAAAGTACAAAAAATATTTTATAAACAAAAAGGGGTTGATT
>CAZZEI010000086.1:0-13614 GCA_964653165.1 uncultured Flavobacteriaceae bacterium | reverse complement strand
ACCCTATGATATTTAAAAAGTTATCCTTTCAACTTAATGACATTGGGATAAAGGGGTGGTCGTGGAAGATTAAATTATTATCTGATCCTCAAGTTCATTATAAAACTTATACTCCATAAAACCAAAAGAAGCCATGCTGCGCAAAGTAATTTTGCAACCTAAAGTTTTAGCCCACTTTTGTAGCAGACTTGGTTTAAAGAGGCCGTCTTTCTTATTGATGAAAGCTTCAATATACGGATGCACACAAAGTGTTATCTTTTTAAAATTTTGCTCTTTTACAATAAAACGTAAAGCACTTTCAATCTGGTCAACAAACAAAACACTTGGTTGTACTTTGCCGGTGCCCTGGCAACTCGGACAAACCTCCTGCACATCCACATTCATTTCAGGGCGCACGCGTTGACGTGTAATTTGTATCAATCCAAATTTACTTGGCGGAAGAATATTATGCTTAGCTCTATCGGCCTTCATAAATTCTTTTAATTTTTCGTGCAGCGCTCTGCGGTTTTCTATTGAGCGCATGTCAATAAAGTCAACCACAATAATTCCGCCCATATCGCGCAAGCGTAACTGGCGTGCAATTTCTGCTGCGGCTTCTAAGTTTACTTCGTATGCATTTTCATCTTGCGTAGCAGTTGATTTTGCACGGTTACCGCTGTTTACATCAATAACGTGTAAAGCCTCGGTGTGCTCAACAATTAAGTAAGCACCACTTTTTAAATGGACGGTTTTTCCGAACAAAGATTTAATTTGTTTCTCAATTCCGAAATGATCGAAGATGGGAACTTTACCTGAGTATGGTTGTAAAATATTTAATTGGTCGGGAGCAGATTTTTGCAAATACCCTTTAATCTCACCCGCAATTTGCGAATCGTTAATATGTACTGCCGAAAATTTTTCGTTCAATATATCGCGTAACAAAGAATTTGTTCTGTCAACTTCACCCAATAAACGTTTTGGCGGTGTAGAAGATTTAAGTGTGGTATAGCAATCGTCCCACTTTTTTATCAAATCATTTAAATCGCTTTCAATATCGGTAACCGTTTTTCCTTCTGCAACCGTACGAATGATAACACCAAAGTTTTTTGGCTTGATGGTATTCATCAATTCTTTTAAGCGATGTTTTTCTTCGGTACTGCGTATTTTAGAAGAAATAGAAATCTTATCAGAAAAAGGAATCAGCACAAGGTATCTTCCTGCAAGAGAAATCTCAGAAGTAACACGCGGTCCCTTTGCAGAAATAGGTTCTTTTGCAACCTGCACCAAAATTTCGTTTCCGCTTTTTACGGCGTCGTTTATTTTTCCGTTTTTAGGAATATCTTTCTCATTTTTAAAATACATGAGGTTAGATACAGTCTGTTTGCCGGCACGTGTCTGCTGCACAAATTTAGCTAAGGAACCTGCTTGTGGACCCAAATCGAGGTAATGTAAAAAAGCATCTTTTTCGTAACCAACGTCAATAAAAGCGGCGTTGAGTCCGGTCATTACTTTTTTTACTTTCCCTAAATATATATCTCCAACGGCCCATTGTACATTCCCTTTTTCGCGATGCAGCTCAATTAAGCGCTTATCGTTAAGCAGGGCAATAACGGTCTCGTTAGAGCTTTTATTAATTACCAGTTCGTAACTCACGATGAATATTTTAAGTGAATATTAAACTCCCATGCTGGCAAGATGTTATCTTTTCAGTAATGAGATATTTAATAAAATTCAGAATACGAAGCCGTCTACTTCTTTTTGTGACGGTTCTTTCTTAGGCGCTTTTTGCGCTTATGGGTGGCCATCTTATGGCGCTTTCTTTTCTTTCCGCTTGGCATAGAATCTTTTTTTGTGTCTTGGTCTTTTACTAACCTCAACTGTTAAACACTAGTTTTCTTTAATTGTTCAATGTACTTTTTAATCTCTTCTCTAATTTCTTTGTCAGGTGTTAAGCTCAAATATTTTTCGAGCGTTTCAATTGTTTTATTTTTTTCGCCCTTCTTTTCGTAAACATCTGCTAAAAAAAGGTAAGCTTCTAAATATTCAGGTTTCAATTTTAAGACTTTCAAATAACGCGCCTCTGCTTTATCTAACTGTCCCGATTTTATTGCGAAACCACCCAAAACCATTTGCACCTGAATGTTGGCGCTGTCGGCTTTTTCAATTTCCTTCAGTATGGTTATACCTTTCATCGGGTCGGCACTTCCTTCTACATAGCACGATGCTAACTGAATTTTAGCTTCGGTATTAGCCGGGTTTTTCTCCAATGATTTTTCGTAGCAACGCATGGCAGATTGATAAAGAGCCACTGATTGATTTTTATCGCGTACAAATCGTACAGCGTAAAAATAGCGGTTACCTGCATCAAACCACGATTTTGTTGTGCTTATCAGCTCAACTTTTTTCTCGAAATAATACGCTGCCGGAACGGGCATACCGTGATTATTGAAAAAATCGGAGAGTGCATTTAAACCTGTAGTATCCTTTGTGTTTTTCTCTAAAGCGCTGTAGTTTTTTTTCAAACTATCAGGCATAACAGATATTTGCGCGTCGGTAAAGGTTTTAATATCAACAAGGGCTTCCGCACCACGTTTTGTAGGCATCTGCTCATCGGCTTTTTTTTCCGGTTTTTTATTGGCAATAAATAAAAGAACAAATAATAGGATGGAACAGCTTATAACTAGATACTGTAATTTAGATACAGATTTCATTACGCACTCTTCTCGTCAACTTTTACATTTTTCTTAATTTTATCTGCAAATGTTTTAGCAGGTTTAAAAGCAGGAATATAATGAGCAGGAATATGAACTGCTTCGTTCTTAGTAATGTTACGTCCAATTTTAGCAGCACGTTTTTTACATAAAAAAGTTCCAAAACCACGTAGGTAAACATTCTTACCTTGTGTCATGTTGTTCTTTACTACTTTCATGAAGGTTTCTAAGGTGTTTAATACCACCATGCGTTCAACCCCTGTTTTCTCTGCAATCTCGTTTACTATGTCAGCTTTTGTCATTCTATAAAAAATTTAAAATCAACTTATTAAGAGGCTGTAAAGATACATTTTTTTCTTTAAAATAAAAATATAGGCTCAAATTCATTAAAAAGTCGACTTTTGACCTATGATTTACGAATTTAATGGCTATAAGCCTGTAATACACCCAAGTGCCTTTATACACCCTCAAGCCTGTGTAACGGGTAACGTAATTATAGGCAAGAATGTTTATGTGGGCCCAGGCGCAGCCATACGCGGCGATTGGGGACAAATATTAATTGAAGACGGCTGCAACGTGCAGGAAAATTGTACCATCCACATGTTTCCGGGAACCACAGTTACATTAAAAGAGGCGGCTCATATTGGTCATGGTGCAATTATTCATGGCGCAACTATTGGCAAAAATGTTTTAGTGGGGATGAATGCTGTTTTGATGGATGATGTGGAAGTGGGCGATAATTGTATTATTGGAGCTTTAACTTTCGTACCTACCGAAATGAAAATACCCGCGAGGAAAATTGTGGTTGGCAATCCCGCTAAAATTATAAAAGATGTAAGTGATGATATGATTGAGTGGAAAACCGAAGGCACAAAACTTTACCAGCAATTACCGGCTGATTTGCATGCTACTTTAAAGGAGTGCGAGCCTTTACGTGAAATAGAAAAAGACAGACCGAAACAACAGGATATATATAAGACGTGGAAGGAGAGTAAGTAAAAGTTTTATTAGTGGGGCGTTGCCTGAGGGCCGCGCATTACGCTTCAAGTCCTCGCTCGCCTCTATTTGATTTCATTAATGAATTTAATTGCAGTTCGGCGAAGCTGCGGGCTTTCCGCTTCAATCGCTAACGCAAATACAACATTTTTCTATTCTTCACTCTCTTTCCCAAAGCGACCACCTCCTACAAAAAAACTCCGTGAAACCTCTGTGTTTCCTCTCTGTGCGCCTCTGTGGTTCCTGTATTAAGGAAAATCTTTATCTTTAAAAAAAGTATACACAATGAATATTCCGTTTCAACTTACAGATTGGGAAAATATTCCGGCAGAAGAACATAAAGGTGTAGCCGGTGTTGCTTCTTGGAGAACGCAAACTTTTGGCGGATTGAGAATTAGAATGGTAGAATATTCTGCCAACTACAAAGCCGATCATTGGTGCGAGAAAGGACACATAATTTTTTGCATAGAAGGAGAAATGGATACTGAACTTGCCGACGGAAGTATTCATAAACTTTCAAAAGGCATGAGCTATCAGGTTTCTGATGATTTAAGTTCGCATTGCACCAGTTCTAAAAACGGGGTGAAACTTTTTATTGTTGACGGGGATTTTTTGAAGTTGAAAAAATAATTTTCGGAACTATGCGTGAGGGATTGTAGTGGAAAGCCCACAGCCGCATGTGATCAATATTATTAACGAGATGTAAAAGCGGCGAGGACTTGAAACGAAAAGCCCGACCCAAAGGGGCACGTCCAAATAAAAATACTAGTCTAATCTTAAATCGTGCCCCAACTTTTCCTTTTTGGTTTTAAGATACTCGCTATTGTGGCTGTTACCTTTTATTTCAAGTGCAACATTATCTACAATCTCTAATCCATAGCCAATTAGTCCGGCACGTTTTTTAGGATTGTTACTCATCAATTTTATTTTGCTTACACCTAAACTTCTCAAAATTTGTGCGCCCACTCCGTAGTCGCGCTCATCGGGCTTAAAACCTAATTGCAAATTTGCTTCAACAGTATCTAAACCTTGCTCTTGTAATTTATAAGCTTGTAATTTATTTAATAGTCCGATACCACGGCCTTCCTGATTCATATAAACCAAAACACCTTTGCCTTCTTTCTCAATCATCTCCATTGCTTTGTGTAATTGCGAACCACAATCGCAACGGCAGCTTCCAAAAATATCGCCGGTTGCGCAAGAAGAGTGAACACGGACCAAAACAGGTTCGTCTTTTTTCCACTCGCCTTTATATAACGCTAAATGTTCGTAGCCGGTTGTAGTTTGTTTAAATGCTACTAATTTAAAATTTCCCCATTGTGTTGGCATTTCAACTTCAACTTGTTTTTCAATGATACTTTCGTTTTGTAAACGGTAAGCAATTAAATCTTTTATAGAAACAATTTTAAGTGAATGTTTTTCTGCAATTTTTATTAAATCGGGTAAACGGGCCATGGTACCGTCTTCATTCATTATTTCTACCAAAGCACCACAAGGTTCAAATCCTGCAAGTTTTGCTAAATCAATTGTAGCTTCTGTGTGCCCGGTGCGACGAAGTACTCCACCGTTTTTTGCGATGAGTGGAAATATATGTCCGGGTCTTCCAAAGTTTTTTGGTTTCATTTCCGGGTTAATAAGTGCTTGTACAGTTTTTGCTCTGTCGGAGGCAGAAATTCCGGTAGTACAATCAAAACCCAATAAATCTATAGAAACAGTAAATGCGGTTTCGTGTGCTGAGGTGTTATCACTCACCATTAATTCGAGCTGAAGTTCTTTGGCGCGTTGTTCGGTAACGGCTGCGCATATTAATCCGCGACCGTGCGTGGCCATAAAATTTATTACTTCGGGTGTAACGTTACGTGCGGCGGTTAAAAAATCGCCTTCGTTTTCACGGTCTTCATCGTCAACCACAATAACTACTTTGCCCAGCTTAATATCTGCTATGGCTTCTTCAATTTTATTCAACTTAATACTCATGGTACAAAGGTACAAAATTTGAATTTATTCTCGTTTTTCACCGCAAAGGCGCTAAGTTTTTTGTTTGGTGTTGAGGTTTTGTAAAAAAGCTGAAGACGCAAAGTTCGCCCAAAGTTATCTTTATCATTCTTAGAATTCGATTTTACTTTGCGCCTTTTAACAATAACAGGCTGCTAAACTTTCTTTGCGTCTTAGCGCCTTTGCGGTAAAATTTCTTGTAGTAATCCCTCAAAATAATCAAAAGCATAAAGCAATCTACTTCCGTACCAGCTAAACATTTCTCCATCTACTAACATAATTTTTGTGTTGGGTAATTGTGCTTTTAGCTCTTCAATATGTTTTTCTTTAAAGGGATAGGGCTCTGAGGAAAGAAAAATAAAATCAGGTTTTTTGTCAATTAGGTTTTGGGTGGTAACTTCGGGATACCTGCTTTTTTCATCTTTAAATACATTGGTAAATCCGCACTCACTCAGCATTTCTGTAATAAAAGTTTTTGAGCCCGCAACCATATAGGGATTTTTCCAAATCAGATAGGCAACTTTTTTTTCTTTGCTCTTGCTTCTCATCCCGATAGTTATCGGGACTTGCTTCTTAAAGGAATCATACTTTTCCTTAATAGTTGCAACTAATTCGCCTGCATTTTCTTCTCTATTGGTAATCATCCCAATTTGCTTAATCATATTCAAAGCGTCAGTCAAATTATAAATATCACTTATCCAAACCGGATAGTCTTTACAGAGCTCTTCTATTTGTTCTTGCTCATTCTCTTCTTTATTTGCAATTATTAAATCGGGGTTTAGCTTTTTAATAGCATCAAACTTTACAGTTTTTGTTCCGCCAATACGAGCAACTTTTTCAAACATCTCATTGGGATGAATGCAGAATTTTGTAATGCCAACCAATTCCTCTTGCAAACCCAAATACCAAAGTAATTCGCTTTGAGAAGGCACAAGCGAGATAATTCTCCTTGGAGGAAAATTAAATTCTATGGTTCTATCGAGTTGATCAGTATGTTGCACAATGTTTCAAATGTACGAAATCTTGTATTCGCGTTAGGGATGCAGCGGGCTTGGCTCTTTTGCTAACGTGATTAATAATGCGAAGACTAATTACCCTGCAAAAAGCGGAACCCCGCAGCAGCCCGACCCCGAGTAAGCGCAGAAAATTTTTATAATGAGAATGATTATACCGCTTACCTCGGGGGAACGCCCACACTTCGAATAGCTCAGTGTTCAATGAAAAATTAAATATCTACATTTACCCTTTTATGACCGACACCGTAAAAGCCCATGTATTTTTATTTTCTGCTCAGGTAATTTACGCACTCAATTATTCTATTGCAAAAGACCTGATGCCCGATTTTATGGGTCCGGGTGCATTGGTATTATTAAGAGTTGCAGGGGCTGGATTATTATTCTGGATTCTTTCTTTATTCATGGAAAAGGAAAAACCGGAAAAAGGTCATTATGTAAAATTTATTTTATTGGCAATTTTTGGAGTTGCCTGTAACCAGCTCTGTTTTATTTTCGGATTGAATTTGACGCATCCTATTAACTCTGCAATTATTATGACCTCTAATCCGATTGTGGTCACTATTTTCACTTTCCTGGTTTTAAAGGAACGTATTACAATTATGAAGGGAGGAGGAATTGCATTAGGTATTTGTGGTGCGTTGACTTTATTATTAGCAAGCGGAAAGGGTTTTTCCATTGATAAAACCACTGCTACCGGGGATATGCTTACACTTATTAATTCATGTTCCTGGGCAATATTTATAGTAATGGCAAGGCCATACATGCAGCGGTACAAAATAGCAACTGTAATGAAATGGATGTTTTTGTTCGGTTTCTTTTTTGTGATTCCTTTTGGATATACCGATTTAATGGAAACCAATTTTTCGGCATTTACCTTTCATGCCTGGTTTGCATTATTTTTTGTGGTAGTGGCTACAACCTTTTTAGCCTACTTCTTAAACACCTATGCCCTTAAGGCATTAAGCCCATCTACAGTGAGCGCCTATATATATACCCAGCCCTTTTTAGCTACAAGTTTTGCTTTGATATTCGGAAAAGATGAACTAACTTTAACAAAAGTAATTGCAGGCGTTCTCATTATAGCGGGTGTGTATTTAGCTGGTAAAAAAGCAAAAAGCCTATCTTACTAACAAAATAATTCAACCACCAAAATTTTTTTTGGGAAATTTTGGGGAGAAAAAATAATAATAAAAATAAGTGATAATAAATTTTTTTTTGCAGAATTTTTAGTATTTATTTGTTCTCAGATTCAGAAATGGATTTTTTGTTACGAACAAAGTGAAGTTAATAGAGTGAGAAAGCGTTTGTACAGAGTGAAAAAGCAAGAGAGAATAAAGGCATTGATGCGATACTTAGTACTAATTTTTTAAAAACGAAATTAAAACATGGATAAGAAAACAGCAGAATCTGTTTGGAAAAACTGCCTCGAAGTAATTAAGGACAATGTTAACCCGCAAAATTTTAAGACCTGGTTTGAACCGGTTAAGCCAATTAAGTTACACGAAAAAGTTTTAACCATCCAGGTGCCTTCGCAGTTTTTTTACGACTGGCTGGAAGAGCATTATATTACTTTGCTTCGTAAAGTCATCCGTAAAGAACTTGGTCCTGAGGGACGCATGGAGTACAACATCATTGTAGAAAACTCTTACAAGAGCGAAAAACCTATTATTATAAGAGTACCCTCTCTTTCAAGAGAACTAAAAAATTCGCCTATGTCAATGCCTATTGACATTAGCGCCAACCCAATTAAAAATCCTTTCATTATACCGGGACTTAAAAAAATTACGGTAGAGTCACAACTTAACTCAAAATACTCTTTTGATAATTTCGTAGAAGGAGATTGTAATCGTCTTGCCCGCTCAGCTGCTTTTGCTGTTTCGCAAAAACCTGGCGGCACTGCTTTTAATCCATTATTGATTTACGGTATTAACGGTGTAGGTAAAACGCATTTGGCTCAGGCTATCGGTATCGAAGTAAAAAATAATTTTCCTAATAAAACTGTATTATATGTACAGTCAGAAATTTTCTCCCGTCAGTTTGTAGACGCAATTAAGAATAACGCACAAAGCGATTTCGTAAACTTCTATCAAATGATAGATGTACTTATGATTGACGATGTGCAGTTCCTTGCTAATAAAGAAAAAACACAGGATGTATTCTTCCACGTATTTAATCACCTTCACCAAAGCGGTAAGCAAGTAGTTTTAACTTCCGATCGTCCTCCGGTAGATTTACAAGGAATTGAGCAAAGATTATTATCCCGTTTTAAATGGGGACTTTCAGCCGATTTACAACCTCCCGGATTGGAGACACGTATCGCTATCTTAGAAAAGAAAATTTATACAGAAGGAATTGACCTTCCTAAAGAAGTAGTTGAATATTTAGCTTACAGCATTACCAGTAATGTGCGTGAGTTAGAAGGTGCTTTAACTTCTTTACTAGCGCAGTCAACTTTAAATAAGAAAGCTATTACGTTGGAGCTTGCCAAGCAAATGATTGACAAGTTTGTGAAAACAACAGCACGCGAAGTTTCTATTGATTATATACAAAAAGTGGTTTGCGATTATTTTGATCTTCCTATTGATTTGATGAAGTCTAAAACCCGCAAACGTGAAGTTGTGCAGGCACGTCAGATTGCTATGTACTTTGCAAAGAGTATGACAAAATCATCTTTGGCAACAATTGGAATGCATTGCGGTGGTAAAGACCACGCAACTGTATTACATGCTTGTCGCACTGTAAATAATTTGATGGATACCGATAAACGTTTCAGGGCATATATTGATGAACTTGAAAAGAAAATAAGTCTTCCTTAGTATAAGAGGCACTTTTAAAAAATCTAAATCCCGTTCTTCGACAAGCTCAGAAGACGGGGTTTTTTAATACTTTGAAACGAAACAGTATATACAGAATACACTGTTGGCTATGGTGTTTTTGAAGTTTGCCTAGGTTTTAAATTCAATTAAGCGAACTTCCTTTTCCAGAAAGCAAAATTTTCTTTCTCTTCATTTTTGTCACCCTGAGCTTGTCGAACAGGTTTCTTGTGTTCAATTTTATAAGTATAAAAAAAATCTCCTTCGGTTGAGAGAGCAATCTCAAAATTATCGATGTGATTGTTATTCATCACGCTTAAATGACACTTTCCATCCTTTTGGCAAAAATAAGTAAGCCAGTGATTAAAATCGTTTTTAAGCATAAAACCATTTACGGCTACAATCTCATCTCCTATAGAAATGCCTGCTTTCCATGCGGGTGAAAAAGGAGCAATCATAGTAATTTTTTTATAATGCGAATGCTCAACTGCCTTCAGACCTAAGCGCCTTTCGTAAAAAGTAGGGGCGTGGTGCTTTTCTAAATGAAGTCCAAGCTCACCAAAACATTCTTTTAAAAGTGGTTCATACTGTTCGAGTCCGTAAACGTATTTATCAAAGAAATCCTGCAAATCTTTTCCGGCTGCTTCAGAGCAAAGGTTTGTAAAATCCTGCTCGGTATATCCTTTATTATTTTTGTAAAAATTGTCGTATAAATTTTTTAATACAGTTTGTAATGAATTTTTTTTACCTGAATGTTTGGCAATTAAAACATCGAGCATAAAAGACACTAAACAACCTTCATCGTAAATATTTGTTTTTCGATAAGGTGCTCCTGGGGTATAGCCATCTAACCAATTATCAAAACTACTATCACCTACCGATAAATTATAGCGACCAAAACTATGCAGATGTTTAGTAATACGTTCTTCAAAGGCTTTGAAATAAGTTTCTTCATCAAAAACTCCACTTGTTAAAAGTAGTTTATCTCCATAATAAGTAGTAACTCCTTCGTAAACAAAACCGGTGCGGGCGTAATTTTCTTTGTTGTAATCGTAGGGCCACATTTCAGCCGGACGAATAGTTTTAATATTCCAGGTATGAAAAAACTCGTGACAGCAAAGACCTAAAAACTCGTTGTACGTGTCATTATGCATTAAATGATATCCGGGTCCGAACGCAATTACTGTATTTTTTGTATGCTCAACCCCATGATGAAATTTATTGGGTAGAATATGAAACAGAAAATGGTATTCGCTAAAGTGTACTCCTTTAAAAAAAGCGATTTGTTCTTTTATGAAAATCGAGAAATCCCGCTTCAAAATTTTATTATCAGGTAGGCACTCTCCGTTAAAGTGAAGATAAAAATCAATGTCGTTTACTTTAAAGCTTTGAGTGTTGATATTGGCGGAGGCAAAGAAAGGAGAATCGGCCAGCTCATCGTAATTTTTAGCGATAAGTGTTTTTCCTTCTTTTTTAAGTGAAGTAGCAATAAAATATGTATCAGGAATAGTAAGGGTGACTTTATGTTCTATCCATTCCATACCGGTAACAAACATCAGGCAGTTACAGGGGTTGGCATAAAGCTGTTTTTCATCGGCAAAAGTAGAGCCTGCGTTTAAGTCGGCGGCGTAATAGGAATAAGTAATTCTTATTTTTTCATGCCCTTTAGTATTAACTTGCCAGGTATCTTTGTCGGATTTCTTAAATGAAATTGGAGTATTGTCTAGAGTAAACGCCTCAAACTTTTTAATGTTTTTAGAAAAGTTGCCCAGTTCGTAGCGCCCGGGTCTCCAGGCGGGCAGGTTTACTTCCAGTTTTTCGGCAGTAATATCGTCAATTTCTAAATCAACATACAGATAATGCGAAGCGGGGTTTTTTATGTATAGTGTGTAGTGCAGCATGTTTTGGTTTGATTGTAGCAAAGTAAATAAAAATACTACTAACTTTGGCTCTTATGCGATTTAATATTTTTTACCTCTCTTTTTTTATTTCCCTGTTTTTGAACGCACAGGATGTTGATAGTTTATTGCAGCAATATAAGTCGTATCCGGATGACACCGCCAAAGTTGGGTTGCTTTATAAAAAGGGATTTGAATTGCGGAATTCAGATTTACCGGCTGCCATAGAATATGCTAAGGCATGTTACCAAACGGCTGTAATTGTTAACGATAATCAATATTTGGCAAGGGCATTAAATTTAATGGCATCCTTAAAATCGCAAACAGGTTTAAATCTTGAAGCTATTATTGATTTCAAAAGAGCTTTACAATTATGTATTCAGACAAGGGATACTTTAAAACAAGCTATTGTTCTTAATAATCTTGGAAATGTTTACGGAAGTATTAATGACCATTTAAAGGCAATTACCTGTTATGAAAACTCATTGGTTGTATTAAATAGTATCAAGAATGACTCAAATAGTGCTGAAATTGCAAGATGGATTTATGGCGGAATTTTGGGAATTGCTTCTTTGCAGGTAAAAATGAAATTATTTGAATCGGCTGAGGGAAATTTTTCAACGCTTGTAAATTGGGCTGTTAAAAACAAGGATTATGAAATACTTGCCATTTGTTACAATAATATGGGTGTTTGTAAGCTAAATTTAGGAGACACATCGGGTGCTGAAGGATTTCAAATACAATCGCTTGACATTTGCGAAATGAGTGAAGATGAAAATGGAAAAGCTGATGCCTGTGTAAACCTTGGAGAAATTTATTTAGCTAAGAAAAATTTTAAAGAAAGTTTTTCTTACTTGCAAAAAGCGCTGGAAATAGTCAGTAAAAACAAGTATAATGAGGGGCTAGTAAGTGTTTGGAAAAAACTTTCCGAATATTATTATGCTGCAGGAAATAATAAAGAAGCCTATTTTTATTTGGCAAAACATGATTCGGTTTTGGTATATAATGAAAGTGTACTGCAAAATTCTTCTTCAGCTTTATGGATAAGCGAAAATTCAAATGATGATGAAATACAAAAGCAAGCCCCGCTTTTTTCAATTAAAAATATTTTCCAACTTTTACTAATTGGTGCACTAATAATAATCTTGACAATTGTTTTAATACGCATGGGCAATGAGCAAAAAGGACAAGAAAAATAACAGAGAAGACGGATTAGTATATTCTACTAACAGCAATTTATCATTTAATAATGATGAAAACGAAGAAGAGAGTTTAAATCCTTCAGAGCAAACCCTACGTGTTCATTTAGACCGCATGGGTGGAAGCAAATTACTTACACGTATTGTGGGTTTTATAGGTAGCGAAGAAGAAATAGAAAAACTGGGCAAGGAATTAAAGCAAAAATGCGGAGTAGGCGGTACAGTTAAAAACCAAGAAATACTAATACAAGGTGAACACCGCGATAAAATTTTAGCCTTACTTATAAAAAGTGGTTACAAGGCTAAAAAGGCCGGTGGATAAGCCCGTTTTTCTTAACAAATTGTTAATGATTTGATAGCTTGTTGTATAGCAGGTTTTACCTATATTTGTATTAACAAGTGAATACCTTATACAGGGTTTATTATTTAAACAAAAATAAATAAACTGCCTGAAAACCATTTGTGTAAAATTTTTTTTTACATGAACAAGTTTGGTTTAATATTAATTTTATTTCAAATTACTTTGTGTTCTTTAAAAGCACAAATTGCAGCGCAATATGGCATTGCAACGGGTTCGGGTACACCTGCCGGATGGACAGAAACTAATTTAGTAAATGGCGCATCTTACGTTGAAATGATTCAAAACACTTCTGTTTTAAGTACTCCGGCTATGAATTTTACTTCCGGTACTTGCGATCCAACCTGGTTATATATTGATGCCAGAACTTTTGGGGGTTTGTCCGGTAACTCAGCAGATATTACTATTGATATTTCGACCAATAACGGTGGAAGCTATACAGCTTTAACAGTATTAACCCCTACCAATACTACTTTTAAAACCTATGGTGGAATAAACATTAGTGGTTACAACGGCACGCAAGTTAAAATAAGATTTAGAACGTTAAGTGCCGGCAGTGGAAGTGGTGTAGGTATTGGAAATATTATAGTAGATGAATATTGTACAAATACCACTACTGTTGGGCCTATAGCCATGTCTGTATATGATG
>CAZZEI010000085.1:0-13739 GCA_964653165.1 uncultured Flavobacteriaceae bacterium | reverse complement strand
GTGGATTTTCTCAAGGTCTTAAACCCACTGATAAATTAGCTTTACTAAAAGGAACTGTAACTAATTTTAAAAATGTTCCGTTAGGGAAAGAGACAATAATATTTTTAAACGAAAAAACAAAAGCAGCACTTAAAGTTAATACCGAAGCTAACGGAAAATTTGAAGTATTGGTTCCTGTAAATGTAACCTACATTTTAAAATATAAAAATTTTACCACCGATGTTGAGTATACTAAAATGACTGTTCCGGCTGATAAAGGAGCGACTTACGAAGTAGGAATTAAAATTGAATTGCCCAAAGATTTTATTTTAGACAATGTTTATTTTGACACGGGTAAATCAACTTTAAAACCAAACTCAAACAAGGCGTTAAATGATTTGGTTGAAGTTTTAAAACTTAAAACTACAATGGTGGTAGAAATACAGGGTCACACTGATAATGTAGGAAAAGAAGATGAAAATTTAAAGTTATCTCAGGATAGGGCAGAGGCAGTAAAAAAATATCTCATATCAAAAGGAGTGGAGGAAAAAAGAGTTAGTTCAAAAGGATACGGCTCTTCAATTCCTATTGCAGATAATAGTGCAGAAGCCGGAAAGGCTAAAAATAGAAGGACAAGTTTAAAAGTAATAAAAGAATAAGACTACTTAATCTTTTCAGTCCTATCCAGATTTTTTATTACATCCTCTACCTGTTCAACGCTTATACGTTTGGCTTTTATTACTTTGTTTTTATCCAATAAATAAATTACAGGTGTACTAAAAATATCAAACTTCTTTTTCAAATCGTTTAAGTGCACGCCATCATAAACATCTATCCATGTAAATTTATTATCACGAATAAATTTTTTCCATTTCACTACGTCATGGTGTGTATAAACTGAATATACCTCAACACTTTTACCTTCTTTTTTTAATTTATCGTAAATGTCTCTCAGCTTCGGTAAATCTTTCTGGCAATGACCGCAATCAACATCATAAAAAATTAAAATTGTGTAATCGGCTTTTATTTTGTGTAAGGGCACAAATAATTTTTGCAATGTTTGCAGATTACCGAAATAAACTTGCGTTAAACGTTCACTGTTGGTAATGGTATCTATTCCTAATTTTTTAATAGTCTTTGCTCCGGCTGAGTCAATCATGTCCATATCAGGGGCAACTTTTCCTATAATAAGTGGTTTAAGGATATCAGCACGGTCTATTATTTTTGTTATTTGCTTTTCGTCTAGCCAAACTGCTCTTCCTGTTCGGTAATATTTATCAATCAAATCTACAAACACGGCATCATGACCCATTATTTTAGAACTTTCTGTTGTAAAAGTTAAATAGTAAACAATAAACTTGAACATTTCTTTATTGTCGCCCGTCTGGTTTACTAACCAATCGCAGGTTTTAATAAGGCTGTCTGGCATTTGAATCACAATTTTTTCGAAATAATTTTTTAAGCGTGTATTAAAAAGTTTATTGGTATTAATTGTACCGTAATCATTTAAGGGGATGCCATCCCAATAGTGGTTTATATAATACATTAACTTCCACAATGAAGTATCTTTAGTTCCCTTTGGAGCAGAAGGCACATCTATTTCGCTTTGTAAATGAATAATAGTGCTTAGATAGCTGCTTGGGTTTTTAGCCAGATACTCTTTCTGGTATATTTTTATCTCATCAAATTGTTTTGTTTTTTCTTTGTTAATTAATTTTGTTGAGTCCTTATCTTTGCGTGCCTTCACCTCTTTTTCATAATCGAAAGCGGCTTTATAGTGCGAAGACATAAACAACACAAACACCCTAAAATCTTCGTTTAGCTGTGATCCTGTAATTTTCATTTTGTTATAGAGCTCAAGGGTGTCTGTTACAATTGAGAATTTTTGTGACTCAGATACAGGCATGTCAAAATAAATATAACCTTTGCTTTGGCGTAGAATTGCATATAGGCCTTTTTCTAAGGGTTTTTTACCGGAAAAAGTAAAACTTCCGTTTTTAACCTTGGCTGTATCGGCAATGTATTGCGTATCCCAATGGTATTTTAAAAGATAGCATACGGTATCTTTAATTCCTTTAATATTAATTTTAATCTCGTAAGCGTTTTGTGCTTTTACATTAAACAAGGTCAGGAACAGGATAGAACCCGCTATAATTCTCTTCATAAGACGATTTTTTGTGTTTATATCAAAAATCAAACCAAGTTTAAAGTTACTAATAAAAATTTGAATTGATATGTTAATTTATGTGATTGTTATATGTTGTTTTTGGCGGGCTGCCGGGCTTTCAGAAGTCGCAATGCCGGAAATGATTTTTCTAAACTTTGGGCACCTAACCTGAATGTGCTCCAACACCGTTCTTCAATCCCTGCCCGAAATACATACATTAAATACTAACTTTTATCCTTAAAGTATGATATCATTTTTTTGATATTTCCCTTGTATTTTACTCCCAAAATAGTATTTAAGGAATCATAAAGCCCATCATACCGCTTAGCCCCCATAAAAAAGGCGTTTTTCGTGCTTAAAATCTCTTTATTTGCGTATTCGTAACGTTTAGGATTGTTAAGTTTTAGTTTTGTGGCTTCACGGTAAATTTTCTCCAGTAGTTTTTGCTTTTCCTTTAAAAGTTCTGAGGAATTTTTGTTTTGATTGCTTTCGTAAAAACGATTCAATTTTTCATATCCTGAAAAAATAAAGCGATTATAAAGCGAATCATCTTCTGCGTTTTGAATATATTTTCTCAACTCTTCTGTATCACTTTTTAAAAATTGGAGGGTTGCTTTATACGCGACAAAATTAGCCAGATTTTCGTTTACATCCACCGTACTTGGTGCATAATAGGTGGCATGAAATAATTCATGGAATAACAAATTTGCCAGTTTCCCTTTTGATCTTTTTAACATCGAAGATAAAATGGGGTCGGAGAGCCACCCCAATGTACTCCAAGCACTAACAGTAGATAAATCGGCATCATAACCCGCGCGCAGTAATTTCAAATATTCCTGCTGACCTAAATTCTCGTTAAAAAATCCTTTGTAAGAAACTTTTCCTAATAAGGGGAACTCCCAGTCATAATTTTCAAATTTAAAAGGCTTACATGCTGTTACCACCCAAAGAACGGGTTGATTATTTTGATCAAAATAAGTTGTAAAATTTTTGGTTGGCGTATAACCAAGACTATCCACTGAATATTGTTTAATTTTTTCTACAAGTATTAACTTTTCTTTTTCTGTGGCAGTAAGTTTATCCTCTTTTAATACTTCTTCAATTTTTTTAGTGTTTAAAATTATTTTCAGTTGCCCAACACCCATTTTAAGTAAATAAAGGTTTAATGCAGAATGAGTCAATAGCCAACAAATGCCAACCATAGCGAGAAAATTAAAAGTAAACCCAAATAAAATTTTAACCTTCATAAGTATTAACCTATTTTTGCAACATGTTTTTCTTACTCTCTAAGATACTTACTTTTTTAATTAGTCCGCTAACATGGGTGTTTACTTTATTAGGTATTTCTCTCTTTTCTAAAAACCCTGTACGTAAGCGTAAGTATTTTATTGCATCGCTTATTACATTATATGTTTTTTCAAATGGGTTTTTGGCCGATGAAGGTATGCGTCTATGGGAAATGACAACCCCCGATCTAAAAATTACACAAAAGTACGATTATGCTGTTGTTTTAGGAGGAATGATTTGGTACGATGCTCGCATAGATAAACCCCAGTTTATGCGTGGAGCAGATAGAATTTTGCAGGCGTTACCCTTATTGCAAAGTGGACAAGTAAAAAAAATAATTATTACAGGTGGCTCAGGTAGTATTTTGCATCCTGAAGATAAAGAGGCAGATGTTTTAAAAAGATATTTGCTTAGGTTGGGCATTCCTGATAGTTGTATAATTTCTGAAAACCAATCACGCAACACCAGAGAGAATGCTTTGTTGACAAAAAATATTTTAGATAGTTTATCTGTAAAAGATAGTGTTTTATTTATTACATCAGCTTTTCATTTGCGTCGTGCCATTGGGTGTTTTGAAAAAGCAGGCCTTACTAAATTAGTTCCCTTTCCTACCGACCGCTACAGCGGTGCGCGTAAATATGAATTAGATTATATGTTTTTGCCCAACCCCGATGCGCTTGAGCAGTGGCAATTATTATTGCACGAAATTACAGGGTATTTAGTTTATAAAATCCGTGGATTCTGCTAACAATTGAACTGATCATACTTTGTTGTGCGGCTTTAGTAGCAGGTTTTATTGATGCAATTGTTGGCGGTGGAGGATTAGTGCAAACGCCGGCAACTTTAATAACGCTTCCTCAATTTCCGGTTGCTACATTACTTGGTACTACAAAAATTCCATCTTTTTTCGGGACTTCAATTGCGGCTGTGCAGTATGCAAAAAAAGTTGTACTGCAGTGGAAATTGCTTCTCTTTATGAGCGTAACGGCATTTGTAGCAGCTTATTCGGGTTCATTAACGGTTTCACATGTTAGCAATGCGTTTATGAAACCCGTTATGTTTGTAATACTTATTCTGGTTGTTATTTACACCTACTCCAAAAAAGATTTTGGTACTGCAACAACTAAACAGAAAACTTTAAAGCAAGAATTTATTTACGGGACTTTATTTGCTCTCGTAATTGGCTTTTACGACGGATTTATTGGTCCGGGCACGGGTAGTTTTTTGGTTATGTTTTTTATCAGCTTATTGGGTTTCGATTTTTTAAAAGCAAGTGCGCATGCAAAATTTGTAAATCTCGCAACCAATATGGGTTCTATTATTTTCTTTACCGGAAACGGGAATGTACTTTTTAATTACGCGATACCCATGGGAGTTTGCAATCTTATCGGTTCATTTTTAGGAGCTCGATTAGCTATCCTGAAGGGAAATAAATTCATCCGCGTATTTTTTCTGATTGTAGTAGTAGGCACTATAATTCGTTTTGGATACGATATATTTTTTAAGTAGATACTTCTGCAAACAAATTACAATCTATTTCAATTTAATTTCCTATATTTAAAAAAATATATATATAAAAAAAATTTACTTATTCATTTTTGCGTTCGTAGTCATTTAATCAAACATTTTTTCGCAAACACTCACAAAATTAAATGTAGTTGAAGCAACTGAATTAGCTAAGAAAAAAAATTTCAACGAAGCTGAAACTGCAATGCTTATTGAAAGAGCAACAACAGTAGGTGTAGACCTAAGCCCTAGAAGAATCCCTAATATAATTCCTTTTGCCTCTTCAAGCAGTTCTGGCACTAATATAGATTTTGAAGCACAAAATTTTACAGGGTGGACTGCAAAATATAATATTACAGGGAGTTTTTCTTGTAGTGTTAGTACTCCTAATTCTGCACCTAACTCAAGAGCTAATTTTACAACGCTTAATCGCACGCTTGATGAAACGGGTATATGCACAACAGGAAATTAGACAAGTGTTACGGTAGCTGCTCTTTCTTGTGTTAGTCCTTATAGCGGATTAGCCACGTGTAGATTAGGGTATGTTTTTGACGGATGTGGCTCTGCATACATCTCTCAAAGTTTTGTTGTAACTATGCCTGATACGATGAATACTTTTTGTTATGCAATGGTTTTATTCGATGGCCACCTGGCTGTCGATGCTCCAAAATTTTCTTACAAAATTGTAAGTGCAACTGGAGTAACTATTGATTCTATTTATTACGACGCTGTGTTAGCGGCTCAGCCGGGTAGCGGTTTTTTTGCGGCAAACTCTGCAGTTGTTGGCCTTTATTATCGACCATGGCATAGTCATGCTACCGCTCTTAAAAATTACGTTGGTCAAACTATTACAGTTCAATTTTATTCTTCAGATTGTGATGGTGGTGCGCATCGTGGTTATGCTTATATAGATTGTTATGTAGGGCCAACGGTACTTGTGGGAGTTACGAATTATAAAAACGAAAGTTCTTTTAATGTTTATCCAAACCCCAACAATGGTTTACTGAATGTATAATGCAAAGTTAAAAATGCTGAAATAAAAATATGCGATGCGTTGGGTAATGTTGTGAATAAAATAAATGCAACAACCGAAAAAACGGCAATTGACGTAAGCGAATTACAAAACGGAATTTACTTTGTAAGTGTAAAAACTGCTAAAGGGTTTGTTACTAAGAAGATTGTGGTGCAACGTTAAACCGCTTTGCTCATTACCCAACATATGCAACACCCCTCCGTCGTTCCTCTTTGAGGAACTTGACGTCTCCCCTCAAGGGGAGAATTTAATACAGCACTTTTCTTTTGCTGCAAAAATCACAACCAAACAAAAAATAATCTTTGAAAACAATCTGTGAAAATCTGTGAAATCTGTGCAGTTTTATTTCCCTTTGAAAACCGGCTTTCTCTTTTCTAAAAATGCACTTACCCCTTCTTTATAATCGTGCGTGGTGGCCGCAAGTGTTTGCAATTCTCCTTCTACCTTTAATTGTTCTTCAAGGTTATTAGTTATGCCAAGATTAAATAATCTTTTTGTCAAACCTAAACCTTTAGTAGGCATGTTAGCTAAGGTTTGTGCTGTCTGCATAGCTTCTACTTGCAAATTTTCATCAGAAGCAACTTTATAAATCATTCCCATTTGCAATGCATCTGCTGCACTTACTTTATCTCCAAGCAAACAAAGCGCTAGCGCGCGCTGAAAACCAACAAGGCGTGGCAAGAAAAATGTTCCTCCGCTATCCGGTATTAAACCAATTTTACTGAATGCCTGAATAAATGAAGCGGAGTTTCCGGCAATGATAACATCACAAGCTAAAACAATATTTGCTCCTGCACCTGCAGCAACACCATTAACACCACACACAACAGGTTTTTCGAGGTTGCGTATTTTTAAAATAATTGGATTGTAATGTTCATCTACAATTTTTGTAAGCCCAGGCCCTTGTGGGTTAACGGCCTCAGCTAAATCCTGTCCGGCACAAAACGCTTTTCCTTCTCCTGTTAAATATATTGCGCGTATATTATCATCAGTCGCTGCAATATCAAGTTGTGCTTGCAATGCAAGTGCCATTTCACGGTTAAAGCTGTTGTATTTATCCGGACGATTTAAACTTATTTTTAAAACCTGTCCAATTGTTTCTGAAAGTATGTGGCTCATTATAAATTATTTTTAGACAATTTCGTTATTAACTTTGTTTTAACCCATCTACGCCCTCTCTGTCCTTCGGACATCTCCCCCACGGGAGAGAGCTAAAGAGAGTAATTAGATAACATCCGCAAAATCTTTTTCCATTTTGCGGAAAGTAATTATCCCTACTATTAACATTATAAGGCTCACACCCAGTGATAATAAAAACTTAGTTATGTCAAGTGGAACCTGCTCGCCAAAAATGCACCAACGAAAACCATCAATAACACAAACCATAGGATTGCAGGCATAAATATTTTTTAACCAAGATGGAATTGAAGAGTTTGCATAAATTTCGTTGCTGCTAAACAACACGGGAGAGACATACATACCAAATTGTATAATAAACGGAATTACATATCTGAAATCGCGGTATTTTACATTTAGCGCTGCAAAATATAATCCGCTGCCTAATGCAGTAATTACGGCAAGCAATAAAAAAACCGGAAGCAACAACATTTGAATACCCGGAAAAAAATGGTAATAAAACATAATTCCTAAAACAACTACAAAAGAAACTGCAAAATCAATCAGACAAACAATAACGGCGCTTGCCGGTACAATTAATCTTGGAAAATAAACTTTTGAAACAAGATTAGCATTTGCAACCAATGAATTTGTAGAATCTCCAAATGCCGAAGAAAAAAACTGCCAGGGTAAAGTACCTGCGGCAATTAAAAGGGGAAAGGGGATAGCTGGGTCTTTTTCACTGCTGAATAACCAGCGGACTAAACTTAAAGCTAAAATAGTTAATACAGGTCTGAGAACTGCCCAAGCAACACCAATAACTGTTTGTTTGTAGCGCACACGCACATCGCGCCATGCTAAAAAGTAAAACAGACCTTTAAATTGCCAGATGTCTTTAAAGTAACGTGAGTTCTGACTTTTTGGTTCTATGATGATGCGTTGTGCTGACATTTATCACTCAAAGATAATTAAATTAGTTCAAGCAAGGCTACATTTTCTACATGCAATGTTTGTGGAAACATATCTACAGCTTGCGACTTAGTTACTTTATATTTTTCGGATAGAATTGCAAGATCTCGCGCTTGAGAAGCAGGATTGCAGCTTACGTACACAATTTTTTTAGGAGCTATTTCCAGTATTTTTCTTACAACCTTTTCGTCCATGCCAATACGCGGGGGGTCGGTAATAATTACATCTGGTGTACCATGCTCGGCAATAAAATCATCGGTAAAAACATTTTTCATATCCCCTGCAAAAAAGGAAGCGTTAGTAATATTATTGAGTTTAGCATTTTCTATAGCGTCTTCAATGGCGCTTGGTACACTTTCTATTCCGATTATTTTTTTTACGTTTTTAGAAACGAATTGTGCAATGGTGCCTGTCCCGGTATACAAATCGTAAACAACTTCATTGCCTTGTAAGTTTGCGAAACTTCTGGCAACTTTATATAACTCGTAAGCTTGTGAAGAGTTTGTTTGATAAAAAGATTTTGGTCCCACTTTAAACTTCAAACCTTCCATTTCTTCATACATAAATGGCTTGCCTGAAAAGCAATGTACTTCCAAATCGAAAATGGTATCGTTTCCTTTTGGATTGATTACATAAACCAATGAAGTAATTTGAGTGAATTTATTTTTCACATGATTTAAAATTGTATTTATTTTTTCTTCATCGTTTTTGAAAAAGGAAAAAATGACCATCACTTCTCCGGTAGAGCTTGTGCGGATAATTAACGAACGCATTAATCCAACCTGAATTTTTATATCGAAAAACTCGTATCCATTTTCCAACGAAAATATTCTTACTTCGTTACGTATTTCGTTTGATAAATCAGATTGTAAATGACATTTTTCTATATCCAGCACTTTATCAAATGCGCCGGCAATATGAAAGCCTAATCCGTTTCGGTTATCAAATTTTTCTTCGCTTTCAATTTGTTCTAGGGTTAACCATTTTTTATTGGAGAAAGCAAAATCAAGTTTGTTTCTGTAAAAGTAGGGTTGTTTGCAGCCGACAATAGGAAATGTTTCTGTCGCCTCAATTTTGGCAATACGTTTAAAAGCTTCAGTAACTTGTTTTTGTTTGAATTGTAATTGTGATGCGTAAGAGAGGTTTTGCCATTTGCAACCGCCGCAGGTTCCAAAATAACTGCAAACCGGTTCTACGCGAAATGGAGAAGCTTTTTTTAATTGTGTAAGTTTAGCGAAGCAGAAGGATTTTTTCTTTTTATAAACTTTAAAATCGCATATATCTCCTGGAACTGCGCCTTCTACAAAAATGACAAAATTATTTACTTTGGCAACGCCATGCCCTTCGCTCGAAATATCTACTATCTCAATCTCTTCAAATGCCTGATTTTTTCCTATAGTTTCCATAATAAAAGAGGCTTGCTTTTAAATTTAGTCGGGCTGACAAGACTCGAACTTGCGACCCCTAGCACCCCATGCTAGTACACTGCCAACTGTGCTACAGCCAGATTTTGAGTTGTAAAAATATCATTTTTTTGAAAGCAGAGGGTGCCTATTTAACGAACACGTTTTGGCTATTCAGTTTTTCGCTTGAAGAACCGATAACCTGATATGTTCCTGAAGTAACAGGGGCAGATAAATTTAATGTGCTAGTTTTATTGTCATCTGAGCTTATGGTAGCTTTTGAATAATAATCGTCACCGTTTTTGTCGCGAACAATTAATAAGACTTCAGTGTCTTCAGCTTTTATTTCTTTCAATAAAGATTCCCCATCAACATTTGAAACCGCTTCGTAGGCATCAATTTTTGTCTCCTCACTGATTTTAAGTGTTACTATTTGAGAATACCTGAAATTGCCGACCGGGTCTACTTGCTTTATTCTGTAATAAGAAACTCCGGGATAGGGTTGATAATCGGTTTCAAAATAATCAGAATAACTATATGCTCCTTCTACAGCAGGCAAATCAACAACCTTTGTATAGTTTTTTCCGTCTTTACTTTTTTCAATACAAAAATACGGCCCTCCTGTTTTGATTGCAGACGTGCTCCATTTAATATCAATTTTATTCAGGTTTTGGATAACAGTAAAATCAATTAATTCCAACCCTCCTTCACCCGGAAGAGAAGCAAAAGTGCTTGCAGAAATTAATATTGATAAACACAGCGAGAAAAATAATTTATCCTTTTTCATCTAAATAGGTTTAGTGTTGACAAAACTAAGCCTTTTAGTTTGAATACAAAATTTTGTTTTTCAATATGTTAGGGGTTAATAACTCCTGTTTGTGAAGAATGGTAATTTTTGAGGAATATGGGTTGTTATAGGTGAAAATCGTTGTTATACTTTAAAAATCAAACAGATACTATGGTTTAAAACTATACTTTTACCGAAATTATTGGCAATGATTACAACCAGCATTATAGTGGCATGCGTTATTTTTTCTTTGCTGGCCTTTAATAACGCTGCTGTTTTCAATAAATATTTATTTAGTCCGTATGCAGCTTTTCATTACAAGCAATATTACCGCATTTTTACCCACGCTTTTTTGCATGGCGATTATGCGCACCTTGGTTTTAATATGTTTGCACTTTATATGTTCGGACAAAAAATAGAGGAGGAGGCTTTTCCTATTTTGTTTGGTGAAAAAGCCGTTTTCTATTATATTTTGCTTTATGTGGGTGGAATTTTTTTCTCTTCAGTTTTTGAGTTTTTTAAACAACGTAATAATACGGCATACTCATCGGTTGGAGCAAGTGGCGCAGTAAATGCTGTTGTGTTTAGTGCAATTTTAATTCACCCAACAATGGGTTTGTATTTAATGTTTATACCAATTGCTATACCCGCCTGGATATTCGGCATTTTATTTTTAACCTACAGCTGGTACATGGCAAAGCGAGGTGGCGATAACATTGGCCACAACGCCCATTTTTTTGGCGCTTTATTTGGATTGGTTTTTACCCTTGCCTTAAAGCCTGCTTTGTTGAGCTATTTTATTGGGCAGATTTTTTAAAATAGCTTTGCTACATTTCATGATCAATCAGACTTCGCCAGTTTAAAATTTCTTTTCCAGTACTTCTTTTCTGACTTTGGTTTCCGCTGTATAATAGAATAGATTTTTTCGCGCCGCTTAACTTGCACCAATAATCTAAGTTTTTAAAAAATTCACTGCTTACAGTTTTTCCCGATTTAATTTCTATGGGTAATAATTTACCGGCTAGATCAACTATAACATCAATTTCGTGTCCAGTCTTATCTCTCCAGTAAAATAAATTTATTGGCAAACCGGCATTGGTTCTCTTTTTTATCAACTCTGTAAGTACCATGCTTTCAAAAATAAAACCTCTTGTAGGATGTGTGTTTAATTGCTTTGTGGTTTGAATTCCAATCAAAAAACAAATTAAAGCCGTATCGTAAAAATAAATTTTCGGACGCTTTACGATTGTCTTATTAAAATTTTTATGATGTGGTTTCAGCAAATAAATAATAAAACTGCTTTCTAAAATACCAATCCATGATTGTATGGTTTTTACATCTACTCCGGTTTCAACTGCTAAGGCACTGCTGTTTAACTCTTGTCCGGTACGACCGGCAAGCAGTTTAACAAAGCGTTCAAAAACGATAAGATCTGTAATGTTTTTTAGTTGTCGTACGTCTCTTTCAATATAGGTACGAATATAATTAGGACACCAATCAGCAGGCGGAATACGCTGGTCGTATATTGGTGGATAAAAACCTTTAAGCATTAATGCATCATCATTTGTCGGTAATAATTTTGCTCTATTTAGCTCTGTAATTGAAAAGGGAAGTAAATTTAAATAACCCACTCTTCCCGCCAGTGTTTGAGAAATAGATTGCTGTAATAAAAAATTGTTCGAACCCGAAAGTATAAATAACCCTTTGGTTTTAGAATTATCTAAGATTTCCTGTAAATAAGAAAACAATTCAGGGGCACGCTGCACTTCATCTAAAATCGCTCCGTTTGGATACGATTCTAAAAAACCACGAGGATCTTCTAAAGCAAAATTGCGTGTCTCCGGATTTTCTAATGAAAGGTATGGTTTATCCTTAAACACTTGTTTTACCAAAGTTGTTTTGCCTGATTGACGAGCACCCGTAACTGCTACAGCTTTAAATTTAGAAGCTAAATCTTTTAATTTATCTTTTGCCACTCTTTGTACCATAACTCAAAGATACGGAATTATTTGGAATCAGATTCCAAATAATTCCAGTATTTCAAATAGTAGGTACAATCGGTATCCGATGGAATTTGTGCGTAAAAGCGAATAGCCATAGACGATAAAAGTGAGACCTGCGTGTATCTGCCAAAAAAAGCATTGATAATCAATATTTTAACAAATTGATGGCTCTCTAAAAAATCAAAAACTTTGAAAATCCCTGCTTTGTATAGAGCATTTTAAAAGAAGGGGTAAATAGGCCTCAAATAATTTTTCGTTTTCATGCAATTTTTCTACTTTCCGTCTCTCAAATTTTGTAGGATAGAGATGTGTTTTAAAAGCGCGGTAAATATTTTTTTGATAATTTTTACCATGCCGGAATTTGCTTGTATTTCTTTAGCACAAACACAACCAAATTATTCTTCAGAACAACTCTACAACGAAACAATGGCTGTTGTCGAGAAAGTAAAATCGATAAATAATTACGCCGGAAATTCAAATGTGGATAGCACTTCTGTTCTTCCGTTTGGTATAGTAAAAGAAATTGGCACCACCAGATATATTATTGCAATTGACAGCGCAATTTTTTTACCGGGCAAGGCAATGTACAGTGCTTACATGGCAGTTGAATTTCCGGGAAGTACAGAAAGTATAGCTTTCGCAGGAAAAAATTTAGCCTTTAATCCAAAAGGAATTATCCCGGGAAATAATACGCTAAATCGAGTTCTTTTTCTGCTAAAATAATTGCAGTATCCGGATTAGCATCAACATAACTCCAAGCAATATTATGTATAGCTTTTAAACGGTTAGTATCAGCTTGAGCTTTGGTATTATAAACTTTCCAAAGAGAATCAAGTTTTTTATTTTGTCTAAAAATACCAGAGCAAACAAAAAGAAATAAAACAAGTAAACTACCCCTCATGTAATTAACTTTTTAGTAATATTTTCAATTTACTTTCAATATATTTTTCTGTAGGCAACAAACTTCGTTGTATTCTTCTTGCATAATAGATACTATCGAGCACTTCTTTGTTTTTTTCTTCTACCAATCTTTTTTGCTCTGCAGTTTCCCTTTCTTTGATTTCAATTAATTTTCTTTGTTTCTGACTGTTTTTAAACTGCCTGAAAATAAAAACTGAAAAAGCTAGAACCAACAGTAATCCGCCATACAGACCATAACGCTTATACTGTTTGCTTTTTAATTCAGCAGTTATTATTTTTTTTTCTTCTGCTGTTTTGGTGCTATCTGCAATTTGTTTTTTGGTAAAATTAAATTGCATTTGAGACTGCATGGTTTTAATCATATACTGATTATTTCTCAAGCTATCATTGTAAATATTAAAGAGGCTATAGTTTTCAAGCGCTTCCTTATATTTATTTTGTTTAAAATTTAGGGTATATAAATTAGAGTAGGCGTCTCTAATCCAAATTTTATTGCCGGTTGGTTTCACCAATCGAAGTGATTTATTGAAATATAAACTTGCTTTGTTTATATCATTTAGCAATAAAT
>CAZZEI010000084.1:0-13749 GCA_964653165.1 uncultured Flavobacteriaceae bacterium | reverse complement strand
CCTCAACTCCCACAATGAAAAAGGGGTTTCAGAAATGGAACCCCTTTTTATTTGCCCAAAATTTGCACAAAAACCACACTCAAAACGCAATAAAACAGCTCCCTAAATGAAGAAGGCTTTCTATACATAAATAAATCAAAGGCAAGGTTCTTAAAACTAGGCACTAGTTACCTATTATTTACTAATTTGGCTCAATACTTCATTAAGTAAAATAATGCCTAGAACAATTGGCACAATAACCAAATGGAAAATCTCTCTCGAGCATTCGAGGGAGATTTTTTTGTATTTTTGACTAAGCAAATTTTCGATGAAAAAAACAACCAATAATGTTTTTTGTTTTTTTTTGGTGTTTATTACTATCAACACTTTTTCTCAAACATCTAAAACCGATAGCCTTCAAAATCTTCTTTCAAAAGCAAGTCATGATACAACACGAGCTAGCTTGTTCTGGCAAATAGGCTGGGAGTGTAAATTTACTGATCTAGAAAAAGCGAAAAATCTTGGCGAAGAATCATTAAGCCTTTCATTAAAAACAGGATATAGAAGAACAGAAGGCTGGGCTTATAATTTATTAGGAGCACTTAAATTAATGGTTCACGATAACAAAGAGGCTAGATTGTATTTTGAAAAAGGATTAGATGCTCACAAATCGGCAAACAGCATTAAGGGTATGGCAAGTTGTTATAATAATCTTGCAAACATATTTACTGAAAATTCTCAGTTTGATTCTGCAATTATCTACCAAGAAACAGCTTTAAATTTGCGATCAAAATTAAAAGATAAAAAACCTTTAGCTGATTCATATGTCAATTTAGGAAACATTTATAATTTAAAAGGAGAATACGGAAAGGCTGCTGAATATTTATTTAAAGCTGTAAAAATATATGAAGAGTTGAATGATGTTTATGGAGCAGCAATGTGTTATTATAATATTGGTAGAACTTATTATTCTGAAAAAAAATATCAGCTAGGAATAGAATATGCTATTAAGAGTAGAGAAGGAAGAATAAAAATTAATGATAAAAATGGTATTGCATATGCCTATATTTTAGAATCCACTTGTAAACAATCATTATTTAAATACAATGAGGCTGCTAGTGATTTGAAAGAGGCAATTGCCATTCAAAAAGAAATTGGCGACCAATATGGCTTGCAGTTTACATATTCACAAATCGGCTTATTGTTTTTTAATACAAAACAATATGAACTTGCACTCGAATACCAACTTTTGGGAGCCGAAATTAGCAAGGAAGTAGATAACAAACAAGGCATTATAGCTTCTTACACGAGTATCGGAGAAATATATAAAGCAAAGAAAAACTATCCGAAGGCAATTGAATATGAATTGTTAGCACTTGAATTAGCCAACGAACTTAATGCATTGGAAAGTAAAAAGGATATTTACATGATGCTTTCGTTAATCTATTTTGAAACAAAAGATTTTGAAAAGGCCTATCAATATCAAAATAAATTTGTCGATTTAAAAGATTCAATGCAAATAGAATCAAGCACAAAACAACTTCAGGAGCTTCAAACGCAATACGACACAGAAAAAAAGCAAAAGGCAATTGAGTTGCTTACTAAAAACCAAGAAATTCAAAACGAACTAATCACTCGACAGCGAATTGTGAATTATTCCATTTTTGCTGGTTTGTTGTTAGTACTTATATTGGCATTTTTAACTTATAAAAGATACAGAGAAAAACAACGAGCAAATGAATTACTCGGACAACAAAAAATAGAAATCTTAAATAAGAATCAAGATTTGCAATCAAAAAATAATTTGATTGAGTATCAGAAAAAAGAAATTACGGATAGTATAGAATATGCTAAAACAATTCAGCATGCCATGTTGCCTAGTGATTCGGAGATTCACGAAATATTTCCTCAATCCTTCGTGTTGTTTAAACCAAAAGACATTGTGAGTGGAGATTTTTATTGGTTCAAAAAAGTAAACGATCTTCATTTTGTTGCAGCCGCTGACTGTACAGGTCATGGCGTTCCGGGAGCATTTATGAGTATGATTGGCAACGACAAATTAAATTTTGCTATTCAAGAAAAAAAACTGGTGCAGCCTTCTGAAATTTTATCTGAATTAAACAAGGGAGTGAAAGCAGCTTTAAAACAAAATGATACAGATTCCAAATCGCGTGATGGAATGGATATTGTTTTGTGTGCGTTTGATTTTAAAAATAAAAAATTACAATATGCTGGAGCTAACAGAGTATTATATAAAATATCAAAAGGCGAACTCACGGAATATCCTCCTACCAAATCAGCCATTGGGGGCTTTACTCCTGAGGATTTTGAATTCAAAAATAATGATATCGATTATGTTTTAGGAGATATTTTTTATCTTTTAACGGATGGCTATGCCGATCAATTTGGGGGAGAAACAGGAAAAAAATTAATGACAAAAAATTTTAAAAAATTATTACTTTCTGTTGCAGACAAACCATTACTAGAACAAAAACAAGAAATTAAAAAAACATTTGAAACATGGAAAGGGGATTATGAGCAGATTGATGATGTATTAGTGATAGGAGTGAAGGTTTAATAAAAGTAATTTATTCCTTCCTAAATTTTTCTATGAAACGATGGTAGCGTTCGATTTTTCTCTGTGTCTGCGGATGCATGGGCCTGCCGTGTACCTGATCCATGTTATAATTTTCTTTCAAGTAATTTTCAAGCTCAGAAGAAATATAACAAGAACCATTATCAGATAATAATCGTGGGCGTTGTTTGGTTTTAATTCTTGCTTTCACAATAGCTCTGTCAACGGTTCTTTTTACATCTTCTGTTTTCATTCCGGAGCAAAGTTCCCAATGAACAATATACCTGCTGTAATCATCTAAAATGGTACTCAGATAATACCAACCCCAACCCAATATTTTAAAGTAAGTAAAATCGGTTTGCCACATTTGATGAATAAAGCCGGTCTTATTGGTAAACTCATCTCCCGCAGAAAGAAAAATGTGTGCAGGTGCAGTAATCAATCCTCTTGCTTTTAAAATACGGTACACGCTGGATTCAGAAATAAAAATCTGCTGCTCGTCTGTTAGTTTGTAAGCGAGCTCCCTGGATGAAAGATGCGGATGCTCCAACGCAACCTGTACAACGAGATTTTTCTGTTCCTGCGGTATACTGTTCCATTGCCTGTTTGACGTTCTTTTACTCGGCTCTAATCCATCTATACCGTTATCTGAATAAACTTTATACCAGTTGTAAAAAGTGCTTTTATTTAAACCTATTTCAGGCAGGGTTCTATTCACTCCAATGTCTGAGCGAACTACCAAGTGAATGATTTCTTCTTTTTCGGATGCTGTAAATCTCATATACTTTTTGAATTTTACAGTTCCTCCAGCATGTTCAAGCTTTTTTTTACAATGTCGTACCGAAGTACAAGATCAGCTACCGTTTCTTTTAAACGCAGGTTTTCTTTCCTGAGATCTGTTACTTCATCGCTTGTAGCTTCTCTTACGGTATCTCCTGATAAACGTTTTTTACCGGCTTCGAGAAACTCTTTATTCCATTTGTAGAACTGAGCTTCAAAGATGGAGTGCTTTCTACAGAGTTCTGCTACTGATGTCTCAGCCCTTAGGGATTCCATTACAATAGCGATTTTCTGTTCTGCGCTGAATGTTCTTCTTGTTTTTCTTCTTACTTCTTTAATGAAGTTTTCTGTGGTTTGTTTTTTCATTGTTTCCATGTTATTTAAAGTTAATACTTTTTGGAAACACTATCTTATTTTTAAGTAACTTTAGTCCACATTATGCTGAAGATTTACACTTTGTAAATTGAGTTCTATTTCTGGTCTGTAAATTAAAGCGCCCATTCCATTGGTACCAACATAAGCCAAACGATCAAGCATGGTAGTTTCATTTATTGCAATTCCTCTTGCGGCTAAAGTTCTGTCAACTAATAATTTTCCCCATCCATCTGGCAATGAATCGGCAAAGACACCAAATAAACCATCAAAAGGAATTTGCTCAGATGTTTGCAGCGAATCATTTAATTTTAATTTAAAAGGAGAAATTTCTAAACCTCTTTTTATAAAGCTGACATAGTATTTGAAATAAATTTTTTTATCGTCGTTCACTAATTCTCCCAGTTCAATTTCTTCTTCATTAAATTGAATAGAGACAATTATTTTTTTTACGTGTAGCATTATATTCTGGTTTTATTGCTGGATAACTTTTCAATTTCTTTTAAATTTTCAGTTGGTTTTAAAAGCAATTCAAAATCATTTAAACGATTTAAAATTTGCGCTAGTTTTAATAAAGATTGTAAAGAAATTTGCCCTGTTAGTTCAAAGCGCTTAATGCTTCCTAATGAAACTCCGGATCGTTGCGCTAATTGACTTTGTGATAAGCCTATTTGCTTTCTTATTGTTTTATGTTTTAAAGCAAGCTCTTCTAAAAAATCGTACGGCTTTTTATCTACTCCAAATTTTGTCATTTTAGCTAATATATTGGCTATTATTATTGATGTAATATTGCCCCGTTTGTACTACTCCTCAAACTTATAATGATTGTAATCTTTCATTAAAGTAGAAATCAGTTCACCGTCTTTCATGGTAGTTTGTATACCCGCTTTAAGTTTTACTTTTTCGGTAAGTTTTGAAAGTGCTTCAGTATTATTTGTTTTCATATAAAACTCATACACCTCTTTCATTATCTCAATATCTTTTTCTTCCAGATTTACTACTTGATTAAAAACAATTTTGTATTCGGGTTTTTGCACAGTTTGTAAAATGGTGTCTTTTAAAGTAACCGCCGGTCTTACCAAAATTACAGTTGTTCCTGCGGCCATATCGCCAAGGCGTTGTTTGTTTTTACTCGCTGCAATTGATATAATGGCAATCATACCGTAAATCAAATCAATTTCAAAAATACGAATAAGCCAACGTAAAAAATAAGAAGAAACAGAGGGCTGCGTACCGTCTAACTTAACTACTTTTATTTTAATTATTTTTTTTCCAATCGATTGCCCCTGCATAAAAATTTCAAAAAGCAAATCGTAAAACAACAAAGGCAAAAAAACGCATACCATCAATAATACAATGGCTGTCTGGCCTTTTATATCAAAAGCTTTTGTTGAAAGTAAAATAATAAGCACTGTAATAACGTAGGCCGCTTTAAAGGCTGAATCCAAAAGAGCCGCCAATATTCGGTTTCCAAGTCCTGCCGGCACATAATCTATTACTACGTTTTGGGTGGTATGTATGGATACTGATTCCAAGGTAATATAATATATGGGCAAATGTACTGAAACTTAACTGTTTTTTATAAACTACCCATTTAATACAATGAACAATAGAATAATTGTACAATTGAACGGCGAATAGCGAACTAAAAAAGTAGAATGCTATAATTTGGCTGTTTCTTTACTTCTACAATCATAATTCAAATGTTCTATTCTTCTTAATTCGATTTTTGTATGCTGTTTAAAATTCTTTCTGTATTCTCGAAAAAAATAGGATATTAGCATTAGATTTAGTTTGTGAAGGAAATTACTTTTTTAAAAGACCGTTCGGGTAAGTGGGAAGATTTTGAAAAACTTCTTAAAGAAAAGCATGCTAACCCGCGCGAATTGGCCGGTTTGTTTGTTGAAGTTACCGACGACCTGAGTTATTCCCGCACTAATTATCCAAAATCTAAAACCACACAATATCTTAACGGACTTGCCGCTAAGGCGCATCAGGAAATTTATAAAAACAAAAAAGAAAACCGCGGACGAATTTTATCATTCTGGAAAACAGAAGTGCCTCTTAGCATGGCTATACACCAAAAACAATTGTATTTATCATTTGCAATTTTTACTATTTCCGGAATACTTGGACTAGTATCTGAAATGTATGATGAAAATTTTGTCCGCTTTATTATTGGCGATGGGTATGTAGATGAAACCATACAGCGCATACGAAACGGAAATCCATTAGGTATTTATGGCGAAAGTGAACAAGGCGCTATGTTTTTTATGATTACAATTAATAACATTTTTGTTTCGTTCAGAGTGTTTGCAATGGGTTTACTTTTTTCTTTCGGGGCTGGCTACGAATTATTCCGCAATGGGGTAATGCTTGGTGCCTTCCATGGTTTTTTCTGGCGCTATCATTTACTTGGTAAATCACTTTTAGTAGTTTGGATACATGGCTCTTTCGAAATTTCGGCAATAATATTAGCGGGAGGTGCAGGTTTTGTTTTAGGTAACAGTTTATTGTATCCCGGAACCTATAAACGCATCGAGTCTTTTAAAATTGGTGCAAAAAACAGTCTTAAAATTATTGTAGGAGTGGTACCTATTTTTATTGTCGCTGGTTTTTTAGAAAGTTTTGTAACCCGTTACACCAATATGCCTTTATGGCTTAGCTTATTTATTATTTTAGGTTCTTTAGGTTTTGTTTTGTGGTATTTTGTTTTGTATCCCATCTATCTTTCACGAAAAATAACCAATCAAAATTTACAATATGGAAAAAATTGAACTGAACAAAGTACGCGACTTCGGGGCTTTATTTAACGACGGAATTGCATTTCTACGCATAAATTACAAATCGTTTTTCGGTATTATTTTATTGTTGGCCGGACCATTTATAATTATGACCGGATTACTTTCAGGGTATATGCAATCGCTGCAAACTAAATTGGTTACAAGTAGTTTATTTTCTTCTAACTTTTTTGGTTCTAATGCCGGCTTGCTATCAGCAAATTTTATTGGCACCTTAAGTATATTTCTTCTTATTTATATTTTAACCTCATTAGTAACTACAGCCTGTGTTTGTTTGTTTTTTAAATCGTATAATATAGCTACAGTTGAGGAATTACCAATAGAAAAAAGCAGTATTTCACCGTTTTTGGCAGCTGCCAGTTGGAGGCTTTTTTACAATATGCTGCTATTAACACTAATTGTTGTTGTAGGAGGCGCTCTGGTGGCAGGAATTTTTGCTGTACTGTTTATGATTCCGGTATTAAATATTCTTGTTGGCATTGCTTTGGTAATTGGTTGCTTAATAATATTACCTGTTGTATTATATGTAACTAACATTGCTAATTATATAGTAATACGCGATGAAGTTTTAATTACAGTAGCAATTAAAAAAGCAATTCATTATTTACGCGGCAATTTTTGGTGGACATGGCTCCTCATGTTTGCTGTTGGCGTTGCTTTAGCCACTATATCGGGGCTATTTAGTTTGCCTTTAACAATATTAAATATGACAAAAATGTTTACACGAGCCGTTAGTCCTGAAAGCGGTTCATCCGATAGTTCTATCATGTATTTAATATTTGGTGCTATTTCTCTGGTTGGACAAATGCTCATTATAATTCCAATTTCTGCAACATTCTGTGTTTTTAATTTTCATAATCACGAAGAGCAAAAAGAGGGTACCGGACTTATGAGTCGTATTGATGAATTTGATATAAAATAAATTTTCCTGAAGAATGTATTAATCATATTGTTTTTATTTTTTTCGACGCAGGTTTTTCCTGCGGACAAGAAAAGTAGTGTACAATATGATACGTCTGCTATTTCCTCTGTTAAAAAAGCAACCGCTCAAAAGGAAAAGGAAATTTTTGCCGATAAAGATTTTAAATACCATGAAGATGCTAAAGACCAAAAAAACTGGCTGAAGGCTTTTATTGATTGGCTCATGGAAAACATTTTCGGTAAAATGAGTTTTGAAAGTGGGGAAAGGGCTTGGCAAATTATTAAATGGACGTTTATAGGTTTGTTTATTGCCGGCGTAATTTTTATCATTTTAAAATCAAAATTCCGCGGTCTTTTAAGAGGAGATGCAAAAAAACTGTCGGGTGCTGCGTTTACCGATTTACCCGATGATATTGAATCTATAAATCTCGATAAACTTATCGAAGAAGCTCTTGCCAATGGTAATTATCGTTTAGCAGTGAGATGGTGTTTTATAAAAGCATTGCAAAGCCTTAATCAAAATAAAAAAATTGCCTGGCAACCTTCTAAAACCAATATTGATTATGAGTATGAATTGCAAAACCTGAACCTTCGAGAAAATTTTAATAAATTAAGTTATGTGTTTGAATATGTTTGGTATGGCGAGATGAAGGCGGGCGAAAATCTGTATGTTAAATATAAAAGTGAAATAGAAAAATTTAACGGCAATTTAAATGTTTAAAGGAAATAACAAACATTATTTTTTTCTGTTGCTCACGTTTGCGCTACTCGTATGGTTTGAATATAGTACGCCTAAACAGGTTGACTGGCGCAGAACCTATTCAAAAAACGACAAAATACCATTTGGATGCAATGCTTTTTTTAGATTGTTGGATGAAGATATTTATAAGAGTAAAATCAAGAAGCAAAAGCAAACTCCGTTTAACGTGCTTTTGAATCCGTCCGGCAAGAAATCAGCTTATATTTTTATAAATAAAAATTTATCTTTTTCAAAGCTCGACTCAAAATATTTAATGCAGTTTGTTGAAAAGGGTAATGATGTTTTGTTTGCTTCAAGTAGTTTTTATGATAATAGTATTGCCGATACGTTTAAGATAAGAACCTCGAGTGGATACAATTTTGATTTTTATGGCGATAGTACAAAAACATATAACTTCAATTTTTCTAATTCAATGTTAAGATCAAAGGAGAATTATACTTACAAAAAGGGTTTTGATAATGCTTTTTTTGATTTGTTTGATACCTCAATGGTAACTGTCCTTGCAAAAGAAAGAGATTCAGCAGCAGTTTTTCTTAAGGCATCGTGGGGAATGGGAAATTTTTATTTTATCTCAGTTCCGGATATTTATACTAATTATTTTGTTGTTAATAACCCAAGTCGTGAGTTTGCTTATAAAACGCTAAGTTATATTGATGCCGAACAGATTTGGTGGGATGAATACTACAAAGGAAGTAACGTAAATCGCGGAAGCGAGTTGCAGTTTATTTTTAGTAATGATTCTCTTTACACTGCTTACTTGCTCACATTTATTTCGCTTATAATTTTTATGATATTCGCCGTGAAACGTCGCCAACGTGCAATACAAATTGTGGAACCTTTACCTAATACAACGCTTCAATTTGTAGAGGTTGTGGGAAGTGTGTATTACAACAGTAAAAATCACAAAATTATAGCCGAAGAAAAAATAAATTCTTTTTATGAATTTTTGCGCAATAAATTTTTAGTATCAAACCGAAGAATGGATGAAGAAAGCGTGTCGCGTATTTCAAAACTGTCAACCATTCCCCTTGATGAAATAAAAAAACTATTTTTGATAATTGGAATGGTTTTGCAACAGGGCTCTATAACCGAACAGGAATTAATTGAACTGAATACATCTATTGAAAATTTTCACAAACTAAACAAACGCTGATTATGGAACCATTTGAAACAAGAATTGACTTGGGAGGCATTAAACAAACTACCGATGCCCTTAAATTTGAAATTGGAAAATATATTATTGGCCAGCATCAAACAATTGATTTATTATTAATTGCCTTGTTAGCCGATGGGCATGTACTGCTTGAGGGTGTACCCGGCGTGGCTAAAACGCTGATTGCAAAATTACTTGCGCGAACAATCAATGCAAAGTTTAAACGAATTCAATTTACACCTGATTTGATGCCTTCTGATATCATTGGGACAATGGTTTATAATGCAAAGAGCGGAGATTTTGATTTTAAACGCGGACCCGTGTTTGCTAACATTGTGCTTACGGATGAAATCAATCGCGCCCCTGCCAAAACACAAGCTGCATTGTTCGAAGCAATGGAAGAAAGACAAATTACAGTTGACGGAACAACACATATTCTCGATAAACCATTTATGGTAATGGCAACACAAAACCCGATAGAGCAGGAGGGAACTTATCGTTTACCGGAAGCACAGTTGGACAGATTTTTATTTAAAGTAGAAGTTATGTATCCAAATCTGGAAGAAGAAAAGCAAATTCTTAAAACCTTTCATGCAAATAAAAACAAAGTAGATTTTGAAACTGTAAAAAACTTTTTGAGTCCGCAGGAAATTGATAAACTTCGAAGTATTGTACAACAAGTTCATGTTGAAGAAAATCTGATTAGCTACATTGCACAAATTGTGCATGAAACGCGCAGTCATAACGCAATTTTATTGGGTGCATCACCGCGTGCTTCTTTAGCCATAATGAATGCCTCAAAAGCTTGTGCTACAATACGAAGCAGGGATTTTATTTCGCCTGATGATATTAAATATGTAACACCTCATGTCCTTAAACATCGCTTAATACTTACTCCCGAAAAGGAAATGGAAGGAGTACATATTACGGATGTAATTAATATGGTAATTGAGAAAATTGAAATACCGAGGTAGTTAACTTTTTGTCACTTCGAGCGAAGTCGAAAAGAGGGTTAAATTTATAATAATAAGTAATGTCCATGCGTTATACCATATGAAAACAAAAACATACATAGTATTTGCTTTAGCAATATTGCTTGCAAGTAATGCCTTTGCAAAAAAGGATACAGTTTCAGTTGAAAAAGCCTTTAACGGTAAATTCATTAAACTTGATATTTCGGGTAAAGGAGGTTATCAGGGACATTGTATAAGCATGAAAATAAAAAGTCAGTACCAGGATTCTTTAATGGTATATATTGAAGCGGGGAGAAGGCTTGATTCGAAAGACTCTACACAACAGGATATCTTAGTTGTAAAAGATTTATTTGTTATTCTCCTGCCTAATCAGGAAAAATCGGTTGATGTTACCGGTTTTTGTTGTCAGGCACATAACGGATCGCCGCTAGCTAAATCAATATTTTTTGTAGGGCAATTAGCAGATAAAAATTTGTATGATTTGGGAAGGTACCTTAATACAGCTAAACTAAAAGATAATTCAATTCAAAATGCAGTTTGGTGTATCTCTGATAACAATGAAATATCATCCGTATTGGATGACGGCACTGAAGAAGTAAGTAAGCTGCGTAAGTTTTTAGCCAAACTAAAAGGTATTGTAAGCCCTTGGTATAATATTTACTATAAGAAGGTGAAGAATCAGTTATTTTCTGGAGAGCCGGAAAGAGTAACGGGTAATTTTGATTATTACATAAGTGATTTCTCAGTTGTTATTGTAAATATAAGAGATGCTAAAGGGACTATAGTAAAATCTTTTTCTGTTGGTAGTTCTGTGCAAAGAGGAAGTCATACGTATAACCTTGACTGGCGTACTAACAATGCCCCTAAAGGAAAGTATACAGTTTATGCCTACGAAAACGGAAGAAAACTGAAAGAACTTCCTGTTGATTTAAAATAAATATGAAATTAAAAATACCCGAAATATATTTTACTACCAGAACGTACTCACTTGTAACTGCGTTGGTGTTTGTATACTTGCTCGGGTTTATAAATATTTTCTTTTATCATCTCGCAAATATTTTACTCCTTTTATTTTTACTTACTATAATAGCAGACACTGTTATTCTCTTTGTTAACATAGCCGGTGTAAATGCCAAACGTATTTCGGCAGTAAAACTTAGTAATGGCGACGATAATGTTGTCAGTATTCATATAGAAAACAATTATTTATTTAAGGTAAATATTACTTTAGTTGATGAATTACCAATTCAGTTTCAAATTCGCGATTTTGAAAGGAAAATTGCTCTTGAGAGTGGTAAGGAAAGTTTTATACGTTATTCTTTAAGACCTGTTGAGCGTGGAGAATATCATTTTGGTGCTTTACGTGTTTTCGTTTCTTCTGTTTTAAAATTAATTGAGCGAAGATTTTCATTCGAGCAAAATGCAATGCTGCCTGTTTACCCATCTTTTATACAAATGCGTAAATACGAGTTGCTTGCAATTCATAATAAATTAATGAGTGGCGGTATTAAAAAAATCCGTCGCATAGGACAAACAACAGAGTTCGATCAGATAAAGGAATATGTTGCCGGAGATGATATTCGTACTATAAACTGGAAAGCAACAGCACGCCGCGATAAATTAATGGTAAATAAATATCAGGATGAAAAATCGCAACCTGTTTATTGTTTGCTTGATATGGGCCGTAATATGAAAATGCCTTTCGAGCAAATGTCGCTTTTAGATTATGCTATAAATGCCTCGCTTGTGATTTCAAATATTGCTCATATTAAGAGTGATAAGCCGGGATTAATTTCTTTTACGCATAAAATACATACTCATGTGAAGGCCGAGCGCAGAAACTCTCAAATGAAGCGCATTCTTGAAGCTTTGTATAATCAGGAAACAAATTTCAGCGAAAGTGATTTTAGTAAGCTTTACCTGCATGTAAAAAACCAGGTAACGCAGCGTAGCCTGCTTTTGCTATTTACAAACTTCGAATCGCTAAGTTCTTTAAAGAGACAATTAAAATATTTGCGTCAACTGGCAAAAAGCCATTTATTGGTAGTTATATTTTTTGAAAACACAGAATTAAGAAAACTGTTGGATAAAAATGCAGGCAACACTTTCGAAATTTATTATAAAACAATTGCAGAAAAATTTGAACTTGAAAAACGCCTCATAGCCAAAGAACTTGCTGCGAGCGGTATACAAAGTATTTATACGAGTCCGCAAAATCTGTCGGTCAATACTATTAACAAGTACCTTGAATTAAAAGCGAGAGGACTGGTTTAATTATTCCAATAGTTTTTTTATATTTGGATGTCAGCATTTTTTTATGAAGAGACGCATAATTTTTAGTAGTCTTTGTTTTTTAACATTTGCCTGTGTAAAATCACAAGTAATGTTTCAAAAATTGTTTCATACTGTTAATTCCTTTAACGCACAGGCATATTCATCTCAACAAACGAGCGATGGCGGTTATATTATTGCGGGAACTGACAGTTCAACAGTTACCCAGTCATATGACGCATATTTAGTTAAAACAGATGCAAACGGCGATACTTTATGGACAAGAATTTACGGCAGCATAAATGATGAATACGGGCAATCTGTTCAGCAAACAAGTGATGGCGGTTATATTTTAGGTTGCCTTATGAATACAGGTCCTGATTGGGATATTTACATTGTTAAAACAGATTTGAACGGCGATACTTTATGGACTAAGCAAATAAAGGATACCGGAGACGACAATCTTTTTTCAATAGAGCAAACTAGTGACGGTGGATATTGTATAGGCGGGTACACAAATACTTTTGGGAATTATGATTTTTATATAATTAAAACTTCTCCTGTTGGTGATATTACTTGGGCAAAAAATTATGGCACAGCTTTTAGTGAGTATGCATATTATGCCCAACAAACAAACGATAATGGATATGTAATAACAGGTATTGTTTACAGTACTGCATCGTACGATGTTTTTTTAGTTAAAACGGATGTCAATGGCGATACACTTTGGACTAAAACTTTTGGAACCCCGGGTGTTGATATAAGTTACATGGTAAAGCAAACTACTGATGGTGGTTTTTTCTTTACCGGCATGGGTGGTTATGGCGGGTTCGGTGACCAGGCGCAACTTTTAAAAACAGATGCCGGTCTGAACCAGCAGTGGTCACGCGTGTATACGTGGGATGGAGTAGCCACAATGGGATCCCGTTCGGCAAGACAAACAAGTGACGGAGGATATATTTTTACAGGGAAGCGGCAATTTGACAGAACGGTATTGATGAAAACGGATGGCGCCGGACTCATTCCATGCAAGAATCCCGGCTCGTTAAGCAAAATCCTTCCTGCGCTGCTTATTCAAAGCAGGACGCCTGCTGTTGTTTCAGGAATAAATATGGCCACGGCTTTTTTCTCCACTCAGTCGCCATTGGTTGATACTTCTTTCC
>CAZZEI010000083.1:0-13999 GCA_964653165.1 uncultured Flavobacteriaceae bacterium | reverse complement strand
TCCTATTGTTATAATTATTAACTTTATGGAGAATACAAACATATGAGAAACATAGTATTGATAGTAATTGAAGGCAATATAGTATCACAAAGAGGGAAGCTTTGCTTCATAATCGTAGTATGTGTAAGGAAATTTATTTTCCTATGAAATACTTTTATAACAACAAATTTCCTATGTATCTATGTGGTTTAAATTTACGCAGTATTGGTGAAAAATTTAGTCTCATATTTTTTCTTCTTGTCTTCGGAAAAATCTATTCCCAAAATGTTATCGCATATACAGATAACCTGGGGTATTTCAGCGTATTTGATAACGGAATAACCACTACGCTTGATTATCAGAAACCAAAATCTTTTCAAATTGGCGGCAATTCTGTTGCCTATGTTGATTTTAATGCAAGTTTTAAAGTCTACTATAAAGGTAAGGATACAACACTTTATGATGGACCTGTAAATGAATACCGTGTAATGCATAGCATGGTTTTTTATGTCATTGCGGGACAGTTGCGCGTATTTGACAGAGGAAGAAACAAGACACTTTCTGTTTGGCCGGGCGACTATGCTGTGGGGGATAGTTTAGTGGCTTTTTATGATAACACGTATCGGGCTTTTTATGTTTACTATAATCACGATATGTTTACGCTCGAAAATAACACGCAGCAAAATCCACTTGTAAATTTTCGGGCTTCAGATAATACACTTGCCTATATTAATAACCAGCGCGACTTTAAAATATTTTGGAACGGAAGTGTACAAAAAATATTTACCCTTAGTCCGGGTTTTATGGTTGACTACCAAACGGGCAGTAATATTGTTGCCTTTTTAAGCGGACCATCAAATAGTTTAAGCGCATTTTATAAAGGTAATACCTATAACATTTCAAAAATACCTATAAAGAGTTACAAGACCGCCGATGAAATGGTTGCTTACGAAGACCAGGATGGTTTGCACGCTTTTTATGCCGGTAAAAATTACGATTTGTGCTCTTCATACAGTATTACTTATGACATAAGCGATAGCATTTTGGTTTATTATACTCCCGGTTATTTTCGTGTATTTAACAAAGGAAAAATTACTGTACTCGAAAATTTTATGCCCGATGAATACGCGATTGATAACAATACGCTTGCCTGGACAAACCAACAGGGAGGCTTACGTGTTTTTTACAATGGAGAAATTTATGAACTCACCACCTTTGACCGCGCCGCTTTTAAACTTGCCGGCAATGCGCTTTGGTACCAAACAGTAACAATACCCAATAAAGTTTTTTTATGCGGAAGGAAGTATTAAAAAATTAATTTTTACTCCTTCTTCATTTCAATATCTCCACCGCCCTGTTTTAAATTTAGTTTACCATCAGCAGAAAAAATAATTATAATTCCGGCAGCGTCAAATTTAAATTCGTTTTCATTAACCGCTTCCAAAGGAAAAGCACCTTGCCCTGTTCCTTGCGCGGTAAGTTGCTTATCAGTAACTTTTATAGTAATCTTTAATGGAAAATCTTTTTTAGAATAAACACCTTCGTATTTTGTTAACTGAGCAATGCTTAGGTTAATTGTTTTAAATACAGGTAAAGTATAAGCCTTCCCATAATAAATATTTAAAATGCCAATTAAAATATCGTTCATTTTGTAATTCATGCCGTTAGAACAAAACGCCACAGAAATACTGTCCTTCGGAAAATAAGAAAGCACAGAGCTAAAGCCGTCAATACCTCCTGTATGCCCATAGCTTGTATTATCGTAGAAGGGCATAGGGAATATTCCTTTTCCGTAATGATCTGTAGTATTTGTCATCTCGTCTAAAGAAGTCTTACTTATTAATTTCATATTAAATAATGCAGTAATAAAAGTGTTTAGCTCTTTAGTTGAAGAAACGATTGCTCCAGCTCCATGTGGAATAGACATATCGGTTTCTGTTGAAAGTTCCCAAAGCGATCCGTTAAATGTGTAGGAGTTACATTCGTTGCTTAGGTTATTTATTTTACTTCCATAATAGGTATTTTTTAATCCCGCTTTCATGCAAATCCTTTCCTGTAGATTAATTGAATAGTCTTTTTTAGTTATTTTTTCAATAATATAACCCAGCAAAACATAATTAGAATTGCTGTACTCGGCTTTTTCGTTGGGTTTAAATTCTGGCTTGGTGGCTTTTAGTATTTCTAATATCTCTTTGTGAGTTTTTGGTTTTGTGTTGTAACTTAGGTAGGCGCTATCCGTAAAATTATGAATTCCACTTCTGTGGTTTAAAAGATTGCTGATTGTAATTTGTTTTGCGTTGGGTATTTCAGGATAAAAGTCTGAAAGTTTTTGCTCTAGTGTTAATTTTTCTCTTCAATTAATTGAAATATCATTACCGACGTGAACATTTTTGTAATAGAACCAATTCTATATTTGGAATTTACCACAGCTTGTTTTTTACTCGATACATCACAATAACCGAAAGCTTTATCGTAAATGGCATTTCCGTTTTTACTTATTGTTACTGAACCCATAAATCTATTATTGTCGGTAAGTAGGGTCAACAAACTATCTAAACGAATTGATTCGAATTTTGTTTGTCCGTTTATATCAATGCAAACTATTAATAATACAAATATTAGAAAATCAATTTTAATTTTCATTGGATATTTTTTTTAAGAATTCAAATTTATCAATTTCATTCATCTAATGCGTATCTTTACCCAAATTTATGTCGACACAAAATAATTTTGATGTAATAATAGTTGGGGGCGGTATAGTTGGTCTTGCTACAGCATATAAGCTCGGCTTAAAATTTCCTGCAAAAAAAATATTGGTTCTTGAAAAGGAAAAGGAAGTTGCCGCACATCAAACAGGCCACAACTCAGGAGTTATTCATTCGGGTATTTACTACAAACCGGGTTCTTACAAAGCAAAAAATTGTGTGGAAGGAAGAAGGGAATTAGTCGCCTTTGCAAAAAAACACAATATACAGCACGACATTTGCGGAAAAATAATTGTCGCTACGCACGAAAGCGAACTGGCACACATGAGCAAAGTTTTTAATAATGGTGTAGCAAACGGCGTTGAGGGAATAGAAATGATAGATGCCAAACGCATAAAAGAAATTGAACCTTCTTGTATTGGTATTTCGGGTATCTGGGTTCCTTGCACAGGTATTATTGATTATACCGATGTGGCAAAAAAATATGTTGAGTTAATAAATAAATCGGGGTCAAAAGTTTTAACAGGATGCACGGTTACAAATTTTATAAATCATACGGATAAAGTAGAAGTTATTTCTAATAACGGAAATTTCACATCATCTTATGTAATTACCTGCGGAGGTTTGCAGGCAGATAGGTTATCTAAAAAGCAAGGCAAAAAGAGCGATGCAGAAATTGTCGGCTTTCGCGGAGATTATTTTGATTTAACTGAAAAGGGGATGAGTAAAGTCCGCAATCTTATATACCCGGTACCAAACCCTAAATTTCCTTTTTTGGGAGTCCATTTTACTCGCATGATAAAAGGAGGAGTAGAGTGCGGACCAAACGCAGTCTTTGTTTTTAAGCGCGAAGGTTACGGCAAAACATCTTTTTCATTTAAAGATACCTGGGAGGCCTTTACCTTTATAGGAACCTGGAAGTTTTTTAAGAAACATTGGCGTTTTGGTTTGGATGAATACCGCGGAGCATTCTCTAAAAAGTACTTTTTAAACCGACTTAGAAAACTGATACCAAGCCTGGAATCTGACGATATTGTAGCTGCCCGATGTGGCATTCGTGCAATGGCATTAGCCCCCGAAGGTGAGATGATAGACGATTTTAAGATTGAGTACGGTCATCGTTCAGCCCACGTTATCAACTCACCATCTCCTGCTGCAACTGCCTCATTAGCCTATGGAAATGAAATAGTTAACATGGTTTCGGACCATTTTAAGGGATTAAATTAGGCTTAATCGTTTAATAACTTTTTGATAACAAAAGGGTAAAAAAAGGGTGACAAAAATCATTTTCATATATTTGCCTTATGCTAAATAACCTATTGGAGGCTGTTTTCATTTTATTGGCTTATCTGCTTGGTTCCATACCTACTTCGGTGTGGTGGGGTAAGTCTTTTTTTGATATTGATGTACGTGAATTTGGAAGCGGTAATGCCGGCGCTACCAATACCATCAGAGTTTTAGGTAAAAAGGCAGGAATTCCCGTTTTAATAATCGATATTTTAAAAGGTGTAGCTGCTGTTATGCTTGCTTATATAAGTGATTTTGAAACTAATTCAACCCCTTTTATAAATTACCAAATAGCTTTAGGTGTTGCGGCTGTTTTAGGCCATATATTCCCTGTTTTTGCAGGGTTTAGGGGCGGTAAGGGCGTTGCAACATTATTAGGTGTTACTTTAGCTATTGTTCCGCAAATTGCAGGTTTGGCCCTAATTGTTTTCTTCGTTGTTTTAGTATTTACTCAGTATGTTTCTCTCTCATCAATGGCAGCCGGATTATCTTTTCCTGTAATTCTTTTAACACTTTTTCCCGGGCAACCTGTTTCTTTGATTGCTTTTTCAATTATTGTTTCCATTCTTTTAATCATTACGCATAAAAAGAACATACAAAAACTGCTAAATAAGCAAGAATCAAAATTCCCCCTTTTTAAGGCCAAAACTACATCGGAGTAGGCTTTTGTCAAAAAATTAACATTTTTTATTTATTTTTTTCACTAGAGCTAAATCCTTTCAAAGCCCCTGTTTTCAGGCATTTGTAACCTTTCTGTTCATAAACACGTAAACCTATATAGGAAGGCATGTTGCATATCTCATTAAAAAAAATATTTTTGCATAACTCAAATCATGAAAAAGGGCCTGATATATACTATTTTATGCGTTGCTTTAATAGCGCCGTCTATGGTATTTGCCCTTTCTTTAGGCGATAAAAACAAAAAGGTTTCCGACGATAAAAAACGCAAAAAAGAGGATACTACTCAAACAGTTAGCACCTCGGTTACCTACGATAATGTTGATTCTTTACTGATGTTCCCGTCGCATGACCTATACGGAAGTTGGGATACAGCTTCATGTCACCCCGATTTGTTCAATCAACAGTTTGGAGGCGACTCATCTGTCGTTTACCTGCTCGACGAATGGAATTGCGGTTTTACTATACCGATTAAAGGCATAATTACCTCAGAATTTGGCTGGAGACGCAGGCGCCCACATTACGGCACCGACCTAAACTTAACTACCGGAGATACCGTTGGAGCAGCTTTTGACGGCAAAGTGCGTATAGCACGCTTTATTCATGGTTATGGCAATGTTATTATAGTACGACACAATAATGGTTTGGAAACAGTTTATGCCCATCTTTCTAAAATTTTAGTGCAACCCGAAGAATCGGTTGTTTCAGGAATGACAATTGGCTTAGGCGGAAACACAGGCCGTTCTTACGGAAGCCATCTGCATTTTGAAATACGTTTTTTGGGAAAGGCAATTGATACAGAGGATTTGATTGATTATACAAAAGGAGAAGTTAAAAACAACTCGTTTGTAATTTATAAAGAAGACTTTGCGGCTAAATATAACTTACGCAGCATACATGCCCATAAGGTTTCTAAAAGTCACGCAACTTCGCGTTATGCAAATGTAAAAAGCCATGGAAAAACAATCTCTATTCGTAATGGCGACACACTTGATAGAATAGCACGCCGTAACCATATTACAGTTGCAGCCCTTTGTAAAATGAACGGAATTAAGAAGACCAAGGTTTTAAGGATTGGTCAACGTTTAAAAGTTTAAAAATAAAATTTTATAAAATAAAAAAGTCCCGCCAATTTAGCGGGACTTTTTTTATGTAAATATTTTAAAAAATTACTTCTTCTTAGCGTAACGTGTACGGAATTTATCTACACGTCCTGCCGTATCTACAAGCATATGCTTACCTGTATAGAAAGGGTGCGATGTGTTAGAAATCTCTATCTTTAAAAGAGGGTATTCGTTACCATCTTCCCATGTAATAGTATCTTTAGTTTCGGCGCAAGAGCGTGTTAAAAAAGCATGCTCATTAGATATATCTTTAAACACACAAAATCTGTAGTTCTCAGGGTGAATTTCTTTCTTCATTTTCTTAATTTTTAGGAATGCGAAGATAGTACTTTTTTAAATATGTGCAATATACTATTCCTTAATAATTTTTTTAATAAGGCTACCCATCTCAGTTTGCAGTTTTACCCAGTAAAAGCCACTCTTTAAGTCAGTTAGATCAAGAACATACAAATCGTTGTTTTCAGGTAGGTTAACCTGTTTAACTATTCGACCTAAAGCATCAATAAGACTTACCACCGGCTTGGTATTTTGTGGACAGATATACTCAAGGGTTGTTTTATCTCCGGTTGGGTTAGGAAAAATTTTCATTTCAAAAGTGTTTACCGATTCAATGTTTGGAACCGAAACAGCAAAAGTATGAGGTACTGCAGTGAATTGATATTTTATGAAATTCCCAAAATCAAGCCCAAATAGTTTAAAATAAACCGAAGTAGGGGCTCCAACTTTTTTCAATCTATATAATCCTGAGCCTTGAGCTGTATTTGCCCAAAAAGAAAGTCCGTCGCCGCCGGTGTCATACATAGATAAATCGTAACACCCCGGTTGAAGGCGCACCGTATCAAAGTATGTTGTGTTAGGAGTTAAATTTGTAGAAACTCTGCTGAATACAGTATTACCTGAGGCATCATTTAAGTAATAACTATTTTCTAAATAATTATTTGTGCGAAATAATATAATAAAAATTGTATCCAATACTGGTGGTAACGAAGTAAGTTTTACGGAGGCAGAATCATCAAATGTATATTGGTTTGCTTGCGAATTTACAGACTCAATATAACATTTAAATAGGGCATTAGATGTTGTTGTGGCAGGTAAAATAAAATTGGGTAAAGTAATGGATGTAGTGTCTCCAAAATTTAAAACACCGTTCCATGTATACGATTGAAAACCGGCGCCTGCTAAACCATATTTAATTGTAACAGAATTTAAAGGAACGCTTCCGTTATTTCTTACCAAAATTAGCGGATTTGTACAAATAGGATTAAGGCGGATGTATTCGTTTATGCGTGATGGCTGATATACTTCCTCTATTGATGCATCGAGTGAGTTGTTAGGCGTTGCATATTGAAAAAGCTGTGCATTAATAACTTCGTTGGCAGAAGGACTGCTAACAACATAAGGTTGCATATCCATATCAAAAATATGATCAGTGCCCGGAGTTAAATTTGTACTCATGGTAAAATCAGGTTGAACAATATTACCCGGGCACCAATTACCACGGTCGTATACCCAGGTACCACCCTGTGGAAAAAGCGCATTATTACCACAAGGTCGCCATCTTGCCCGTGTATTAATTATGTTACCATCTATTTTTAGTGTCCGGTATTTATTACAGAATTCAGAACAATCATTTGCATCTGCTCCATGGCCCGTATGTAAAATCCGTAGTTTAGAAAAATTGCAAGCTGCATCAATAGGAATTGTGTCAGGAGTTAAATAATTTTCGATGGAGTTTGTTGCATTACCATAAATAAAACTACCATTCCATAATTGTGTAAAATTTATTTGATTGGCAATTGGAGTTCCTTCAATAAAGGCAAAATCAACTGTTACCTGCCAACCAACATTGGTGCCTTCGTAACCGGTGTGTATATATTCTATCTCAACCGAGTCGCGTAAGAACATGGCATAGTCGGTAATATCCATGTGCCAGCTAAATGTCCACGTACTAGAAAATTGATTCCCGTATGGAGTAATAAATCGTACGGCCTCTATATTTTTTGAGGGCTGATTTTGACCGCCGGTACGACGAATAAAAACATTATCAATGTAATCCCAAGCCCCGCATGCCATACCCGGTGCGCATTTGTAGGAAAGAGTGGCTATAACTTTTCTGACAGACAATGAATTGGAGGGAAAAACAGCCCATGCTTTATAGCCGTTAGCGCCTGTATTTGGATCGGTTACAACTGTAACCTGATTGTGTGATTTTACGTGTGTTGTATCTCCCGGATTAGCTGTAAGAGTAAATGTCAGGAGAAGCAAAAAATAAAATAAGCCATTTTTCATTGCGGTAAAATTTAAACAAACATAATAAATTAAAACGATTTAGTAAAATGAAAAAATAAGCCCTATTTGATTTTGTGTAAAGTATAATTACGTACTTTGCAACTATGCTACGAATTTCAATCATAAGCCTTTTAGCCGGACTTTTATTAAGCAACTGCACAGGCAGCGGTAACAAAAGTGGGGAAACCCAACAAACCACCGACTCTACAATAGCTAAATATAATTCGCCGGAATTAAAACGTATTAACAATTTGTTGATGGCAAGCCCTAATAACCCGGATTTGTATTTACAGCGCGGACAAATTTATGTTGGACTAAAAGATTTTGAAGCCGGAATAGCCGACGGAAACCGGGCGCTTAAGCTTGATAGTTTAAAAGATACCTACTATCTTTTTTTAACCGACGCTTATTTTTATAGTAATCATACCCGCCAGGCAAAAGAAATATTAGAGCGTTGTATAAAAAATATTCCCACATCAACCCAAGGACTTTTAAAATTAGCTGAGTTGTATTTTTATGTAAAAAAATACCAGGAAAGTATCACTTACATTAATACAGCACTTAAAATTGATGAGTCAATAGCAAAAGGATATTTTTTAAAAGGAATGTGTTATAAAGAAAGCGGCGATTCTTCACGTGCCCTCAGTAGTTTTCAAACCGCATGCGAACAGGATAACCAATATTACGATGCTTTTGTTGAGGCGGGGAGAGTTTTAACAATGAAAAAAAATCCGTTAGCATTAGAATATTTTAATAACGCACTTCATATTAACCCCAAAAGTGTTGAGGTGGTTTATATGATAGCCAAATTTTATCAGGATGCAGGTAAGATAAAACAAGCGGTTGATACCTATAATAAACTCTTGCAAATGGACAGGCAAAATAAAAATGCCTGGTATAATTTAGGTGCTATTGAATATTCATCTACAAAGGATTTAGAAAAGGCTAAAAATAATTTTACGGAGGCTATTAACATCGATCCGCAATATGCCGATGCCTATTTTGCCCGCGGTGTTTGCTTTGAGGAGCGTAAAGATTACGATAATGCTATTGCAGATTATAAATTAGCCATTCAGTATAAACCTCATTTCGATGCTGCTTTAGCTAATCTGAATAAGTTGATTGACAAGAAAAAGGGTAAGTAGTTATTTTAGTTTACCGGTATGAGAAAAATTTTCCTTTCTTATTTTTTCATGCTTAATACCGTGCTATTCTTTGCTCAATCCCAACCTGGAATTTCAGCAAAGGTAAAAGTCAGAAAAATTGATTCCCTTAAAACTGTTTTGGTATCAGCTAAAGATGATACCAATAAAGTAAATACTATGTCTAGGTTATTTAAGGCGTATTTAATGAGTTCTATTTTTGACAGTGCCGAAATGGAGGGTCAAAAAATAATTCAGTTGGCATTAAAAATAAATTGGTTAAAAGGTGAGGCAGGTGGTTATAATAATTTGGGCGTAATAAATCATTATTTGGGAAAGTATCCTAAAGCGAGAGAATATTATTTTAAAAATTTAAAAATACGGGAGGAACAAGAAAATAAAGCGACTATTGCAAGTGCAAATAATAATATTGCGAAAACTTATTTTAACGAGGGTAATTATCCAAAATCACTCGATCACATATTTAAAGCCCTTAAAATAGCTGAAGAAATAAAGGATAAGAAACTGGTGGGCTCATTATTAAATGATGTTGGAAATAACTATTTTCAACAAGAAAGTTTAGAACAGGCAAACGAATATTATTTAAAAGCGCTTAAAGTTTGTGAAGAAACAGGGGATAAGCAGTGCATTGCGAATGAAAACAATAATATTGGTACAATTTTGAGCGGCAAGAATAAATTTGAAGAAGCACTTCCCTATTACGAAAAAGCATTGAAGATAAAGGAAGAAATTGGCGATAAAAAGGGTTGGGCAAACTCGCTCGATAATATTGGCGGTATTTATTTTTTTAGAAAGGATTATAAAAAAGCGCTTGATAATTATTTATACGCCCTTGAAATAATGACGCGCCTGGGTGAAGAATACAGCATTGCCCCACCACTCAATAATGTAGGACGCACTTATTCGGAATTAGGAAAAATGAGCGAAGCGCTAAAATATTGCAAAGAAAGTTTAGAAATAGGATTAAAAGTTGGCTCTCTGGAATATGTGAAGGATGCAGAGAAAAGTCTGGCAGAAATTTATAAAAAAATGAATAATACAGCAGAGGCTTTCAAACATTATCAGGCATACATAGTTGCTAAAGACAGTCTTTTTAATGAAGAGAACACAAAAAAAACGGTGCGCTCTGAAATGAATTTTGTGTTCGAAAAGCAACAGGCTGCAGAAAAGGCAGAGCAGGATAAAAAAAACTTAGTTCATCTGGAGGAGTTCCATCAGCAAAAATTGGTGCGTAACATGTTTATTTTTGGATTTGTTTTAATGTTAATTCTGGCATTTCTTATTTTTAGAAATTACAAGCATAAAAAGCAGGCAAACGAATTATTAGCAAAACAAAAGGAGGAAATTGAACTGCAAAAATTATTGGTGGAAGAAAAAAACAGGGAAGTACTGGATAGTATAAAGTATGCACAACGCATACAAAAAGCGCTTCTTACTTCAGAAAGTTATATTAAGAATTATGCTGCCGATTTTTTTATTCTTAATAAACCAAAGGATATAGTTAGCGGAGATTTTTATTGGGCATTTAATAAAGAATTGGCAGGCAACGAAAAATTAGACTGGGCTGATATAACACCAACCATTTTTTATCTTGCCATTGCCGATTGCACAGGACATGGTGTACCAGGGGCTTTTATGAGCATGCTTAATGTTTCTTTATTAAACGAAACGATAATTGAACGTAAAATACTAAAACCCAATGAAATTTTAAATCATGTGCGTAGCCAACTGATAAAACCGTTAAGTACAGATGAAGACCAGGATGAAAGTAAGAACGGAATGGATCGTGTTTTGTGCGCCTTCGATTTTAAAAACATGAAATTACATTATGCTGCGGCAAACAATGCATTTTATTTGGTGCGTGATAAAAAATTAATTGGCTTAAAAGCCGATAAAATGCCTGTTGGTATATATAATGATATGAAGCCTTTTACCATGAATACCTTGAAATTACAGGCGGGCGATTGTATTTACACTTTTACCGATGGGTATGCCGATCAATTTGGGGGCAACCAGGGAAAGAAATTTAAATACAAACAATTTGAAAATAAACTTTGTGAGATTTCTGAATTGCCTCTTGCCGAACAAAAAAATATTCTTGACAACACAATAAACGAATGGAAAGAGGGCTTTGAACAAGTTGATGATATGCTCGTAGTCGGAATTAAAGTCTAACTACAGAATAAAAATGGCAGCAATAATAAAAATGAAAATAATTACAATGTATTGCCAAACATCAACAAAATAAGGACTGTATTTTTTGAAAACTTCTTTTAATCCCATTCAGTAGCAAAGTTAAATAAAAATTAATTCTTTATTTATTAATTCGGCTCCGGTGCCGGGTAAATTAGTTAACTGAAGTCGTCCATTATCATAAGTAATTCCTGAAAAAGGATTATTTTTTATCAATAAGGGACCATCAAGATCTATCCAATCGGCGCTTTCCATTAATTGTGCTGCAGCGGCAATTCCGCATGAGCTTTCCGACATGCAGCCAATATTAATTTTCAATTTTTTTTCTTTGGCGTTGTTTATGATTTTTACAGCTTCATGAATTCCGGAACATTTCATCAGTTTCAAATTTATTCCGTTAAAACATCCGGCAATTTTATTCATGTCAGCTAAACCTTGCATGCTTTCATCGGCAATGATTGGCAGTAGACTGCGTTGTGTGAGCCAGGCAATATCATCATATTTGCTTTTCTCTAACGGCTGTTCAATAAATAAAACATTTTTAGTGTTTAGCCATTCAATCATTTCCAACGCAAAATGTTTGTCGGTCCAACCCTGGTTTACATCAACAACCAGTGATTTATTTGTGTGTTTTCTAATGCAATTTATTATTTCCTTATCGTTTTTACTTCCAAGTTTTACTTTTAAAATTGCAAAATCTTTTAACTCTTCAATCTTTTTTGGAATTAAGTTAAGGTCGCCAATGCTTATTGTTACGGAAGTGTTTTTTGGCTGAGGTTTTTGTAAGCCTAAAAGCTCATATACGGGTTTGTTCAAATATTTCCCAAGCAAATCGTGCAGGGCAATATCAATTGCAGCTTTTGCAGCGTTATTTTCTGGGACAAGAGAATTAATTACAGTAATAACTTCTTCAATAAAAAAAGGCAGACTGAAATTTTTCAGAATTTCCTTTGCAGAAAGTAAAAAAGCAATGACCGAAGTTTGCGTTTCGCCTAAATAGGGCGGTAAAGCAGCTTCGCCGTATCCGAAAAATCCATCCGACTCAAGTTTTACATATACCACATCTGTGTGAGTGCGGCTCCCATGTGCCAATCCAAAAGGATGTTTAAATTCTAGCGAATATGGGACGTAGATGAGTTTCAATTAAAAATGGCCTTTTACAGGTTTTATGAATTGACCTTTAAGTTTTTTAATTGCATTATCAACTTTTTCTTTATCTATTTCGTTGATATCCTTACTACTTCGTAAATTTTCAATTGTGTAATTTCCGGCAGAATGATTGAAGCAGTTAAATCCTCTTTCATATATTTTTGAGTCATTTGAAGTAAGAATACACAGTTGTTTGATAAAATAATTCAGCGATTGCAGGGAACCCAACCATTCGATTTTAGGTTTTGACCCGTTTAAAAATATTTTTTTAAGAGACGACAAGTCAATGTCTTTTTGAATAAGCTCTTTCTTTAATTCTTCTAGGGCATCTGGTAAATTGTTGGATAGGTGTAAGCTAAGCCTGTTAAAGCCAATAGAGTTGGTTTCGGTTGTACTTGTTTCTGCGCTCATAGACTAATTTTTCTTTTTCAAATATACTTTTTTCCTCTTCCCCGCACAATAACTCCCCCGTGGTTAAATGTATAGATGAAAATCCCCTAAAACGCCGAAAGCCCAGTATTTACTGAGCTTTCTGATGGTAGCGTGGGAGAGATTTGAACTCTCCACCTTAGGGTTATGAATCCTGTGCTCTAACCAAATGAGCTACCACGCCATTAAGGGCGGCAAATATACTATTTTTTAAATAGTTTTTGAACACAGAAAAATTCTATCTTCAAGCCATAAAAACGTGCTCGATTTTTTAAGAAATACCGACAAAGACCTGTTTTTATGCCTTAACGGCATGCATAATGGTTTTTTTGATTCTGTAATGCCTTACCTGACGGGATTTTGGGTTTGGATTCCACTTTTTATCTGGTGGTTATATGAAGTTTATAAACGCCATAAATTAAAAACGATAGCCATTCTTTTTTTTGCTGTGGCATTAATTTTTGCTTCCGATCAAAGTGCTAACGTAATAAAAAAATCGGTTAAGCGATATCGCCCTACCCACAACATAGAAATTCAGGAAAAAGTGCATGTATTTGATGATTATAGGGGAGGAGAATTTGGTTTTGTATCCGGACATGCCTCTACCTCATTTGCCATTGCTGTTTTTGTATTTCTATTAATGCGACCTGATAAAAAACTATTTTTACTTAGTTTATTTTTGTGGGCTTGCATAACCGCTTATTCCCGTATCTATTTAGGTGTACATTACCCACTTGATATTTTAGGTGGAGCTTTATTGGGCTCTTTAATCGCATTTATTTTCTATAAAATTTATTCCAAATTTGTTGCGTGAATAAATTTTTAAAGATACTTTTAGTAGTTAGCAATTTTCAGGCTTTTGCTCAATTGCCTGAGACAGAAATTTTTTTGTCCCAAATAGAAATAACAAACAACTTAATAAAATTTGAAAAGGTCGAAAGCATTAATAACCACAAGGGTTATGATAATCAGCCGTTTTTTATGCCTGATGGGAAGAGTATTT
>CAZZEI010000082.1:0-14243 GCA_964653165.1 uncultured Flavobacteriaceae bacterium | reverse complement strand
AAAAAGAAGGAAGATGAAAGTCTTCCTTCTTTAAATCTTTATCGGACAACAGTGAAAATACCTATAAATGAGTATTTGCCGGTGTAAATAATTTGTAAAAAAATCGTTTTGAATTCTTCGACATACCTTAGAATAATTTCCCTCAACAACGTGTTTCTCCGGATGAACAAAGAAATAATATTAAAAGAAAATAATTATTTCACAAACCTGAAATTTTTTCCCAAGAAACGAGCCGTATCTCCAAGGCCTTCTTCAATTCGGAGCAGCTGATTGTATTTTGCAATCCTGTCGCTACGCGATGCAGAACCGGTTTTAATTTGTCCGCAGTTTAGTGCCACTGCTAAATCAGCAATGGTAGTATCTTCTGTTTCTCCGCTTCGGTGACTCATTACAGATGTATAACCGTGCATGTGCGCTAACTGAACAGCTTCAATGGTTTCTGTTAAAGTACCGATTTGGTTTACTTTTACTAAAATAGAATTTGCAGCTCCTTTATTTATTCCCTCAACCAGACGATTAACATTGGTGACAAATAAATCATCGCCAACAATTTGTACACTGTCGCCAACTTTTTCTGTCAATCCAACCCATCCGTCCCAATCGTCTTCGGCACAACCGTCTTCAATAGAAATGATAGGATATTTTTTACACCAGTCGGCCCAATAATCAACCATTTGTGAAGAAGTTAATTTATCGCCACCTGATTTTTTAAACGTATATAATTTTTTCTCTGCATCGTAAAACTCAGATGATGCGGCATCCATTGCAATATAAATGTCTTCTCCGGGTTTGTAACCGGCTGCTTCTATTGCCTGCATTACATATTTTAAAGCGTCTTCGTTCGATTTTATATTTGGTGCAAATCCACCCTCGTCGCCAACGTTAGTTGAAAGACCTTGTTTTTTTAATACTGCCTTTAAATGGTGAAACACTTCTGTGCCCATACGCAAGGAGTCAGAAAAACTTTCTGCACCAACCGGCATAACCATAAATTCCTGAAAATCTATTCCGTTATCGGCATGAGCCCCGCCATTTAAAATATTCATCATGGGTATTGGAAGCAAATTTGCATTTACACCACCAATGTACCTAAACAAGGGTTGTTTTAATTCTTCGGCAGCGGCTCTTGCAACGGCTAAAGAAACTCCCAAAATTGCGTTAGCACCCAGATTCGATTTATTTTCTGTGCCATCAATTTCAATCATCTTCGCATCAATTTCATTTTGATTGAAAATGTGCATATTTTTTAAGTTTTCGAGAATAATAGTGTTTACGTTTTCTACGGCTTTGTTTACACTTTTACCCAGGTATTGTGTTTTATCGTTATCACGAAGCTCAACGGCTTCATGTTTGCCCGTTGAAGCGCCTGAAGGTACAGCGGCACGACCCATTGCACCTGTATCGGTAAAAACTTCTACTTCTACCGTTGGATTACCGCGAGAATCTAAAATCTGACGGGCTTGGATATGATATATAAATGCCATAGTTAAAAAATTTAGGCAAAGATAGAAATTAAGAGTTAAAAATATAGTCCCGATAGCTATCGGGATAGGAATTGTGGATTAAAGATGAAAAAGTCGCAAGTACTTGAAATTTAGCTGATAAGAATAATAGAAGCGGTTAAATATTTTCGTGACTTTTGAGTTGCGCGAAACTTAATGATGACCGATAGCAGGGACATTGATTCCGTTGATAAGGTCAATAGCTATAGTGCGTTTTTCCATTTCAACTCTTCGAGGATCTTTTCTATCGATATCCCCTTTAATATATTTTTCTATCATTAAGCTTACAATGGGTGCCGCAAAAACACTTCCCCATCCACAATTTTCCACCACGCAGGCAATTGCAATTTTCGGATTTTCTTTCGGGGCAAATGCAAGAAACACAGCGTGACTGTCACCATGAGGGTTTTCTGCGGTACCCGTTTTTCCGCAAACAACAATATCTTTTATAGCGGCGTTTGACGCAGTACCTCCCGGTTTCAATACACCTTCCATTGCATCCACAACAGGAATAAAATATTGTCCGGGTACTGAGCAAAAATGCTTTACAGAAAATTTTGGGTCTACCTTTTTTTCAATTCCAATACCTTTAATAATGTGCGGTGTATAATAAAATCCTCGATTAGCAATGCAGGCAACCACATTTGCCATTTGCACCGGTAAAATGGTAAGCTCAGCTTGTCCGATTCCCAGTGAAACAATTGTATTTCCAAACCAACGACCCTCGCCAAAAACTTTGTTATAATATTTTACACTCGGAACGTTACCTCCTAATTCGTACGGCAAATCAGAACCAAGCTTATGCCCTACTCCAAAACTCATTACATCATTACGCCAGTTATTGTAACCGTCAACAAATTTTCCATTTGGATGATAATCAACAATGCTTTTAAACACATAAGAAAAATAAGAGTTGCATGATTGCGGAATAGCTCCGTATAAATTTGTAGCCGCGTGTCCATGACATTTAGGGTGCCCGCCCATTGGAGGATAACCGTGATTGCATGGATAAACTGTTGAGGGCTGCAATACTCCATCCTTCAATCCTATCAACGCATCTATCAATTTAAAAATAGAGCCGGGAGGATAAGCTGCCATCATTGCACGATTAAATAAAGGAATACCAAGCGTATCATTTTGAAGTAAGCCGTAATTTTTAGAACGCTCGCGCCCCACAAATAAATTCGGATCATATGTTGGGCTTGTTATCAGCGCAAGAATTTCACCGGTGCTCGGGTCGATTGCAACGACAGCGCCTTTTTTTCCTTGCATTAATTTTTCTCCGTACTCCTGCAGTTCAGCATCAATTGTACAGTATAATGGTTTTCCTGAAATTGCTAAGGTATCGTAAGCGCCATTTGCGTAACGGCCTTTTGTACGGTTATTTACATCAACCATTTCAATTTTTTTTCCTTTTACTCCGCGTAAGTATTTTTCATAAGCTTTTTCTATTCCACTTATACCAATGTAATCTCCCTCACGGTAGTAAGGATCTTTTTCAGCTTGTGCTTTGCTTACCTCACCGATGTAACCGAGTAAATGGGCTGCTATTTTTTTAGGATATCTTCTTATCGTACGTTTCTGAATGAAAAATCCGGGAAAGCGATACATTTTTTCCTGAAGCTTAGCGTAGGTTACCGAGGAAATTTGTTTTTCAAAATACGATTCTTTGCGTGGGGTTTGCTTTGCCTTTTTCATTCGCTTAACAAAACCGGCTGTATCAATTTCTAAAATTTTACAAAGTGCGTGTGTATCGCAGGTTGTAATGTTTTTGGGTACTACCATCAAATCATAGGCCGGGTCGTTGAATAAAAGTAGTTTTCCTTTTCGATCGTAAATATATCCACGCACCGGATATTCTGTTCTTTCGCGAAAAGCGTTATTTCTTGCAGCACGAATGGAGGTGTCGTCTATTACCTGCAAATAAAATAAACGACAGATGTAAATAATTGCAATAAGAATAAAAACTCCGCCAATTATATATTGTCGTCCTTCAAGTTGTTTACCACGGTTCATGTGCTAATAATTTGTTTTTTATTCCGATAGCTATCGGAAGCCACATGGAATTCGCCCAAATGATTTCTATATGTTGTGTAATTATACCGTCTCATTTCATGTAAGTCGTTTTGAATCACGGTAAAACAAAAATTGCAACATGTACACAAAAGAGAAAGTAGATAAAGTGCTGCAAAGTACACGTAAGAGTGTTCTGAAAAATTCCTGAAAAGTAAATGCCTCTATATAAAAAAGTAAAAAATGGTGGACAAAAATCAAAAGAATCGCATACGAACTAAACCAAACTCCACCCATAAATACAACAGTTGGTCTAAACGATTCATCATAACCCTCACGCGGAGAAAGTAATTTAAGTACTCCTCCTCTGGCAAAAGCCATAAACACACAAGCAGATGCGTGCATGCCCTGCGTATCATAAAAAGCATCAATACACAAACCCAATAAAAATGCAATTACCAATAAAAGTGGTTTAGAGGTGTTGAATGGAAGAAGTAAAATAAAAAGTATGTAAGGGAAAAAAATAAAATACCTGCCCATATTAATATTCCTAACTATTAAAACCTGCAGAAATAACAGAATCAAAAACCGAATAATATTTTTTAAAATATCACTTATCATTTTTATCAGGTTTTTGCGATTTTAATTGTAATGTGTCCTGTTCAGTCTTAAACACATTTTTAATTACATACACATGATTTAATTTTTTGTATTGTGTTGCCAGTTGCACTTTAATAGTAAAATACTGGTCGCCACTTTTACGCTCAAAGTTTTTTACTTTTCCAACCATAATTCCTTCCGGAAAAATAGAAGACAGGGCACTGGTAACAATTGTGTCACCAACTTTAAAACGTGCGTGTAAGGGAATATCAGTTAATGTAGCAGTTTCATAATCATCGTCCTTTTCCCAGCTAAGCGGGCCATAAGAACGATCTCTTTTTAACATGCAGTTAACTTTTACATCTTTATTTAAAATAGAAAGTGCCGATGAAAAATTTTTCGATACATCTTTTACGATGCCCACAATTCCCTCCGGATTTATTATAGCCATATCGTGCACCAAACCTTGAGCTGAGCCTACATTAAGTGTCAGGTAATTACTACGTAGGTTTGTAGAGTTATTAATGGTTTTTGCGTTAATATAAATATACTTTTGTTTATACAATGTATCATTCTTAATCATTGAGCTTACCTGTACCAACTCGTATGATTTTGAACGCATGATGTTTCTCAGTTCGGCATTTTCTTTTGCCAGTTTTTGGTTTTCTTCTTTTAGAGAAAGGTACTCTTTTGTGTTTGAAATTACCTCATACGTTTTTGCTGATACTGCATTGGCAGAATTAAAAATATGTGTGCTCTGAAAATTACGATTGCGAACTATTAGTAAAACGCAAAAAACTTGCAACAAAACAAAGAGCAGGTAGTAATAATTTTTTATGGCAAAATTTAAAAGTGTCCGCATTTTTCGATTAAGAATTCAGAATTAAAAATGAAGAATTAATTGGCACAAAGTCTATAAAAGAAATAGAATTTCTCAACCTAAAATTGTTAGCAGTGAAACGAACTATTTTATCAGGAACGGGAATCGGTGAATGTTTTTTAAAGCGATGCCGGTACCACGGGCAACAGCGCGAAGCGGATCTTCAGCAATATGCACAGGTAACTTTGTCTTCATAGAGATACGCTTATCTAATCCACGTAATAAAGAACCACCACCCGCTAAATAAATTCCGGTACGGAAAATATCGGCAGAAAGCTCAGGCGGCGTCATCTCAAGTGCATTTAAAATCGCCTCTTCTATTTTAGAAATAGATTTGTCGAGCGCATGCGCTACTTCCACATAAGAAACATGAATTTCCTTTGGAATACCGGTCATTAAATCTCTGCCGTGTACAGGAAAATCAGGTGGCGGATTATCAATTTCTGTCATGGCTGCCCCAACTTCAATTTTAACACGTTCAGCTGTACGTTCTCCAATTAAAATGTTGTGCTGACGGCGCATGTATTCTTCCAAATTAGCTGTAAAATCATCTCCGGCAATACGTACAGATTTATCGCAAACTATTCCACCGAGTGCTATTACGGCAATCTCACTGGTTCCTCCACCAATATCAATAATCATGTTTCCTACAGGTTCCTCTACATCAATACCCATACCCAGGGCTGCTGCCATTGGTTCGTGAATCATGTAAACTTCTTTTGCCCCCGCGTGTTCGGCACTGTCACGCACCGCACGTTTTTCTACCTCCGTAATCCCCGAAGGAATACAAATTACCATTCGCAAAGAGGGCTGGAAAAATTTACGTCCGGGGTTAATCATTTTAATCATCCCTTTAATCATTTCCTCCGCTGCCTGAAAATCTGCAATTACTCCGTCTTTAAGCGGGCGAATTGTTTTTATATTCTCGTGGGTTTTACCGTGCATTTGCTGGGCTTTTTTACCAACAGCGATAATTTTTCCGGTCGTACGGTCAACCGCTACAATAGACGGTTCGTCAACTACAACTTTATCGTTACAGATAATAATCGTGTTAGCCGTTCCTAAGTCGATTGCAATTTCTTGGGTTAAAAAATTAATGAATGCCATACAGGGTTTACGATTTTAATAATTATAAGTTATAATTTTTTTAATTTATTAATGTTTAAAATGTCTGGTGCCCGTCATTACCATGGCAATATTATGCGCGTTACAATAGGCGATACTTTCCTTATCCTTAATACTTCCCCCAGGCTGAACTACCGCTTTAATTCCTGCATTCCCGGCAATCTCAACGCAATCAGGAAAAGGAAAAAATGCATCGCTCGACATAACCGCGCCGTTTAAATCAAAACCAAAACTTTGCGCTTTTGCAATGGCTTGTTTCAGTGCATCTACACGCGATGTTTGTCCGGTACCGCTTGCAAGCAACTGATTATTTTTTGCAAGAATGATTGTGTTTGATTTTGTGTGCTTTACTAATTTGTTTGCAAACAATAAATCTCTCACCTGTTCTTTGGTTGGAGCTAAGGTTGTTGCGGTTGTAAAATCCTTTTCTGTTTCCGTTTTTAAATCGCGGTCCTGTTCAATTACTCCATTCAGTAAAGTGCGGAATGATTTTGTATTGGTTTTATTTTTCTTCTTGATAAGAATAATGCGATTGGGTTTTAATTTGATTATTTCCAATGCTTTTGCGTCATAAGCAGGTGCGATAATTACTTCGAAAAAAAGTTTATTTATTTCTGCGGCTGTTTCTTCATCTACTTTTACATTTGTAATTAAAATTCCGCCGAAGGCTGAAAGTGGATCGGCCGCTAAAGAATCTTTCCAAGCATCCACTAATTTTGTGCGTGATGCAATTCCGCAAGCATTGTTATGTTTTAATATAGCAAATGTTGTGTCGGTGAATTCTTCCATCAAATCAACAGCCGCATCTACATCTAATAAATTGTTGTAGGACAATTCTTTTCCAGCAATCTTCTCAAACATTTCATCCATGTTGCCATAGAAAACTCCCTGTTGATGAGGATTTTCTCCGTAACGCAAAACATTTGCTTTGTTTTCGCTGACTTTTAAAACCTTAATTTTTTCTTCTTCGTTAAAATGATTGAAAATAGCTGCATCGTAATGGCTGCTCACTCCAAAAGCTTTCGCAGCAAATTTTCTTCTGTCAAAAAAATCTGTTGCACCATTTTTTTCTTCTAAAATAGAAAGCAATTCTGCATAATCATTTCGTGAAGAAACAATGACCACATCATTAAAATTTTTTGCAGCTGCCCGTATTAAAGAAATTCCACCGATATCAATTTTTTCTATTATTTCTTCCTTTGAAGCTCCCGATGCAACTGTTTCCTCAAATGGATATAAATCAACAATCACTAAATCTATATTAGGAATTTCATGCTTCTCCATCTGTGCAACATCGCTTTGTAATCCGCGACGCCCCAATATTCCACCAAAAATTTTTGGATGCAAAGTTTTTACTCTACCTCCTAATATTTCAGGAAACGAAGTAAGTTCTTCCACCGGAATAACAGGAACATTTAATTTCTCGATAAAAGTTTGTGTTCCGCCAGTGCTGTATAATGTAACACCAAGCTGATGCAACTTTTTTATGACAGGTTCTAAATTGTCTTTGTAATAAACGGATATAAGTGCACTTTTAATTTGCTTATTGCTCATAAATTCTACTAAAAGGGCAAAATTAATCAATTAAACAAGGGTTTAGGGACAAATTACCAATTGTTGAAAAAAGAGTTCCGTTGTTAAAAACACCTTAAACACTCCGCATCATGATTTACCCTAAAAATGCCACAGATTGCACAGATTCACACAGATTTTTTTCACAGATTATTCTTTATTATTAATTGGTGAAAATTCATTAAATCAATGACAAGCAGTCAGCTTTTGGAGTAACTTTGTACTATGCCTAATTATAGTGAAAAAGACATTTTTTCTTTCCTTGAAACTATACCTGACCCTGAAATTCCGGTAATAAGCATAGTAGAATTGGGAGTGATTCGCTCAGTGAAAACCGGCAATAACTCAGTTGAAATTGAAATAACTCCAACTTATAGTGGCTGTCCGGCCATGAAACAAATGGAAGACGATATTATCTCGGTTTTAAAAGCCAAAGGAATAGAAAAAGTTGATCTAAAGACCATATATACTCCTGCCTGGACAACAGATTGGATAAGTACAGAGGCAAGAGAAAAGCTTAGGGTGTATGGAATTGCTCCACCACAGGGAAATACAAGCGATAAATCGGTTTTAATGGGTAAAGAAAAACAGGTTAAATGTCCACGTTGTCACTCGCTAAATACCGCCCTTGTGAGTCAGTTTGGCTCTACCGCCTGCAAAGCTTTATATAAGTGTAAAGATTGTCTTGAGCCTTTTGATTATTTTAAGTGTATTTAAAGTTAAGTGTTAGGAAAAAAGAAGTAAAAGTCCAGCCTAAAGAAAATTAATCCTAATTCTATTTTGTGAGTTTATCACGCAGAGCCATTATTTTTTTTGAGATGGCTACAAATTTTGCTTCATTAAGTTCTTTTGGTTCTTTAATTATATCGATATCTTTATGAATGTCAGTTAAGTCAATTATCAATTCTGCATCTTCCTTTTTATCCTTAAATTGACTTACCAAATCAATTATATTTTTCAAATAAAAACGCTGGTCCCACAATTGCTTATGAATACGCGCCTTTTGTATAGCATCTGTTTCAGCTAAATCCGTACGACAAATAATGGTAAGTGCTTCTACCCAACTGCCAACAAAAATATGTGTTGCGGTTTCTATTCGTTGGTTAGTACGTAAATATTTATCTGCTACAACATACATTTCATCCACTATTTTTAGCAAAGAATCTTTATTATTGAGATTTGTCTCAGTACGTTTTCCTATTAGCATATTAAAGGCCGACTTCATACCCAATGCATCTATTTCGATCAATGAAATTTTTAAATATTTCATTACATCAACGCCCTTATTATTAGCCATTGCGTAAGTCATGTCCAAATTATAAACACCAAGGTTAATTGCCTTAGAAAAATCTGAACTATAAGATTTCACTTTGTTTGTAGGGTTTAAATATTCTGAATTGTAAGGAAGGTTATAAGAAGCCACATCATTAATAAGTTCGGCCGGAGAAGGGATATTAGCAACTGCAAAATCAAATTTAAAACGCGTATATTCATCGGCACTATTAGCAGCTGTATCAATTTGCCCGGTATTAGCCGAAATAACATCCTCGCCCGATTTTGTTTCTTCGCTTTTACCGCTTCCGCAAGATGTTAAAACAACTACACCTAAACAGGCAATTATTGCTGTTGCTTTTTGCATACACTCATTTTTAGTTATTGCAAATATAAGTGTTTGTAGTAAACATACCTATAATTTATACCATTATACCTCCGTTCCCTTTTTGCCGCAGATTACACAGATTCGCACAGATTGGTTTTCGCAAATTATTTTTTACTGCTTTGGTTAAAAAAATAAAAAATCTGTGAAGAAAATCTGTGTAAATCAGCGAAATCTGTGGCATATTTCTTCTCATCAGGATGATAGTTAATATCAATTATGTAACTTTACATTTTTACAAACATGATTAGCATAGACAAAACCCTTATATCGGACGAGATTTTTGAAGAGAAATTTGTGTGCGACCTTAATGCCTGCAAGGGTGAGTGTTGTATCGCAGGCGAAAGTGGTGCCCCCTTAGATGAGGATGAACTTCCTATAATGCATCAGATTTTAGAAAAAGTAAAACCTTATCTCAATAAAAAAGGGCTAAAAGCCATAGAAAAACATGGTCCTTATGTTTTAGACAGCGATGGTGATTACACAACAACGCTTGTAGGAAAAGAAAAAGAATGTGCTTTTGTGGTATGGGACGAAAGTAAAATTGCAAAATGTGCTATAGAAATGGCTCACAAAGACGGGGCTATTGGATGGCAAAAACCTATTTCATGCCATTTGTATCCTATACGCATTACTCCGCATAAAAATTACACGGCAGTAAATTACCATCGCTGGAAAATTTGCAAAGATGCCTGTGCTTGCGGAATAAAATTAAATGTCCCCGTTTACAAATTTTTAAAAACTCCGCTTACCAGAAAATTCGGTACAAAATGGTATAACAAACTTGAAGAGGCTTACCAGGAATTTGTGGATTCAAAAAAATAATGCAGGCTTTAGTTTTAAAATCAACAGGGAGTTTATACAGGCTTTGTACTGATGAAGGAAAACTTATACAAGCAAGATTAGCAGGCAAAGTACGGTTAGAGCTTCGTAAAAGTACGAGTCCGGTTGTGGTGGGCGATAAAGTTGAAATTGATGTAGCAAGTAACGAGGCACTCATCACAAAAATTTATCCTCGCAAAAATTACATCATTCGTAAATCCATCAATTTAGCCAAGCAAACACATATACTTGCAGCTAATATCGATCAGGCATTTTTATTAGCTACTCTTGTTTTTCCGAAAATTTCTACCGGATTTATCGATCGATTTTTAGTCACCGCCGAAGCTTATCAAATTCCGGCCACACTTATTTTTAATAAGACGGATTTACTTGATAAAGATTTAAAAAAAGTACAGAAGGAAATTGTGAAGATGTATGAATCCATTGGTTATCCTTGTTATGAAATTTCATCATTCAACGAAAAAGACGTTCAGAAAATAAAAAAATTACTGAAAAATAAAATCACCTTGTTGTCAGGGCACAGCGGCGCAGGAAAATCTACATTGATAAATAACATACAACCCGGATTGAATTTAAAAACCGCTAATTTATCCGACACACATTTAAAAGGTAAACACACAACCACTTTTTCTGAATTACATAAATTAGATGAAGGAGGTTATATTATTGACACCCCCGGAATAAAAGAGTTGGGACTTGTAGAAATGAAAAAAGAAGAAGTGGGGCATTATTTTCCGGAAATGCGGGCTTTGATGAACGATTGCAAGTTTAATAATTGTACCCATACCATTGAGCCAGGTTGCGCAGTGTTAAAGGCATTGGAAGAGAAGAAAATTTCCCTCGGAAGGTATCATAACTATATGAGCATCATTAGCGGTGATGAAACGGAGTGGAATGAGTGGGAGAAATAATCGTTTCCATTGGTAATTTTCCGTATTTTTACGCCTCCAATTAAAATGCCATGTTGCACATTAAAAATTACATCAACGGAGAACTGGTAGAACCGGCTTCTAAAAAATATCTGGATAATTTCGATCCTTCGCGCGGAAAAGTTTATTCTTATATCCCTGATAGCGACGAGAAAGATGTTGAGCTTGCAGTAGCTGCTGCTAAAGCGGCATTTCCAAGTTGGAGTGTTATACCAAAAGATGTTCGTTCAAAATATTTATTGAAGATTGCTGCGCTGATAGAAAAAAATTTAGACAAACTTGCTCAGGCAGAAAGTATTGATAACGGTAAGCCATTAAAACTTGCGAAAACAGTTGATATTCCACGTGCAGCAGCTAATTTTCATTTTTATGGGACAGGTATTTTACATTACGCTGCGCAGGCACATAGCATGGAAGATACTGCGATAAATTATACGCTTCGTCAGCCCATAGGTGTTGCCGGCTGTATTTCTCCGTGGAATTTACCATTGTATTTATTCACATGGAAAATTGCCCCTGCTCTTGCTGCAGGTTGTACGGTTGTAGCAAAACCCAGTGAGGTTACACCCATGACAGCCTATTTACTTTCTGAACTTTGTATAGAAGCAGGTTTACCAAAAGGTGTTTTAAATATTGTTCACGGTCTTGGGGGAAAAGTGGGCAACGCAATTGTTTCTTCTAAAGATGTCCCACTTATTTCATTTACAGGTGGGACAAAAACAGGAGCACACATTGCAAGTATTGCAGCGCCTATGTTTAAGAAACTTTCTTTGGAATTAGGCGGAAAAAACCCAAACTTAATTTTTGCCGATTGCGATTACGACAAAATGTTGGCTACTACCCTCCACTCTTCATTCTCTAATCAGGGACAAATTTGTTTGTGTGGTTCACGAATTTTTGTGGAACGCAGTATCTACGAAAAATTTAAAAAAAATTTTGTAGAGCAAACTAAAAAATTAATCGTTGGCGCGCCGCTCGAAGAAAAAACAAGAATTGGCGCTGTAGTTTCAAAACCTCACATGGAAAAAGTGTTAAGCTATATTGAACTTGCAAAACAGGAAGGCGGAAAAATTTTAAGCGGAGGCAAACAAGTTTCTTTAGCCGGAGAATTCAGCGAAGGATATTATATTGAACCAACTATCATTGAAGGATTACCTTATAATTGCCGTACTAATCAGGAAGAAATTTTTGGTCCGGTTGTAACCATTATGCCTTTTGATAATGAAGAAGAAGTTTTGATGTGGGCCAACTCAACAATTTATGGTTTGGCTTCAACTGTGTGGACAGAAAATTTAACCAGAGCGCATCGCATAGCACAAAATATTCATGCAGGAATTGTCTGGATAAATTGTTGGTTGCATCGTGATTTACGTACTCCATTTGGCGGAGTTAAATCATCGGGCGTTGGACGCGAAGGCGGCTTCGAAGCCTTTGATTTCTTTACGGAACCTAAAAATATATGTATTAAACTAAAATAATATGTTTCAAAATTCAAGTAGAACAGAGTTAAGTACAATGGGAGAATTCGGTTTGATTAAGCATCTTACCGAACATATTGTAATTCATAATGAAAGTACCGTAAAAGGCGTGGGGGATGATGCCGCCGTTATTGATATAGGAAATAATAAGGTTCACCTTCTCTCTACCGATATGTTAGTTGAAGGCATTCATTTTGATTTAACTTATATGCCATTAAAACATTTGGGATATAAAGCAATTGCGACAAACGTTTCAGATATATGCGCCATGAACGGAACTTGCAAACAAGTTACCGTAAGCATTGCCTTATCAAATCGCTTCTCAATTGAAGCTTCAGAAGAATTATACAGCGGAATGTTACTTGCCTGCAATAATTATAAAGTTGATTTAGTCGGCGGAGATACAACTTCTTCTTTAAGCGGATTAATTATAAGCATTACTGCATTAGGAGAAGCCGAAAAAGGAGAAGTAGTTTATAGAAGTGGCGCAAAAGAAAAAGATTTACTTGTCGTGACCGGAGATTTGGGGGGCGCATACATGGGTTTACAAATTTTAGAGAGAGAAAAAGCGGTGTTCAAAGAAAACCCAAACCTGCAGCCCGATTTAGAAGGCAATGATTATATTTTAGAGCGGCAATTAAAACCCGAAGCAAGAGTTGACATAGCAGCTATTTTAAAAGAGAAAGGAATAAAACCAACGAGTATGATTGATATCAGTGACGGACTTGCTTCTGAAATTTTGCATTTGTGTACACAATCAAACGTTGGATGTAATTTATTTGAAGAAAAAATTCCGATTGACAGTCTTACCTCATCACGTGCTCACGAATTTAAAATGGATCCAACCATTTGTACCTTGAGCGGTGGCGAAGATTATGAATTACTATTTACGATTCCACAAAGTGATTATGATAAAGTAAAAGGTCACCCTGATTTTACGGTGATTGGACATATGACAGATAAAGCAAGCGGAGTAAATATGGTAACACGTTCTGGGAGTTCGGTAGAGCTAACAGCTCAGGGCTGGGATGCTTTTTTGAAAAAATAATCTCTTTACGTCATGCTGTCTCGATAGCTATCGGGATTATTTCAGCATGACGGGCTAATACTTTTTTCTTAATTTAATAATCCCCAATTTCCCAAACATTGATATTATTATAAACGCAGGGTCTATTTCAAATTTTTTGCGGGCAAAATTTACATTGTTTGGACTTTTATGGTGGTTATTCTGCATTAATTCTCCCATTAAAAAAATATCCACAGGCAACGAGTTTTTGCTCTTATCTCCGTTATCGTAATTACTGTATCCATATTTATGTCCGCACCAGTTTACAATAGCGCCATGAATGGGGCCCATAAAAAAATGAATGGGCAACAATAAAAACATCCACCAAAAAGTTGCAAATTTTAAGTAGAATAAAATATATAAGGCGACGAATAAAATTCTTACCACCCACATATCACTAATTTTATCTAAGATTCTCCATTCGGGGAAATCACCATCAAATGTTTTTTTAGGTACAATATTATGTTTTGCGTAATTCAGATAAATATCTTTTGTGTGCATAGTCATGTGCCAAACATCTTTAAAGAACATGGGTGAATGCGGGTCTTTTTCTGTATCGCTATATTCGTGCTGCATAC
>CAZZEI010000081.1:0-14402 GCA_964653165.1 uncultured Flavobacteriaceae bacterium | reverse complement strand
CCCAATACAGGTGCAGGGATAGAATCACAACCACACCCGGTTGTAATAAGGCTTCCCGTACCAAGCTGGCCATTAATATTAGCTCCCCACGCTTTCACTGTGCTATCACTACATATTGCAAGGGAGTGATTCGAACCTCCCGCAATAACTTGGGCGGTCATTGTTACTTGCATGAGACAAGTTACAACAAGGAAAATGATATATATAAATATTTTTTTCATTTAAAAAAACAATTACAAATTACTTTTTTAAATGCTTTTTAAGTTCTACGTTTTCTTTTTCAAGTTTTTCTACCCTTTTATTTATATCAATAATGTATAAATAAATATCTTCTATTTTCTCAACAGAAACACGTTGTATTTCGCCAAGATTAGCGCCATCTTTTTCTACATCTTTCGCGCTTGGCATATTTACCAAATGTTGTTTATCAAAAATATATTTTTCAACTTCGGGCAAAGGCATTAATTTATATCCTTTCTTAAAAACATAATCAGGAAAAGCCGCAACCTGTACAAAAATTTCTCTGGTATAAACCGCTCCATTATATTTTACCTCAAAAATTCTGTTATCACCGCTAAAATTTTGTGTTGAGTTTGTAATAACAAAAGGTGAGGGTGTTGTTAAAGTAGAAGTAGTATTCATTGCAGTGCTACCATCATTTGCAATAGAAAATAAAGTTGTACTACTATTAGCAAGATTAAACGCCGGCATAGTTCCTGTACTTATTATATCAAGCATTGCAATTGGAGAAAAATTGCTATTTCCAATTCCAACTTGCCCGTTTGTTTTCAAAAATATATAAGGAGTATTGTTTGCTTCCAAAACAAAATCATGATTGTCACAAGTACCAATTACAGCATTTGCCACAGTGCCAAATGTATTACCTCCTGTTTTCCATGAAGAATTACCCGGACTACATGGCGTTATAAATGTGGGTGCAGGTTTTAAATTACCACCGGCATCAGCAAAAACCTCCCTGTCTCCCACGCCCGCCAGTGAGCTTACTTGTAAATTGCCATTAAAACTTGCATTTCCGGCAACGCTTAATTTATTTTGTGCCCTAACATCGCTTGCAAAAGTTGCATCGCCTGTTACGCGACTTCCGTTAGCAAAAGCAAGTACTGTTGAGCGCAGCGTATCGGCTCTTAATACAGGCGTTTCAACTTCTGTAGTAGCTCTTATAACCTGCCCAATTAAAACGGCACCACCCACAATTACATTTTTACTTACAATTAAATTGCCTGTAACATTTACATCGCCGGTGTAATTAATTGTACTGCCGTTTTGTGTCCATAATACCTGAGGTATAGGCGGAAAATTTATCCATTTGCCCAATCCATTTAAAACTTTTGCAGAATCACTGAAAGGAATTGGATACATCACTCCGTTTTCATCTGCATATACTAAGGAATTTGAACGCGCAATTCCTAAAGTTGAAGAACGTATTTGCCCGTTAACATCAAGGGCGTAAGCAGCGGCAGAATTATTTATGCCTACGTTTCCGTTGTAATTTATTCCGCTGTTGCTTTGTGTCCATAACAGCGGTGGTATTTTAGGGAATTGTATCCAGGTGCCTGTTCCGTTTAAATATTCCGAACTACTTCCCATAACAAATGGCGAAAGGTTTCCAAATAGGTCAACCTGCATAAGCCGCGTAAAAGCACCCGCCCATGCGTTGTTTCTAAAAGTGCCGGTTTGTCCGTTTAATTTATAATTGCCATCAATTTGTAAGGTGCTGTCTATAGTTGTATTGCTGTGCAACTTTACGGGACCAACGACCTCAAGCGATACGGTTGGTTTATTTGTTCCAACACCTACTTTTGCATTTGTGCCACCGTTTTTATCTTCGGCATACAAGCCATCCTGGTTAGTTGTTTTTTTCCAGGCTTGTCCGAAAAAATTCATAGCTGCAAGGCTAAAGCAAACTATTAGAGCGGTCTTCGACAGGCTCAGACTGCCAAATAATGGGAGGGGAGATGATTTCATGGTGAGGTTATTTAATCGCAATGTACGACATGAAAGAGCGAAAGTCAATAGTAAAATGAAAATAAAATCTTCACTAATTACTGAGCTTTAGGCTTTTTTTCAAATTAATGTTTATAGTTTTCTTTTCGTGCCCTTCAAAATTATGAACCCGAAGCAAATATTGAGCTGCCGGACAAATTTGTAATTCGTATACTTAAATTAACTATTTTAACTATCAATATCCAGCATGTCAATGAAAAAAATTATCACTTTTTTTCTTCTTACCCTTAGCTGCTTTAGCGGTTTTGCTCAATGGGCATGCTACCCCTTAGGCTCAGGCGGAAGCGTTGTTTGCGGATGGGCATGCTACAGCGGCCACCAAGGCCAAGACTGGCAGTACACACCCAACAACACAAGCTACGGACAAAATATTTATGCAGTTGATGCAGGTACTGTAGTATTCACCGAAACAGGTTGGACAGGTTGTGATGATCCTTTCATTGCCGGCGGTAACGATTGGAATCAACCTTCTAATAAAATTATTATTCAGCATACAAATGGTTTGTACACTCGGTATGTGCACATAAAAGATGTTATTCCGGGAATTGTTGTTGGCTCTGTAGTTTCGCGCGGGCAAGTAATTGCTTACGTTGGCAATGTGGGTCCTATCAGTCCGTGTGATAACAGTAACCCAAACATAAATGCCCATTTACATTTTGAAGTTGGAACAGGATGGAGCAGCAACACGCTAACGGGTCGTTACGATCCAGTTTCAATTTTTAATGGAGGGTACCCTCCTTTTTGCGGCAACAGCACAACACTTACCAATACTAATTGCACCGGTTCTTTCTTTGATACCGGAGGCCCTAATGCAACCTATGCAAATTCTGAAAATTACACATTTACCATTGCTCCAACAGGAACTTCTGCGGTTACCGTTAATTTTTATTGGTTGGATATTGAACTCAATTATGATTTTTTGTATGTGTATGACGGACCAACAACAGCTTCGCCATTAATAGGAACTTACACCGGGGCAAATAATCCGGGCAGTATTACTTCATCCGGTGGTTCAATAACATTTCAATTCGTTAGCGATGTAAGTTTTCTCGGACAAGGATGGAGTGCCGACTGGACTTGCGCTGCCATCACTCCTGTTAATTTAGCTGCTACAAATTATCCATGTGCAAATAATGCCGTTGTTCTCTCCTGGCAAAATACAGGACCGGGATGGTTTGTGGATGTTTCTACCAATCCGCTCTTTGCAACTTTTTATAATAAGAATGTTTCTAATCTTACTTCTACGCTTGCGCCTCAATCCTTTTGTGATTTTCCCGCGTGTACAAGTTTTTTATCCTTTCAACCAAACACAACTTATTACTGGCGAATTTGGAACGGCTCTGTGCAAATAAACGGTACGCCGTTCACTACACCTTATTGTTTATATTCTTCTACAAATTGTTCAGGAACTTTTGATGATGCAGGTGGTGCTTCAGCAAATTATGGTAATGATGAAGATTACGTTTTCACCATTGAACCACTCAATGCAAGTTCAGTAAGTATCAACTTTAGTAATTTTGATACAGAACTGAATTTTGATTCGTTATATATCTACGATGGCAATTCAACAGCCTCACCTTTTATCGGAAGTTATACAGGACTCAATTCACCCGGTAGCATAACTTCAACAGGAGGTGCGCTTACTTTCCGTTTTAGAAGCGACAGTTATGTAAATAATGCAGGATGGAATTCCACATGGACATGCCAGCAACTGTCAACAGGTATTGCAGAGGAAAATGTAGAAAACATAATCGTTACACCCAATCCTTCTAACGGAATGTTTATTGTGCAATCAGAAAAAAATAAAAATGCGGAGATTGTTGTGTATGACGTATTAGGAAATGAAATATTCTCAATGGTTATGACCGGTGGCAAAGCAGCTCTTGACCTTTCTATTGAACCGGATGGGATTTATTTTTTAAGATTACTATCAGGAAAGAACAGCTCTTTTCAAAAGATAATCAAGAAAACTAATTAGAATCTATTCTGTATTGACTTCCCTTACAAACTTCTCAAACTCAACTATTCCAAATTCTTTTTTGGTCTTGATAGCTGTAGTTTTTTTGTCCGGTTCGGAAGTATTAAAAGTATCTCCTCCCCATCTGGTTAAAAACCATTTTTTCTTCTTCTTCTTATCAAATTTAAAAGTGGCTATGTCTGTCCAACGCCAGTTACTACCTCCATAATGTTCAACAGAAAAAAAGCCATCTTTAATTGCCATAGAAACATAAGGATCACCAAGTACACCACCACAACCTTTACAAAGCACTACATGATCATTGCGTCCTGATTGGTAATAACTTCCATCGGCATTTTGCCAATATTAAAAGAGGCCTTTGTTCTTAGGAAAATTTCAGGGCGTCTTCTCCACTAACTTTTAGGATAAGAAGAAAATCTTTTCTGCCGTCTAAATTTAAATCTCCCGATAAAGTGTCGAGAATTGTATAGCCCGGAAAAATATAATTTGCTATTTTTTTATTTTGCGCAAAAGAATTACAGATTAAAAATTGTAGATTAAAAATTAACACAAGTGCAATTAATTTGCAATTTGCAACCTTTAATTTCAAATTATAAAATCTATTTCTCATATTTTTTAGTTAAAAGATAATCAACACTTATTTTTCCGCCTCCTGTAAAGAGAAGAGAAAACAGCATAATTATATAATAAAACGGAATCTCATATCCGTTATCGCCTGCGGCAAAACCATTTTCCCAATGAACAGTTTTAATTGCGACAACCATTGCAATGATTAAAGGAATGGCAATAATCCGCGTACCCAAACCAAGGGTTAGTAAAATCACACCCAAACATTCTATAATTGTAATCAACCAGGCCTGTAATAAAGGCGCAGGCAAACCCATGTCCGTAAACCATGCCGTAACAGCACTTACGTCTTCTAGCTTTAGTTTAGCGGGCTCATAAAAACTATAAGCCAATAACAATCTGAATAATAACGGAGATAAGTCTTTCAACATATCAAGCAGGGAAGCATACCCTAAATACATTTTTTTTATACTCATGATTTTATTTTTTAAACCCAAGGACAAACCCCTTTTGCAGCAAATCTTTAAGAAAAGTTATTATGTGATTTTGTGCAATACTCTTATCAGGAAAAGAAAAAACTGTTTGCAACTCATCAACAATTTGAGAAATGCTTTTTCCTTCTTCTATTTTCTCAATTGTAAGAGCATACAAAATAGAAATATCTAAAAACTGTATGCTTCCACTATCGGGCTGACGGAAAATTAGAATAAAATATTGACCGAGGTTCTTCTCACTAATTTCAGATGGAGATGTAGTGTGTACAGGATATTTTGTTGAAAGAATTCTGTATTCAGGATTAATAGCAACAATTTCGTTACTCCAATCTCCATCTGCGGTAAATCTTGGAAAAGTTTCGTCTTTCATGGTATGAATATCCATTTCTATCCACTCAAACAAAAGCAAATCATCTAAAAAAGGAATTTTATACTTCTCTTTCCAGCTTTTTTCTACAGCGTATTCATAAAACTCGCCGGGCACTTTCCAAACGTGGGGTGTTTGACAATTGTGTTTGCTAAAGAAATCATTTACCATCTCATCCCACATTTCGTCACTTGCATAATTAAAAAATACTGGGAAAGCACTTTCCAAAATATCATCAATTATATTATAAACCAATCTGCGGTAATGATGTACGTGCTTTTGGTTTACTTCAGTAGTAAGTGTAAGTTCTCCTGTACGGCAATAATCCGCAAGTTTACTCTGTATATTTTTAGTTTCTGTTTTAAGCAGCATGTTCAGGTATCCAGACTTTATCACAAATTTTTTGCAGGCGGTTTAATTCTCCCTGCAATTCAGGAAATTCAGGAAAATTAAAATCACGTTCCAATAAAACAGGCACAGGTTTTACATGATGAATAGTAAAATCAAACAAATCAAAAACAGGGTCGATAATGTTTTCTCCGTGCGTATCAATAATCAAATCATCGGAAACTTGTAAATGTCCGGCCATGTGTATGTAAGCAACTTTATCTAACGGAAGTTTTTGTATAAATTCTTTTGCATCATATTTATGATTAAAAGCGTTTACATAAACATTATTCACATCAAGTAATAACTGGCAATCAGCCTCATTTACAATGTTTGAAATAAAAGTAGGTTCATCCATCTCAGCTGCAACGGCTGTGTAATAACTAACGTTTTCAATAGCGATTTTTCTTTCCAAAAAATCCTGCACTGTTTTTATGCGTTGTACAATGTGTTTTACGGCATCCTCTCTAAATGGAATTGGAAGCAAATCGTACAAATGTGCATTATCGCATTTAGCGTAACTTAAATGCTCAGAATAAATCTTAACATCGTATTGCTTCAAAAATATTTTTAATTTCTTAAGAAATTCCCAATCTAATTCATCGGGACTTCCAATTGATAAAGAAAGTCCGTGGCAGGTTAAAGGATACTGCGCGGTAACTTTATCGAATATCTTTTTCCAGTAGCCTCCCATGTCAATCCAGTTTTCGGGAGCTACTTCAATAAAATTGGGACTGAGAATTTTTTCGTTTAAAAACTCTTCAGCAAAGTCTTTTCTAAATCCTATTCCGGTTTTTCCGTTGCACGTATTCATTAATATAAATTTAAGAAAAAATCCCATCCACACAATGCAGATGGGATTTTAACTAAAACAACCTTAAAATTATTTAGGGTTTTTCTTTTCTCCGCATTTGCCTTCTCCGCATTTGCCGTCTTTAGCTTTTTTCTCTCCGCATTTACCGTCTTTAGCTTTTTTGTCGCCGGCTTTTTTCTCTCCGCATTTTGCGTCTTTAGCTTTTTTATCGTCTACTTTCTTATCATCAGCTTTTTTCTCGCCGCAAGATGCTTCAATAGCATTACGAACTTCAGAACCATTACCAAGTGCATTGTAGTTAAACAAATTGCTTGCGTTAGTACTTAAAGAAAGGCTTAAAAGAGCTCCAGCGATCATAGATCCTGCAATGATTGTTTTGTTTTTTTTGTTTTCCATTGTTATTGGTTTTTAGGGTTTGTTTGTTACTTGTAAATGTAGACGAGGGATTGATTAATACCTTACACTACTCATTAAAAAAATCTTACATATTATTTAAGTTATTGTTTATCAGTGATTTTAAATTACTCTTAACCCCGTTATTTAATGTTAAATTATTTTCTAAAACGATTTCATTCATCATTTTGTTTATCAACAAAGACTGCTTTATAAAAGTCCTGCAAAACTTACAAATAGCCCTGTGAAATTTAAGTGAACTTTCTTCTTTAAAAGAGAGCTTTTTTAATTCTTCCTTTTTTAGCAATAGATAAGTAGCCTGTTTGCAACAGAGGTTCCATCCGATGCTATGCGAAAAATAGTGGATATGTTTTTCTTCGCTAATCATGCATTTAACCAGTTTTTTTCCAGGCACTCACGCATTTGTAATTTGGCACGATGCATTATAACCCAGTAGTTAGACGTGGATATTTCCAGTTCCTTACAAATAGTCTCTGTTGGCTCATCATCAATGTGTTTAAGTGTAAAGACAGACGCCCATATTTTAGGGAGTTTACTCAAACACAGAGCTGCTATTTTTCGAAACTCACTTTGCTCAATTTTTGTTTTTTGCTCGTCCCATTCCTGTGGATTATTTTTTCCTGCCCAATGTCCGGGGTGACTTCCATTATCATCTCTAAAATAATGCTCGTAAGCAACTTTATATTGTTCGCTTTCCTCAAATGATTGTTCTTTACGAACAGCATTTTTACGATAAAGGTCAATTACTTTTCTTTTTAATATTGATACAAGCCATGTTTTTTCGGAAGCTTCTCCTTTAAAACCATTGCGGGCTTTAAGGGCGGAGAGAAAAGTATCCTGTACTAAATCTCGCGCTTCATCTTCATCATTTATTCTGGAAATTGCAAAGGTGTACAGATAATCGGCATAATTATCAACCCACTTTTCGGGGTTTAATATATTGGATGATGGCTTAGCGGGTACTTCCATATTATTTATTGATACCAAGCAGCCATTTCACAGCTTCCTTTTCAGAAGTAAAAAACTTTAAAGGCACAAGCGGTTTATAAAGTCTTGTTAAAAAACTCTTTATTATTTTATCGGATATAGAATTTACCAAAACAGCTCTTGCAATAGTTTTTTCGGGGGAATCTTCTTTTTTAAAATAAATTTCTGCCTCGGGTGTCATTGTCCAATTATTTCTCGAGTCAAATATTTTTAAAACAGGTTTATTGCCGGTCACAGTACGTGAAACCAGTAAATTATCAGCTATATCTTCTATATCAATTTCAGCATCGTTTACTAACCGAACCCAAAAAATTTCGTGTTCATTTTTCCATATCTCTGCTGTCCGAGTTTTTATCTTCTCCATAATCATAGGTAAAACTAATAATAGTAAATATCATGCCAAATAAATTACATAAACGGAAAAGGCGTCTTTTTATTGCTTTAATACAATGGAACGCAGATAACGCAGTTTGCTTATGATTCAGTATGATTTTTTATTTGCTATAGGGTTTTAAAGGGGGTGCATTGAGTGATTAGTTACCATATATTTCATACTTTTGTAGTATGAATGCTGAATTAAAGGAAAAGGAAAGTATTAAGGATTTACAATCATACTACCGAAAAATAATTGAAGACATTGGGGAAAACCCTGACAGAGATGGTTTATTAAAAACCCCTGAACGTGCTGCCCGCGCAATTTCCTTTTTAACCAAAGGATACGAGCAAAATCCGGCAGAAATTCTAAAATCAGCAATGTTCAAAGAAGATTATAGTCAGATGGTAATTGTTAAAGGAATTGAAATTTATAGTCTTTGTGAGCATCATTTACTACCCTTTTTCGGACAAGCACATATTGCTTATATACCTAACGGACATATTATAGGGCTAAGTAAATTACCCCGTGTTGTTGATGCGTTTTCTCGTCGTTTACAAGTTCAGGAAAGACTTACAAACGAAATACGCGATTGCATACAGGAAACGTTAAACCCATTGGGTGTTGCAGTTGTTATGGAATGCAGTCACTTGTGTATGCAGATGCGCGGTGTACAAAAGCAAAATTCGGTTACAACTACTTCTGCATTTACGGGAGAGTTTTTAAAAGATACTACGCGGAAGGAATTTATTAGTCTAATTTCTTCGAGCTTGCATTAATACTTTTTGCCACAAAGGATCGAAGGCACTAAACCTGATAGCTATAGGAATCACAAACTCTTTTGAAGTAGGTTTTTTAACCACATAGTTACATAGAAAGTTTGTGTATAGAAGAAATCATAGGAAAATAAATTTCCTTACACATAAGGCTTTGACAGAAGCAAAGCTTCCACTATAGTGAAACTATGAACCCTTAAATTACCAACAATTCTATGTTCTATGTGGTTAAAAAATGTTTTATCTGAGACTAAAACCCATTTAGGCAAAGAAAACAATCCAACTGCACTTGTTTTACACTCAAAATAATCTATATTTGGTTTAGAAATTTTTAACCTTAACGTCATGAAAAAAATTACTACGCTTGCTCTTCTGCTGATTGCGAATTTTTGTTGGGCAAATCACACGGACCCAATAGTAATAAATGCTTACGAAGCACAGTTTGCCAAAGCCTATTCGCTTTATCCTATTATTCCTAGGGGAACATTGGAAGCTGTAGCTTTTTGTAATACACATTTCAATCATATAACACATCCAGTTGGAGAACCTGAAAGTTGCAGCGGAGTTCCGAAAACCTATGGAGTAATGGGCTTAACTCTTGATGGAAAAAATTATTTCAATAATAATCTCGAAAAAGTTTCGAAACTTTCAGGTTATAGCATAGATGAAATTATTTCTTCTCCTGAAAAAAATATTTTAGCCTACGCAAAAGCTTTTGATTTTTATTTAAAAAAACATGGGGCAATAAATGGTCCTACCCTGTTAACTTCGTCTCTAATTCTATTAAGTGAATTGCCCGGCGGAAGCGATGCGCAGAATTTTGCAGTCCACTCTCAGCTATACGGAATTCTTTCTTTTATGAATAATCCTCAAATGCAAAGTCTCTATAAATTTCCTGACCCAAAAATTAATTTAAGCAGTTTATTCGGAGAAGAAAATTACAAAGTGCTAAGTTCTTCGCGCGTAACTATTTCTAAAGAAAATATTTCTGATTCAAAAGGAAATTCCTACAAAAGTGGAAACTCCTCTATACAAAGCGCCGATTATGGTCCTGCGCTTTGGGTTGCTTCACCTAATTTTAATTCACGAGGCGGCGCAGCAGTTACCGCTGTAACTATACATGATGTTGAAGGAAGTTATGCGGGTTGTATTTCATGGTTTCAAAATACTTCTTCAGGAGTTTCGGCTCATTATGTTATACGTTCATCTGACGGACAAATAACACAAATGGTATTAGAATCAAACAGAGGATGGCATGTGGGAAGCGAAAACGGTTATACAGTAGGACTTGAGCATGAAGGTTATGCCAATCAAACAGGATGGTACACTGTAAATATGTATACCCAATCAGCTTTGTTGGTTGCCGATATTTGCGCTTCGCACGGAATTGATCCCGAGAGAACTCTTTTTCAGCCTTGGGGCAACACTACGTATTATAGTCAATCTAACATTCCCGGTTCTTGTACAAGAGTAAAAGGGCACATGCATTATCCGAATCAAAATCATACAGATCCCGGACCAAATTGGGACTGGAATTATTTTTACAAATTGGTAAATAATCCTGCACCTGCTGCAACTGTTTATACAACAGTCTCCGGAACTTTCTTTGATTCGGGAGGAAGTGGTGGAAATTATTCAGATGATGAGCGCAGTGTTTGGACAATTTCACCTGCAGGGGCAACAAATGTTACATTAACGTTTTCAAGTTTTGATACAGAGAACACTTGGGATTATATGTATGTGTACGATGGAGTAGATGTTTGGGCTCCGCTAATTGGATATTACACCGGAACAACAAATCCCGGAACATTAATCGCAAGCACAGGAACAATGACAATTGAATTCCGTTCTGATTGTGCCACTCCTGCTACAGGATGGAACGCATCATGGAACAGTAATGCAACTACGATTACTCCCGCAAACCTTGCTATTACCACTGCAAGTTGTCCGCAAGATAGTGTAACACTAAAATGGGCAAATAGTGGCGCAGGTTGGTTTGTAGATGTTACAGATGATGCTACATGGACAAGTTATTACAACAAAGCAGTACCAAGTGTGACATCCGTTGGTTGTCCAGGTGGGTTTGCAAATAATATTATTCCAACTAATTATCTTGCTTTTGAGCCAAACACAACGTATTACTGGCGTATTTGGGACGGAAGTGCACATACTTATGGAAATAGTTTTATGACACCATCTTGTATTTATCAGGACACAACCTGTTCAGGCACATTTGATGATACAGGCGGGCCCGGCGCAGATTATTCCGGTAATGAAGATTATGTAGAAGTTATTGCGCCAAGCAATGCAGCTTCTGTTACTATGGTCTTTACAAGTTTTGATACAGAAACAAATTTTGATTCGCTTTGGATTTTTAATGGGACTTCAACCCTAGCTCCTCTTCTGAGCATTCATACAGGAACCGTTAGCCCGGGTACAGTTGTTGCAAACAGTGGTGCAATGACTCTTCGTTTTAAAGCAGATCCATTTGTAAATAATGCGGGCTGGACAGCTACATGGAGTTGTACGGTGAATTCTACATCGGTTAATCAGTTTACGGGGAGTGATTTTTTGTTGAATGCATTTCCAAATCCATTTAACGAAACTATTACTGTAAATTATTCTTTGAATGATAATTCTTTTGTAAAAATTTCTTTGGTTGATATGATAGGAAGAGAAATTGCCTTGTTTAATCATGCTAATCAATCAGCAGGAGAGCATCATATAAATGTGGATGCAAAAAATTTATCGCTAACACAAGGTGTTTACTTTTTAAAATTGGAGAGTAAGAATAAGGCGGGTTTTGTGAAGATGGTTAAGAATTAAATTTTCTTTCTCGGCTACAATCGTACTTCCGGAATACAACATCCCCCGTCCTTCCCTTCGGGGTTCCTTTGGAAGAGGACGCCCCCTTCAAAGGGGGAATTAATACTAGATGCTTCAAAGTTTGAAGAATTAACTATTATAGAATAATGTTGTATTTATTCTATCCTTGAGGGGAGACGTCATATTCCTCGAAGAGGAATGACGGAGGGGTGTAGCAGATGTCAATCAATATTTCGTTCGAAGGAGTGAAATATTCCTTACAGTTAATGCGTCAGAGCGTCCACCCGTCATCAACGATAAGGTTCTGTCCGTTGATGTAACTTGAATCATCAGAAAGTAAATAAACTAAAGTCCCACAAATATCTTCGCGGTTTAGCATGCCTTTACTTAGTCCGTGTTCGTTGTATTTTTTTATAAAATCGGGGTGTTGACCATTTTCTATTCCACCTGGAGAGATACAATTGAAACGAATATTTTTTCCGGAATAATAATTTACAAAGTATTTTGTAAGGTGAATTACTCCGGCTTTAATTGCCGCGTATTCAACAGGCATTGTAAAACCGGCTCCATCATACACTTCAAATTTAGGGGCAACTACCCCGTATATAGAGCCCGTGCTAATGATGTTACCATGTCCCTGCTCTTTAAAGAACAAAGAAAATTGTTGCATGCATAAGAAAAAGCCTCCAAGATGTATATCAACGTTCTCACAAAAATCTTTGTAAGTAACTTTTTCTAAATCGTTACCGTAAGCTTTGTTTCGGGGATAAGCATTGTTTACCAACGCATCTATTCTACCGCATTTAGTTATTATTTCTGCAATTGCTGCTTTTATTGAATTTTCAGAAGTAATATCAATTTTTACAGCGAATAATTTATCGGAGTAAATTTCTTCTTTTAATTTTTTTAATTGCTCTTCGTTAATATCGGCGGCAACTACAGTTCCGTTATTTTTTAGGACAGCTTCCACAAAAGTTCTCCCGAGCAAGCCGCAACCACCGGTAATAACTACTACTTTATCTTTTAAATCTGCAAACATATTTTTACCACATTTTTTCGCCACAAAAGCACGAAGACACAAAGGTACACGAAGTTTTTTGTTATACGTAAGCAACAGAAGTAAACATCACTTTTGCCACAAAAGCTAAGACACGAAGTTTCTTTTGGTTTTATGCGTCAGTGTCTATTACTTAAAATTAATTTTCTTAGTGCCTCTTTGTGTCTTAGAGCCTTTGTGGCTATGTATTTGTATTATTTGGTAATTTCTAAAATTCCCCAGCTCATTAACATTCCGGCAGAAATTTGCAGACGTTTTCCTTCTTTAGTTGTGACAGTAAAAGTTCCGATACCCTTTCCATTGTATTCGTAATCTGAATCAGGATTAAACTCATGGACTTTATACGACTGCACTTTTCCATTCAGCCATTTATCAAGCGTATGCATACTAAAAGTATTGTACTGCATAAAAATTCCGTTCTTTCCTGAATCACGGGTATGATCAATGAAATGTGCATAAACATCCACATCATGATTAAAATTAAATAAAGTACTGGCATAAATTTTACCACCCTTTTTGCAAGAGAGCAAAAGCTGGTCTAGCGCTTCTTTAGGCTTATCAAGCGCAAGTAAGGTCATCCAGCAAAAAACAATATCAAATTTTTCTTTGTACGCACTTAAATCAAAAATGCTTTGATTGATAAAATTTGTCTGCTTCACATCCTTTAAAACTTCTTTTGCTTGTGCAAGAGCCGAATCATTTACATCAATCAAATTAAATCCCGCATCAGGATACATTTTACTTATATGGTAAGACAATGTCCCTGCTCCGCAAGCAACATCCGCAATTTTATTAAATGTAGCCGGTTTATTTTCAGTAATAATCTTTTCCAATAATTGCTGCTGCCCGGATTTTGTTTGCAAATGTTTTAGATAGTATTCATTTACAAGTTGATTATCCTGTTGGTAAGCCTTTATATAATCTTCATTAGTGCTCTTCATCCTTGTAGAATTTTAATTTGTTGTTCAATTTCTTCATTAGTTATTTTTTTTACTTCAATAACATGAACAATGTTAGGGAATTTCTTCATGAATGACAAAAACCAGTAATCCGATTTTAATTTATCATTTGTGTCAAAAGCGCCACCATTATCGCTGTGATGTACACAGCCAACAATTCCTATAAGCTTCTCAGTTGCTTTATTTAAATCAAATTTCAATGTTTGTGCTGAAACTTTAATGTGTCCGGTATCAATCAGCAAAGCCAAATGCGGACTATTTACTTCTTTCAGCATGCTTAACATCTCATCAGAATCGCAACAAAATAAAGGATTACTCCCGTTAGGATGAACATTTATAGGTGCCAGAACATTATTCTCAACTAAAAATTTCATTCCC
>CAZZEI010000080.1:0-14477 GCA_964653165.1 uncultured Flavobacteriaceae bacterium | reverse complement strand
CAGAATCTCCAAAAATTGGTTACAGGCATATTTTATTACCTATCGATTCATCAGAGCATTCGAGGCAAAAAGTAAATGCAGCTATAAAAATTGCTAATAATTTTGCTTCGCACATTTATGTTGTAGGAATATTGGGAGAGAATGAAGACGCATACAAATACAAGATGGAAGTAATTTTAAAACAAATAAAAAAAATGGCCTCTTCAAAGAAGTTAGTCTGCACAACCGAAATTTTTAAAACCGATAACCGATCTAAAAAAACATTGTATCACGCAAAAAAGGTTAAGGCGGATTTAATAATTACCATGACCGATCAAAAAACAGAATTATCAAAGGCTATACTCAGCACCTATGTACATGAATTAATAAATAACGCCAAAATACCGGTGCTTGCAATTCCTCCCGAGACGCATGATGAAAACATTGGACAAGATAGTATTGGTGGTATGTGGTAATTATGACATAAAAATTATGAAGACAATAAATATAACCGACGATAAAAAAATTTCCCTTGTTCAGGAGGAGTTTAATACTATGTTTCCGTTTTTGAGACTTGAGTTTTTTAGTAATAGACATAACTCGCATCAGGGATCTAATAAAAAGGATATGCTGAATGCAGATTTAACTTTAATGCAGTGCCGAAAAAAACACAACGAAGGCGAACTTGTTTTGAGAGAAAACATGCGCGTTACAGAAATTGAAAAGTCATTTCAACATATTTTTGGCTTAGCTGCCCAGGTATTCAGAAAATCAGGGAAATCATGGATTGAAACTACTGTTACAGATGACTGGACTTTGAAACAACAAAACGACGAGGGAAAAGAGCTTAGTTTTCTTTCTCGATAAAAATTCAAAATATTCAATTAAATACATTTCAAAAAATGAAAACAATAATAACAGCGGTACTATTTGTATGCTTAACATACGGAATAAAAGCACAGGAAGCGCTTACAGGTCCTCATGGAGGGAGAATGAAAATTGCACAAGGATTCAGGGTAGAAGTGGTAGGCTGCGAGAATTATATTGAAATATATATATTCAATGAGGCTTTAGAGCCCTTGTTTAATAACGGCATAACCGGCGATGTAACTTTTTTTCATGAAGGTAAAACATCAGATCTCCTCTTGTAAAATATGGAATTGATGGTTTTACCGGAAAAATTACTTATACGGATTTTTCACATTACAAGGTTTCAATGATTTTGCTTGGAAATATAACACTCTTAGTAGATTTTAATGAATGCGTTGTTCCTAAAAAATAAAATGAGCTGCAAGTAATTTGATAGAACCAAAAGAAGATGTTTAAAGGCGAATTCTTTGGGGCAAAAATTTAAAATTATCAACACATGAAAACAATATTAGTACCCACCGATTTTTCTAAAAATGCTTCGCAAGCGTTGAATTAGGAAGTGAAATTAGACAGCCCCTTACTAATAAAAAATGACTTTAATCATTTTCTCCTTTAATAATACCTTTAGCTAATATAAATTAGTCTTTTCTTTTTGACCTCACCCCTGCCCACTCTCCATCCCGATAGCTATCGGGAAGGGGAATGTTGGATACAAATTTATATTAGCTAATGATATAATTTGACTAATGAATTGTCAATATTGGTTTATGAACATGAAAGGCAAGTTCTTTCGTAACACTTTCATTAAACAGATTATGAAATATAGTGTGTTTTTTAGGATTTAGCATTATCACATCGGTTGGATGCGTTTCAAAATAGGTTTGCAATCCTTTTGCGACTTCATTTTCGGTAATATAAACCGTTTTATGTTTTACTGTATCAAGTTTTCTTTCCATAAACACGCTGGTTTTTGCCTTTTCGTAACTTACTTCAACATTAGGTTTTTCCACGTTTACAAGTTCCAACTCAGCATCAAACATTTTACTGAAATACTTAACTACATAAACCAAAATTGTTTCTTCCGTTTTTTCCATATCACAGGCAAAAGAGATTTTATGTATGCGACTGTACTTTACTTTTTCAGGGATAATAAAAGCCGGTATTTCTATTTGTCTTGCAACATTTACCGCAGTGCTTCCAATTATATGCTCCTTTAATTTTCCCGCTTCACCAACAATACCCATCACAATTAAATCGGCATTATATTTTTTTACTGCTGATTGAATAACGTCAAAAGGGCTACCCATTTCTTCCTCGCATTCTACTGTAAGGCTTTCGTTTTTTGTGAGCAATTGTTTTTTTAAGGTTTGGAGCTGTTCTGCCGAACCTTTTTGCAAAGCCGTTACTATTTCAACCGAAAATCCGGCTTCATAGTTGACCGGTGGTATGGTATATGCATTTACTAAAACCAGCTTTGCATCAAAAAATTTGGCTAGTTCAACTGCATAATCTGTTGCGTTATTTGCTGCCGGCGAAAAATCAGTTGGTACTAAAATCGTTTCCATAGTGTATGTTTATATTAAACCAAAAGTAGGCTATTGATAAAAGTAATCAGATGACAGTGCTTAGCTTAAAATATGATAATTGTCATTATTAAATTATTTCTGCTATAATTGGAATGACTGACTTTTAACCGGAATTTCCACAGATGAATATCCATCTTTTAAAAGTTTCTCCTTAAAAGAAATTTTTGAATTTTCTTCCCCGTGTACCAAAAATATTTTTTTCACTTTTTTCTTATCCTGACAAGAAAGAAATTTTAAGAGTTCCTTATAATCTGCATGCGCACTATAAGAAAGAATAGTTTCTATTTCTGCCTTCACTTCAAAATCATCCCCAAAAATGCGTACCGTTTTTTGTCCGGAAAGTAAATGACTGCCCAATGTACGAGGAGAACAATAACCAACAATTAGTACTGTATTGGCCGGGTTTCCGATACCATTCATTAAATGATGCTTAACCCTCCCTGCATCACACATGCCTGAGGCTGAAATTATAATACATGGCTCTTTACTAAAATTAAGTGCTTTCGACTCTTCCGGTTCTCGTATATATTTTAAATTATTAAATCCGAAAGGATCCGGATCCGTCCTAATATATTCTTGTAAATTTTCATTGAAACATTCAGGATGCTTTCTAACAATATCCGTGGCGCTGGTTGATAAAGGACTGTCAACATATACTTTGATATCAGGTAAGCGCTTTTCATTTTTAAGTTTGTTTAAAGCAAAGACAATTTCCTGAGTCCGACCCAGACTAAAAGCAGGAATAATAAGTTTGCCCTTTTTTTCTATGCAGGTTCTCAACACCACCCCTAATAATTTTTGTTCTGCATTTTTTTCATCATCATGTAATTTATCTCCATAAGTAGATTCGCAAATAATATAATCTGCCTGCTGAAAAGGGCTTGGAGTTTTTAGTAATAAATCGGTATATCGTCCAACATCTCCGGTAAATGTAAGCTTAGTCTTTTTCCCGTTTTCATTAGCTGTAATGTTCACTGAGGCACTTCCTATAATATGTCCAACGTCTGTAAAATGAAAAGATATTTCATCATTTAAATGAAATTCTGCATCGTATGGAACGGGTTTAAAATGTTTGAGGCATAATTCTGCATCATGCGTAGTATAAAGTGGCTCTACTAATTCCATTCCTTTTTTTAATCGCCGTTTATTTGTAAAACGAATGTCGCTTTCGTGAATGTGTGCACTGTCAAGCAATAAAATTTCGCAAACGTCGTAGGTAGCCGGAGTACAATATATTTTCCCTTTAAATCCATTCTTTACTAAATAGGGTAAATTACCTGAGTGATCAATATGTGCGTGAGATAAAATCACTGCTTCAATATGCTCCGGATTAACGCCAAGACTCCTGTTTAAAGCATCGGTCTCCTTCCCCATTCCCTGATAAAGTCCGCAGTCTAATAAAATTTGTTTTCCTTTTTCGGTAATTATCAGATGTTTACTACCCGTAACTGTTTCTGTTGCACCGATAAATTTTACTTTCATATGTAAATTATTTGCCTTTTAGTTGGGATATGGAATAACCAATTTGAACTGAAATTTTCATTCTTGTTTGTGTTTTTTCCTCAAATATGGTTATTTCATAGATTTTATTTAGTAAAATAAAAATCAAATAAGAACCTGAAACAAATTTTCTGCTTTTTTATTAGGAATGCATTGACTTGACTCAATCAGGATTATGACTTTAATCATAAATAATGTCGTTTTACCAATAAATATTTTGGGTTAATACAAGTATCTCAAATTATATTTATCAATCCAAAGTAGAAACTCCGTTGGCATCTGTAGTAAGCACAACGCTCATATAATTAAAGAAGGGGCGCATTTTTTTAAATGTATCATTTACTTTAAGTGCAAAACCGGGACTGAGCACTTCTTTATCTGTAAACTCATGTTTTAAAAAAAATTGCTTGTGACGCAACAAATCAATCGCCGGGTTGTCTTTCGCATACCCTCTTGGTGAGGAGCCCACTTGCTCTCCAATCATTTTTCCAAATGTTTTAACCAAAATTTTATTAGACAGAAGTTTTTTCCAGTCTTTGTAATTAGCATCAATATCCTGTCTGATTCTTTTCAAGTCGTCGGGTTCCGGTCCCCAAAAGCCTCCTGCCACAAATGAGTTTCCGGGTTTAAGGTGAAAATAATAACCGCCTCTTAATTTTTTTGTTGCTCTTTTAAAACCACCGCTCCAGTGCGAATTGTAAGGTGTTTTATCTTTTGAAAAACGAACATCTTTATAAATTCTGTATAAACTTTTTTTACCCGATGAAGTTTCAATGTTATCATGTTTTTGCATTTCAAGAAGTAAGGCATCAGCAAAAGTGATTATATTTTCGTGAGCTTCACTGTACTTTTCTTTGTGTTTTGCAAACCAGTCTCGGTTATTATTTTTTGAAATCTTTTTTAAAAATTCCATTGAAGTTTTATTTATTGCAGGTTTTTTCATTTTAATATCCTATTTATTTTCTTTTTCCGAAAAACATTAACTCCGTTTTATAGTTCAAATATAACATTAGAAATAGAGTTACATACGCATTAAAATATTTTTTCTTTCTTTTGATTTTAAGTCTATTTTAGCACTTGAGTAATTAACGAATGAATTTCAAAACTAAAATAGGATTGGTTATACTGATAGCAATGATTGGAATTATTTCCGTCCTTACTGCAAAACCAATTCCGCAGGATCAGGGTTACCATTCTTTTGCCGACAAACGTTGTGTTGCATCCATTCCAAATTTTTGGAATGTAGTTTCTAATCTTCCTTTTTTAATTATTGGTGCAATAGGAATGTTTGTCACTCTATTTAGAAAACCGCAAGGAATGTTAAAAGAACTTTCAGTTAGTGTATTTATTTTTTTTCTGGGAATATTTTTCTGTTGTATTGGTTCGATGTATTATCACTATAGCCCAAATACAGATTCTTTGTTTTGGGACAGATTACCGATGACCGTTTCTTTCATGGCTTTTTTTTCAATTATAATTGGAGAACACATAAATATAAAATATGGAAAGATTCTCTTGCCTCTGCTATTACTTGCGGGTGTAATTTCTATTGTTTATTGGAACATGACAGAAAAAGAAGGTCAGGGCGATTTGCGATTTTATGCGCTTGTACAATTTTTACCTATGATTCTTATTCCGTTAATTGTAATACTCTTCAAATCTAAGTTCAATACCAATTTATATTTATGGCTTGTCGCACTATCGTATGCAGTCGCAAAACTTTTAGAGCATTTTGATTACCCGGTTTTTGCATGCGGTAATTTAATAAGTGGACATACTTTAAAACATCTGAGTGCAGCCATTGCACCAATAATGTATTTAGTAGGGATGTATAAACGTAAAGTGATAATTGCAGACGAATAACAGTTATTTGATTAATTTTCAATATATTAAATATTTAATTGAGATACATTTGTCAAGTATATACTAGTAATAACTTGACAAATTAAAATATAAATGGTACATTTGTACTATCAAAGTACTTAGTAATGACCATAGCAGCAACCATAACAAAAAGAATTGAATCTATGGAACCCGGTGTTCTCTTTACCTATCTTGATTTTAGAGTTAGCACTACGCATTTTGAAGCTTCAGCCGCCATACTAAGTAGATTAGTTGCAAATGGCATCATAAAACGGTTTGAAAAAGGGAAATTTTTTAAACCAAAAAAAGGATTATTTGGAGAAATTCCTTTAGCGGAAAATCAAATTTTAGAACCTCTTTTAACAGAGAAAGGAAATTTAATCGGTTATTTAACGGGTCAACCTGTTTATAATCAAATTGGTTTAACAACTCAAATTTCAAATGAATACATTATTGCTTCTTATGAATTACGAAAACCATTTACAAAAGGGCGGGTAAAGGCACGGTTTGTAAAAGCATATTCCGAAATAACAGAAAACAATATTCCACTGCTTCAATTACTCGATGCAATAAAGGATATTAAAAATATTTCCGGAACTGAACCAAATAAATCTGCTGAATTTATTATTATAAAATTGAAAGGATTGTCTTTAAACGAACAAAAGAAAATAACTCAATTGGCATTAAACTATCCGCCTTCAACAAGAGCCTTAATTGGCGCGATGCTTGAGCTATCCGCAAATAATTCACTAACTCAAAAATTGTACAACTCAATAAACCGGTTTTCAAAATATAAAATAGGCATCAAAGAAAGTTTGTTGCCCAATAAAAATAAATGGAAAATAGTATGAAGTTGCACTTAAATAAAGAATCATTTGAACAAGCAATAACAACTACAGCAGAACACTTTAATATTCTTGAAGTATTTGTAGAGAAAGACTATTGGGTGACACATGTACTTAAGAATTTATCACAATCAAAATTTAAAGATAAAGTTGTTTTTAAAGGTGGTACTTCCTTATCAAAAGCATATCACATAATAAATCGTTTTTCGGAAGATATAGATCTTGCTATTATTGCCCCAGAAGCAGCCTCCGGAGGAGCAATAAAAAAAATGATAAAAGAGGTTGAAGTTGAAACCACAAAAGGACTTACCGAAATTGAAGTGAACGGAATAACAAGTAAAGGTTCTAAATATAGAAAAACAGTATTTGAGTATCCAAGAATTGTTAGGAGCAATAATTTTGGACAAGCCAATGATAAACTCTTACTAGAAATAAATTCATTTGCTGATCCACATCCGTTTCATGAAATGCCTATACAAAGCATGATTGGCGAATTTCTAATTCAAACAGATAGAAAAGAAGTTGTAGAAGCTAACGAACTCCATCCCTTTAATATTAATGTTCTTGGGTTAGAAAGAACACTTGCTGAAAAAATTTTATCGTTGGTAAGGGCTGGTTATGCGGAAAACCCAATGAATGAATTAGCCGCGAGAGTCAGGCACCTTTACGATTTGCATTTTATTGTAAAAAATGAAAATATGCATACGTTTATTGCCGGTAAAGATTTTGCAAAAATAATAAAGAATGTATTGGCGGATGACGAAAGAAATAGTCAGTTTCAAGGAGATTGGACAAAAAAACCATTAAGAGAATCAATGGTTTTTGCAGATTGGGAAAAGGTATGGGGAGAACTGCAAAATGTTTACCATAACCAATTCAAATCATTAGTGTTTGATAAATTACCGGAAAGCAACGAAATTAACGATTCTATACTGATTATCAGAAAGGCCATACAATAGTCGAGGAAAGATAAATAACAATAGGGATTTTTCGGAAAGGTGTAGGGGTAAAATGTTTTATTATATCAAAAAACAAAGGCTTCCAGAATCCTCTGAAAGCCTTGTGTACCTATGGATGTAGCACGATGAACAAGAGTTGAACCCGACTGACCTCCCGGATGACCTAGAAATATTATTACACGTTTTTTATTAACAGTACGTTTGCGTAGGTCGGTTTTTTTGCCACAAATTTGCAAAAGCATTATCAATGATCATTCAACGGAAGCCCTCTTTTCTGAAACTCGATCCAGTTAAGATATTCATCTCCCTTTCGGTGTTCCTCCATTGTAATGCAATCATCTACCGGGCAAACTATTTTACAAAGGTTGCATCCTACACATTCTTCTTCTTTAACAGTATATGTATTATATGGATTTCCTTTTTTAATATCAATAGATTGATGAGAGGTGTCTTCACAAGAAATATAACATAAGCCGCAATGAACGCATTTATCCTGATCAATTTTTGCAATAATATGGTAGTTGATATCCAGCTCTTCCCATCTGGTTATTTTGGGAACAGACAGGCCCACAAAATCATCAATAGATTTGTACCCTTTCTCATCCATCCAGTTGCTAAGTCCGTCACACATATCTCGCACAATCCTGAATCCGTAATGCATGGCGGCAGTACACACCTGAACATTGCTTGCACCCAACAACATAAACTCCACGGCATCTCTCCAGGTACTGATACCACCAATACCGGAGATAGGAACTTTCCTTGTTATTTCATCCTGCGATAATGTGGTTAACATTTTCAACGCAATAGGTTTTACTGCCGGTCCGCAATATCCACCAAATACAGATTTCCCGCCAACATTAGGATTAGGTACTAAAGTATCTAAATTAATTCCCGTTACTGATTGTATGGTATTTATTAATGACAAACCGTTTGTTCCTGCTGCTATAACTGCTCTTCCGGCCGGAACAACAGAATGCACATTTGGAGTAAGCTTTGTGATTACCGGAATTTTTGCGACCTCCATTACCCACTCTACTACTGTTTTTGCAATTTCAGGGTCTTGTCCAACCGACGCGCCCATTCCTCTTTCCACCATACCATGCGGACAACCGAAATTTAATTCTATCCCATGTGCTCCCGCATCTTCCGTTTTTTTAACTATTTCATGCCAACTTTTTTTATCATTATCTGCCATTAAAGAAACGATCATAGCGCGGTCGGGAAATTCTCTTACTACTTCGCTGATTTCTTTCAAATTAATATCCAATGGCCTGTCGGAAATAAGTTCTATATTATTAAAACCCATTACTTTTTGTCCGTTATAATCTACCGTAGAATACCGCGAAGAAACATTTTTTACTTGCGTACCCAAAGTTTTCCAAACAACGCCGCCCCATCCGGCCTCGTAAGCGCGGAGCACATTTATTTTTTTATCGGTTGGTGGAGCAGAAGCCAGCCAAAACGGGTTAGGTGATTTTATTCCGAGAAATGATGATTGTAAATTTGCCATTTTTTATTTATTTTTTTATCGCAGATTTCACATATTTACGAAGATTTTTTTTTGAATTCGCTTTACTAATTCATCTACATAATCATTGAAATAAACGACTATTTTTTTTACATTCCTAAATATTTCAAAATTCCTTTTGCCGCATCTTTACCCGCCTGCACTGCATCTACAACTTCCTTACCGCCATTTACTGCATCGCCACCGGCAAACACTCCTGTTAAATTTGTTTGGGCCTGATTATTTATTGAAATTTTTCCACCGCTGTTTTTTATTGCTGATTTTTCAATAAGTTCTTCAAAAGGAATTTGCCCGGCAGCTTTTATCACCATATCAACATCAATTGTAAATGTCTCTCCGGTATCTACGGGCGATCTTCTTCCTGAGGTATCAGGCTCTCCGAGTTTCATTTTTGCGCAGACTATTTTTTTTGCTTTACCGTTTTCGCCGATAATTTCTTTTGGAGCAGCTAACCATATAAATGAACAGCCATCTAATTTTGCTAAATCCAGCTCTACATCTGTACAAGGTTTTTCATTTTCTGTTCTGCGATAGATCATTGTTACTTCTTTAGCACCCAGTCGTTTAGATTGTGTTGCGGCGTCAATAGCGGTCATGCCCATTCCTATAACCACTACTTTATCGCCAACAGAAACTTTAGAATAATTATTGGTGCGCAGGTTAAATATAAATGATATAGCATCTACAACACCTTCCAGTTCTTCTCCGGGGATACTTAATTCGCGCGCAACACCAACACCAATACCTAAAAACACGGCATCGTAATTTTTTTGAAGTTCAGTTAAAGTAATATCCTTACCTATTTCTTTTTTATATTTAATGTCAATTCCACCAATAGATGTTATGTAATCTACTTCTTCTTTACAAGATTCAGGCGTAACTTTATATGCCGCTACTCCGTATGTCATTAAGCCGCCACCATTTTTTTCCTTTTCAAAAACGGTTATATCAATTCCCTGTAGTGATAAGGCGTGAGCACATGCCAACCCGGCCGGACCCGCACCAACTACAGCTACTTTTTTTCCGTTAGAAGGTTTACGCTCAAATAATTTCCATTTTTCGTGAATAGCTTTTTCTGTAGAGAAACGTTGAAGTTTAGCGATGGCAATAGGTTCTTCTTCGCGAAGATTATAAACGCAGGCTCCTTCGCAAAGTTTTTCTACCGGACAAACTTTAGAACATCCACCGCCCATAATGTTTGAAGAAAAAATAGTTCGTGCCGAGCCTTTTATATTTCCTGATGAGATTTGTTTAATGAATAAAGGAACATCAATACTTGTCGGGCAAGATTTAGTGCAGGGTGCATCGTAACAATTAATACATCTGTTCGCCTCAATTACGGCACCTTCAACATGCTCGAAAGGCGGATGAATGTCAGAAAAATTATTTACTAATTCTTCTTGTGATAAACGATTGTTTTTAATCATTTGGTGAGTTATTGATTTGTTGAGTTATTGATTTAATCTATAATTATCCAATTATACAACTCTATAATTGAGTCAATACTCCATAAGTTTCAGGCCTTCTGTCTCTGAAAAATTGCCAGGTGTTTCTTACTTCTTCAATCATATCCAAATCAAAATCGGCAATTAATAATTCATCTTTATCTTCTGATGCACAAGAAAATATTTGTCCCCGCGGGTCAACGAAATAAGAGCTTCCATAAAATCTACCGAGGTTCCATGGTTTTTCTTCTCCAACACGATTGATACAGCCCATAAAATATCCATTGGCAGCTGCGTGGGCCGGTTGTTCTAATTTCCATAAGTATTGAGATAATCCTGCAACTGTTGCTGATGGATTGTAAACTATTTCTGCGCCATTTAATCCCAGGCAACGCGCACCATCAGGAAAATGCCTGTCGTAACAAATATATACGCCTACTTTAGCATACTTTGTTTGAAACACGGGGTATCCCAAATTTCCTGGCTTGAAGAAAAACTTTTCCCAAAATCCTGATGTGTGCGGAATATGATTTTTTCTGTATTTACCTAAGTAAGTTCCGTCGGCATCAATTACTGCAGCTGTATTATATAACACGCCCGCTTGTTCTTTTTCATAGATAGGAACAATAATTACCATATTATATTTTTTGGCGTATGTTGCCATCAATTCTGTAGTAGGACCGGGCACTGTCTCTGCTGAGGCGTACCACTTTCTGTCTTGTCCGGGACAAAAATATGGTGTATTAAAAATTTCCTGCAAACATAATATCTGAACACCTTTTTTTCCGGCTTCCTCTATAAACGGAATATGTTTCTGCACCATTGCGTCACAGATTTCCTGAATGGTTCCTTCTCCTTCGGTTTTTGGAAGACTCATTTGTATAAGTCCTGATTTGATTATTCTTGGCATGTTGTTAAATTTTAAGTTATGAATTAAGAGCTTAGAATTATTAAATTATTGATGAGACTTTGTTTCGTTTTATAAATTGTCCATAACCTTTTTCTACTAAAAGTTTATTATTATCGACCGCAATTTTTCCGCGTAAAATAATTGTTTTGCATTTACCGGTAAGTTCCCATCCTTCGTAAGCGGAGTAATCGCAATTCATGTGATGGGTTTTAGCTGAGAGAATATGTTTTTCATTTGGATCAAAAATTACGATATCAGCATCAGACCCAATGGCTAAGGTGCCTTTACGGGGATGCATGCCAAATATTTTTGCAGCATTGGTGGAAGTAACTTCAACAAATTTATTCAAACTAATTTTTCCTTTTTTTACACCTTCAGAAAATAATAATTCCATTCTATTTTCAATGGCAGGATGGCCGTTTGGGATTTTCGAAAAATCTTTTTCGCCCATTTTTTTTTGTTCCCACCTAAACGGACAATGATCAGTTGCAACAACCTGTACTGTTCCCTGATTAAGACCGGCCCATAAAGTTTCCTGATCTTTCTTTTCGCGTAACGGCGGACTCATTACCCACTTGGCCGATTCAAAACCTTTATCGTAGAGTGAGGCATCCAACACCAAATACTGTATACAGGTTTCAACAAAAACTTTTTGATTTCTTTTATCTGCGTCACGTATTTGATTGAGAGCTCCCTCGCAGGTCATGTGTACTACGTAAGCCGGAACGCCCGTGTGATAAGCCATATCGGCAAACCTTCCTGTTGCTTCGCTCTCCGTAATTTCGGGTTGAGAGATATAATGATACAAAGGAGAAAATTTTCCATCGGCTTTATGTTTCGCCACCAGAAAATCAATCATATCACCATTTGTTGCATGAACAGTAACCATTCCTCCCTGTTTTTTTACTTCGTTCATCAAGCCCACCATTTGTTTGTCATCTATCATCAATGCGCCCTTATAAGCCATAAATGTTTTAAAAGAAGTAATACCTTCTTTTTCAATCAGGTCTTTTATTTCTGCCTTTGTATTTTCATTAAAATCGGTAACAGCCATGTGAAAAGAATAATCTCCAACTGCATTTCCATCCGAACGTCCTTTCCATTCTTTAAGCGCATTTTGTAAAGATTTACCCTGAGTTTGAAGAATAAAATCAATTACCATGGTTGTTCCGCCAAACAATGCCGCGCGTGTTCCTGTTTCATAATTATCGCTCGAATATGTTCCCATAAACGGCATATCCAAATGAACGTGCGGATCGATACCACCTGGAATAACCAATTTATTTTTTGCATCGATTGTTTGAGTTGCCCTAACATCGAGGTTTTTACCAATGATAGTTATTTTATCGTCTTCGATAAAAATATCGGCAACATAATCATCGGCTGCTGTTATTATTCTTCCGTTTTTTATTAGTATTGACATTTTATTAAAATTAAATTCATTATTTCTTATTAATCAACTCCAATATCTTCATTCCAGAGTTTAGGGTTTTTTGCAATAAAATCGTTCATCATATCGATACATTCTTTACTATTCAAATCGATGACTTCAACACCGTGCGATTGCATAAATTCTTTAGCACCCGGAAAAGTTTTCGATTCGCCGGCGTATACTTTTTTAATTCCGAATTGCACTACAGCTCCAGCACATAAATAACATGGCATTAATGTGGAATATAAAACAGTTCCTTTGTAATTGCCAACACGGCCTGCATTACGCAGACAATCGATTTCTGCATGAGTCATAGGATCGTTATCCTGTACACGTTTATTATGTCCGCGCCCAACTATTTTCCCATCTTTTACCAAAACGCTTCCAATAGGAATTCCATTTTCGCTTAATCCTATTTTAGCTTCTTCAATGGCGACTTTTAAAAACTCGTCCATATTTTATTTTTTTAATTTTTGCATGAAAAGATAATATATAATTCCCGAAACAAAAAATCCGACAAACCATGCATAATGATACAAGTTTGAAACCCAATGCCACACAGCGTTTTGGGATATAACTTTTATTGTAGTTAAAAATCCCGGTACGTTTGGAACAATACCAAGCACAAGGGCAATAATTGCATAACAATTAAAACCATTTGTATAACTGTATTCACCCTTCACTTCGTACATTTCTTTTAGGGATAATTTTTGTTTGCGAATAAAATAATAATCAACTATCATGATGCCGCCAATAGGACCGAGCAGACTGGAGTATGCTATAAGCCAGGTAAAAATATAACCGCTGGGGTCGGCAATTAATTTCCACGGGAAAATTAAAATCCCAATCAATCCGGTAATATAACCACCTGCTTTAAAATTAATTTTTTTAGGAGATAAATTGGCAAAATCATTTGCCGGGCTAACTATATTAGCGGCTATATTAGTTGCCAGAGTTGAAATAGCTACAGCTATCATAGCAACGCTTACGATTAATTTACTTTCAAATTTTCCGGCAAGTACCAATGGGTCCCAAATTGTTTCTCCGTAAATAATAAAAGTAGCGGATGTTACCACTACTCCGATAAAAGAGAAAATCGTCATGGAGGAAGGTAGCGCGATTGTTTGTCCTATAATTTGTGCACGCTGACTTTTTGCATAACGCGTAAAATCAGGAATGTTTAAAGAGAGTGTTGCCCAAAAGCCTACCATGCCAGTTAAAGCAGGGAAAAAATAGTTCCAGAAATCGCTATTCGTTGTAAATTTAGACGGCTGATCAAGAATAGGTCCTAATCCATTTCCTGCCGAAATGGCCCAAAATAAAAGTGCGAGTGCTGCAATAGGAAGAAAAAATGCCTTGAACACTAAAAGTTTTTTTATACTCTCAACACCCAGATAAACGACAAACATATTGAGTAACCAAAATAAAATGAAAGTTATTGCAGGTCCTGTTTGCAATCCAAATGAATCAGGAAATATTTGCTGAAGTTTTCCGAAGGCAGGTATCCATATTTTAAACATCAAAGGTAACACATAATTCAAATGTTGCAGCAAAAAG
>CAZZEI010000079.1:9950-14514 GCA_964653165.1 uncultured Flavobacteriaceae bacterium | reverse complement strand
AGGTATTGCACCAAATAAAATTGGTAACGTTATTGGGATTTTTAAAGCTTATTGTACACGTGTTGGCAGTGGACCATTCCCAACAGAGTTAAACGATGAAACAGGAGAAACACTTCGTAAAATAGGAAATGAGTTTGGATCAACAACCGGCAGACCCCGTCGCTGCGGATGGCTTGATATACCTGCCCTTAAATATGCAATAATGATAAATGGCGTAACTGAGCTTACTATGATGAAAGCAGATGTGATGGATAGTTTTGATACCATAAAAATTTGCACGCATTATAAAATAAACGGAAAAGAAACCGAAATACTTCCCTTTGATGTTATTGATGCTGATATTACTCCCGTTTATGTTGAAATGAAAGGATGGAAACAAAATATTACATCCGCTAATCATATACCTGAAGAACTCCTTAGCTATATTACTTTTATAGAAAAGCAAACGGGGGTTCATATCAGTATAGTTTCTGTTGGCCCTGATAGAAAGCAGACTATTATTATGAAGAAGCAAACGGCATAATAATTGTATATTGCCACTTATGTCTCTCAAACACAAAATCTTTTTTTTCTTATTTACATCTTTCTACCTCATGCTCTCATTGGGTTATGCCCAAAAGCAAATAGATTACAAAGCAGATAAAATAAAATTTGTAAAGGGTTATAAAGGCGGTGCCAAACGGCTAATAGGAAACGTACAGTTTAACCATGAGGGAATGGTACTGACTTGCGATAGTTCTTATTTTTTAGACAACAACACCATTGAAGCATTCAGTAATATTGTAATACGTAAAGGTGATTCACTTACCATTACCGGTGCAAACGCCCGCTACGACGGCAATACCAAATTAGGGTTAATTGAGGGAAATGTTGTTTGTGTTGAAAAAGACATGAGGCTTACCACTTCTGTTCTCACATTTGATGTAAAAAATTCAATTGCAAGTTATGTAACGGGTGGCACTATAGCATCTAAAGAAAATACATTAACCAGTCAGCATGGTTATTACCACTCTCCTTCGAAAACAGTTTCATTCAGGTATGATGTAAAACTGGTTAACCCGGAATATACCATGACCGCCGATACATTAAGATATGTAACAACAAGCAAAACGGCTGTATTTATGGGCCCCACCAACATAAAAAGCAAAAAAGATAATTTGTATTGCGAGCAGGGTTGGTATAATACACAAACACAACTTTCACATTTAACAAAAAATGCGGTAATATATTCCGGAAAAAATATTTTACATGCTGATAGCGTTCATTACGATAAAAAGAAAGAAACAGGATTGGCCTACGGCAACGTAAAGTTAATAGATAACGAAGAAAAAATTATTATCAGCGGACAACGTTCTTACAGTAATCAAAAAACTGGTCGCACCTGGATAACCGGCAAAACATTGCTAGAAAAATTTTTAGCTAAAGATACTATGTACGCCTCGGCAGATACTATATGGGCTTATGAAAAAAAGATTCCTATTAAAAAAGAAGGAATTGTTACAGATAAAGACACTGTACAATATATAGACAGCACTGTTATTAAAGCCTATCATCATGTAAAAATTTTTAAGAAAGACATGCAGGGTATTGCTGATACCTTAATCTATTCTACTTATGATTCAACAGCAACGTTGAATCATTTACCAATTTTATGGCACAAGCAAAACCAAATGAGCGGAAAAAAAATATGGATTTATTTCGCCAATGATAAAGTAGATAAAGTTAACATAACCGAAAACACCTTTATTGTTGAAGAAGTTGATAGCATACATTACAACCAAATAAAAGGAAAAGAATTATGGGCATGGTTTAAAGACGATACCTTGCGAAGAATTGATATTACAGGAAATGCACAAGCCATTTATTATTTAAAAAATGATAAAAAGAAGTTACAAGGAGTTAATATCGTTGAAAGCAGTTATATGAAGATAACTAACACAGCACAAAAGTTAAGTCAAATTACTTTTGTAAAAAAACCTAAAGCAAAAGTAATTCCAATGAAAGATGTTAATACAAAAGACCTTGAATTAAAGGGTTTCAACTGGCAGATTGAGAGAAAGCCAAAAAGCGTGGAAGATTTAATGAAGTAATTAGTGGTTAGTGATTAGTTGGGCTCAATTATTTCCCTTTCAGATATATTTGTGTAATTATTTTTTTTGTGTACAAGGCAAATTCTCCTTTCATCATCCAGTGATAATAGGAAGGTTCCTTTTTAAATACTTCTTCTATTGGCTTGTCTTTATACTTGCCAAAATTAAATACCTCTACACCGTTTTCATTTAGTACAATGCGACCGACTAAGTCAACCACTTTATTATCGCCGGTTAAAACAGATAATGCATTTATATTATTTTGTATCGGCTTAACAAATTCGCCCTTTTTATTTTCAATTTCCGAATTTTCATATTTTTCAACCTGAGCAAGTAAAACTTCGTAGGTTGCTCTAACATCAGCCTCGGCGCTATGAGCATTCACTAATTTTTGATTGCAATAAAATTTGTATGCGGCACTTAAATTGCGAGGTTCCATTAAATGAAAAATATGCTGCACATCAACAAGTTTTCGGTTTTTCATATCAAAATCTAATCCGGCTCGCAAACACTCTTCAATTAAAAGAGGTATATCAAATTTATTAGAGTTATACCCTCCTAAGTCTGCTTTACCAATAAAATCAATAATTTGTGGGGTAATTGAAGCAAAAAGCGGACAATCCTTTACATCTGCATCTGTTATTCCGTGAATTTTAGTAGTAACCTCAGGTATTGGAATACCGGGGTTAACACGCCAGGTCTTCATCTCAGTTTCTCCTCCGGGTAGCACCTTTAGCAAAGCTGTATCAATAATTCTGTCAGTAACCGGGTTAATACCCGTGGTTTCTAAATCAATAAATACAAGAGGTTTTGTAAGGTTTAGCATATTCTTAATTAGTGTCAAAAAGGGCTTAAAAATCAAATGTTAAAATAATTTTCCACAAAAATGCACAAATAACTAACAAAATGCCCTTTTTAGTAGACCAATTTTACAAATGTTAAAAAATCCTATTATCTTTCATTAAATTTAATTATTTAACCCTTTTAAAAAAATAAAACTTATGGAAGAAACAACAACAATAAATTTAACAATTGGAGATATTATAGGGAAAGGCATTAAAATTGGTCTTAAAAATGCATTACCTCTCATTGGAGCAACTATTTTATGGATGCTGACTATTTGGATTCCTTATTTGAATGTTGGAACAACTATAGGATTAATTTCTGCAGTTGTGGCAATGAGCAAAGGAAGTACTATGTCAGCAACCGAAATTTTTGATGGAAAATATAGAAGGTACATGGGTGAATTCTTTTTACTAATGGGTATAAAACAAATGGGCACATTTATGGGCTTTTTGTTTTTCCTATTCCCGGGGATTGTAATTTCTATTTCTTGGAGCCAATCTGTATATCTATTAATTGATAAGAAATTGAATCCAATGGAAGCCTTAAAAGTTAGTAATGATATTACTTATGGTCATAAATGGACGATTTTCTTTGGAATGTTCCTTTTAGCTTTAGTATATGAACTTGTATTAGGGATTCTTGCCTTTATAACAATGAAAATAAGCATGATTGTTTGTGCCATCGTTATTTTAATTTTAGCATTACTTTTTATTCCAATAATTTTTGGTGCTTTAGCTCATATTTATGGAACTTTAAGCAAAAACATAGCTTAATATATTTTTAAAAAAGAAAACCCCGACAAAAATTAATTTGTCGGGTTTTTTTATGCATTGAAAAGTGCGAATAATTCATTACATTTGTTATAAATATAAACAAAATGGACTCTTTAATCACTAGAATTACTATAAATTCCGAAATATGTCACGGCAAACCAACCGTACGTAATATGCGTTATCCTGTTGATATGATTTTAGATTTACTATCTTCAGGCATGTCCTTTCAAGAAATTATCAATGACTACCCTGCTATTGAAATTGATGATATAAAAGCATGTTTGTCCTACGCATCTCTCTTAACAAGAGTTAAAGCTATACATAAACTTGTAGCCTAAGAATCAAAAAAAAATCTATTTTCAAAATATGAAATTTTTAGTTGACGCACAGCTTCCTTATGCTGTAAAAAATATTTTTGAAAATTTGGGGTATGACACAAAACATACAGATGATTTGCCGGATAAAGAAAGAACTACAGATAATCAAATCAGAGAGATCTCAAGGATAGAAAATAGAATAGTAATTACCAAAGACACGGATTTTGTAGATTCTCATCACATAAAAGGTATTCCTTCCAAATTGCTTTTGGTTTCAACGGGCAATATAAAAAATAAATATTTGTATAATCTTATAACTAAACATTCAGGTCAAATCATAAGCCTGTTTTCTGAATATAATTTAATAGAGATAGATAACACCGACTTAATTGCTCATGGATAAATATATTCAAAATACCTAACTCAGAATCAAACCTTAATACCTCTATTTTTTAAAAAAGAAAACCCTGACAAAATTAATTGTCAGGGTTTTTTTTATGGCTTGAGCGAATTCCCATAAAGTAAAAGTTCCCTTGCG
>CAZZEI010000079.1:0-9850 GCA_964653165.1 uncultured Flavobacteriaceae bacterium | reverse complement strand
GGAACTTTTTACCGACCGAGGACACCCCAGTCCAAAAATGAAATTCTACGTTGCAAAACCGCAACAAATACACAAAATGGTTGACGTACTTACGGCTGAAGAAAATATAACCCCGGTGCAAATAAAGATTGTAAAGTATGTTACCAAGAATGGAAAAATAACAAATAAGGAATACCAAAAACTATTTAAAGTATCTGACCGAACTGCTTTACGTGAATTGTCTGCGCTTGTAAAGAAAAAAATTCTTAAAAAACAGGGAAAAACAGGGAAGAATACTTTTTATCAATTAGCGAAACGCAAGATAAAGTAAACCTCTAAAACTAAACTGAAACCCGCCACAAACCCGCCACAAACTAAACTGAAATTAATTGAACCCGGTTGGGCAGTTATTGTTCCAATTTACAATTTTTAAGGAGAAATTTTACACATCTAAAGGAAAACTTTATGGCTTGAGCGAATTCCATAAAGTAAAAGTTCCCTTGCGGGAACTTTTTACCGACCGAGGACACCCCAGTCCAAAAATGAAATTCTACGTTGCAGAACCAAATTCTATCACAAAGGTAAACAATTTATTTAGTCTTAATCACCCTTAACGGCTTACACGAGTTAAGCGTAATTAAATAAACTCCATCAGCCCAATCATCTCCTAAAGTAATTTCTCCACTCATATCTGTAAGCTTCTTTTCAAATACTAAGTTGCCCGAGTAATCAAACACTTTTACCACAGAGCCTGTAGCATCAGCATTGGAAAGAAAATAAGCGAGCTTAGTTTTGTTTTCAAACATAGTACTTGCCGCGGTAAAAAATGTATTATCATTTTGTATAGAAGCAATACCAAAACCTAAAGGAAGTAATTTTACATTAAGCGTTGTAAGAACACCGTTTTGCAATACCACATTACTTATTATCCTGGTTTGGTAACCCGATCTTGAGAATTGCACATTATAGGTTCCTGCTCCAACACTACCTGTAGCATAATCGCCCGAAACATCAGAAGCCGTAGTAGATGCTGCAATTGAAACAATTTGTGCGGTTGCATATTGCAAATTTGCAGAAGTAAGACTATCCTTTACATTCCCCTCTAAATAACAAGCTTTTATATAGGTAGGTGTAAATACAAATAAACCTTCGTTAATATTAGAAACAATAATAGTTCCGGAAGGAAGAAAAGGGTACACGCCCCAAACACCGCTAAACCCATTTCCTGAGCCCACATAATTATCATAATACCCGGTCATAATCAAATTATGAGGCCTTGAACAATCTACAATGGTAAAGCCATCCTTATACCAAGATGTAACGGCAAACAAATCGCTACGAATATGAACATTGTGCGCAATAGAACCCGTACTTAAACCTTTTATACTATCAAGCAAAGTAATACCTGTTATGTTAGAAATATCATACGAGGTTATAGCAGATTTTGTTTTCTCATCGGTTGTATAAATCGTTTTTTTATCAGGAGATGGCCAGGCATTATGTGTAAACTTTAATGGAGTTTGAACAGTTGCCTTTATCTGCGGACTTGTTTTATTGGTACAATCAATAATTTCCATTGTTCCATCAAAAATTTCGCAGGCATATAGAGTGTCGTTATCTACATACCCATCGTGAACGTATGTAGCATTAAATCTTCCTAAGTAAACCGGGCTGGCGGGGTTAGCAAGGCTTCCAATTATTGCTCCTTTGTTCCCTACATTACTTCCAAATAAATAAACATTTCCTTTTGTAGTATCAATATGCAAAGCATGAATGCTGTTAACAGTTTGTCCACTTACCGTGGGGGTCCAATACGTAACAACAGGAGCTGTAGTAGCAGGTAACTTAGATAAATTAACAATTTGTAACCCACTTCCAGCTTCTGATGTAACATACGCGTGTTTTTTATAAACTTTTATTTCTTTCCACTCAGAGTTACTGTTTTGCACCGGCCATAAAACCTGATAAACCTGCACCGGATTAGAAGGATTGGTTACATCAACTACAGTCATACCATTATCTACACCAACAAGCGCATATTCTCGCCCAGTTGTATCAACATAACCACAAATATTTGCACAGGTATGTCCGGGATATTTTAGATTTGCCCTATACTTAACATTCAGACTATCGTACTGCGCAAAAACCTGAGTGGCTGCCAGCATTAAAAGAAGTACTAATTTTTTCATAAATATGAGTTTTACCAAACTTAGGTCATTTTTCATAACAATAATGTTAAAATTCAGGAAATTGGACATGCGGTTTAATGCCTAGTTTGTACGGCACATTCTAGATGATGAATAGATTTAAAAACCGTAATTTTATCAAGTGAATGGAATATTCCAAATACTTGAAAAATATTGGGGTCATAAATCTTTTAGACCCCAGCAAGAAGACGTCATTAATTCTGTATTGAATAAAACAGATACACTTGCACTTTTACCAACCGGAGGAGGAAAATCAGTTTGTTATCAGGTACCCGGAATTGCTATGGATGGCATGTGTATTGTTGTATCTCCACTCATAGCTTTAATGCAAGATCAGGTTGATCAACTACAAAAAAAAGGAATTAAAGCAATTGCTATTACATCGGCGATGAATTTTCATGAAATTGAAACTGCGTTTAATAATGCAAAATACAACTCATACAAATTTCTATATATATCGCCGGAGCGGATACAATCAAAGCTATTCATACGCATGCTTCCTTCCTTGCCCGTAAATTTATTGGCAATAGATGAGGCACACTGTATATCGCAATGGGGTTACGATTTCAGACCCTCGTATTTATTAATAAAAAAAATACGCGAAATAAAACCTGACCTTCCCATATTGGCGGCTACTGCTACAGCCACTAAAAAAACGGTTGAAGATATTATTACTGAATTAGAATTTAAAAGCAATCACAAAATTTTCCGAACTTCTTTTGCAAGAGAAAACCTACATATTCAAATAAAAAAAGACGAAAATAAATCAGAAACGCTTTTAACAATTTGCAATAGAATACAGGGCAGCGGCATTGTATACGTACGCAACCGCCGTAAAACAAAAGAAATTTCTGATTTCCTCAATAAACAAAATATTAAAAGTGATTTTTATCACGCAGGATTAGACGCATTGGAACGTCAAAAAAAACAAAGCGATTGGATAAATAACCGCAAAAGAATTATTGTAAGCACCAACGCCTTTGGTATGGGCATTGATAAACCTGATGTGCGTTTTGTTGTGCACATGGATTTACCTGATAGTTTGGAGGCCTGGTTTCAGGAAGCAGGGCGTGGGGGGCGTGACGGGAAAACAGCTCATGCAAATACACTCTACAATGATGCAGATATTATTAATCTGGAAGAACAGCTTGAGTTAGCATTTCCTAAAATCGAACAAATAAAACAAGTGTATGCGGCTATTTGTAATTATTATCAAATAGCTGTTGGCGCCGGAGAAGGTTTAAGTTTGATATTTAATTTAGATGATGTTGCAGCAAAATACAAAATCAGTCCGCCCGTTATTTACAACTCAGTAAAATTTTTAGAGAAAGAGAACTATTTTGTATTTATAGATGCAGGTTTTCAGCAACCCAAAGTACATATCATTGTAAATAAAGACGAGCTTTATAATTTTCAGGTGCAAAACCCAACCATTGATTCGTTTATAAAAGTTTTATTACGCACCTACGCAGGTTTATTTGACGACTATATTATTATTAACGAGTTTAAACTTGCAAAGGCAGCAAAAGCAGATATAAAATATGTTACTACTACTTTAGAAAAGTTACACAAACTTCAATTGATAGATTATATTCAGCAAACGGGCATGCCGCGACTTGTATTTATGCAGGCACGAATGGACACCAAATTTGTGTCTATTTCCACCGAAAATTACGCAAAACTTAAAAAGCAGGCGCAAGAACGTATAGCTGCAGTAATTGATTTTATTAAAGATAGCAATACCTGTCGTAATCGTAAAATTTTACAGTATTTTAACGAAGAGTCATTTACAGATTGTGGAACCTGTGATGTTTGCATGCGAAAAGACAAACACAGCAAAGGCCCAACTTTTTCTCAAATAAAAGTCCAATTACACATGTTGCTGGAACATAAAACCTATCTGCTTGATGAATTGACAAGTTTAATGTATCATTACAGCAAAGAAGATGTAATTGATTGCATTAATCAACTGGCCGACGATAAAGAAATTTTAATCAACAAGAAACAAGAAGTATCAAAACTATGAGCGAGTCAATTTTATACCTCCTTCCTACTCCACTATCCCAAGAGCATATTTTGGAGCAAACTGCTCCTTTTAATATTTCTGTAATTAATTCGTGTCGCTATTTTATTGTAGAAGAATTAAAAACAGCACGACGCTATTTACGGGCTCTTGATAAAAATTTCGACATTGACGCAAGAACTTTTGTTGAATTAAACGAACACACATCTACTCAAGAAATAACAGAAATATTTAAATCTGTTTTGCAAAATAAAAATACAGTTCTTATGAGTGAAGCCGGTTGCCCGGGCGTTGCTGATCCGGGCGCTGTAATTGTACAAATGGCACACAAGAATAATATTAAGGTTATCCCTTTAATTGGACCCTCTTCTATTTTAATGGCTGTTATGTCATCCGGTTTAACCGGACAAAATTTTGCCTTTAACGGCTATTTACCAAAAGCGAAAACAGAACGCAGTATAAAAATAAAAACACTGGAAAAACTTTCCGCTCATCAATCGCAATGGTTTATAGAAACGCCTTACCGAAATGTACAGTTATTTGAAGAATTAATGAGTATTCTAAATTCAAATACAAAACTGTGCTTGGCAGCAAATATTACCTCCTTAGAAGAATATATTAAAGCAAAAACTGTTTCTGAATGGAAAAAGGAAAAACCGGAAATAAATAAAATTCCGTGCGTGTTCGGGATTGGTCAGTAGCCTTACTTGGCAAAAAAAAATAAAACAATTGAGCAAAAAAAACATAATTACACTTATCAAAATACTTATTGGTGTTTTATGCATTGGTTTAATTTCTCAGCGACTTTACAGTTCCTACTCACCCGAAAACATTAAATCGGTAAAAGAAATATTCTCGCCAGCCAATTACTTACTGTTAACAGTTACTTTCTTGCTACTATTCCTTAACTGGGGAATAGAAGTTATTAAATGGAAAATAATAACTGCACCAATAGAGAATATTCCCTTTTTAAAAGCATGGCAATCGGTTTGGAGCGGCGTTTGCATTGGCAATCTTACACCGGGTCGTTTGGGAGAATTTGCAGGTAAAATTTTATTTTTTTCTCCGCCAAATCGTGCAAAAGTTACAACCGCACATTTTGTAAGCGGCATTACCCAGTTAGTAATTACTATTGTAGCCGGTTGTGTAGGTTTATTGGTTTTCTCACACGTAGTTAGCAAAGGATTCTTTTTAGTCACAATTACCTGTGAGATAATTTTACTTCTTTTATTACTTATCGCCTTACTAAGAATAAACAAAGTAGTAGGATGGTTAATTCGTATTTCATTTCTCAAAAAATTTAATTTTGACGGGCTTTCGTTTAATGGAAATTTACTTTCAAAACTTTTAGGATTATCAGCCATACGTTATATGGTTTTCTCATTGCAGTTTTATTTTTTACTACTATGCTGTGGCATATGGGCCGATTTTTTTGATATTGCAGGTGCTATTGCCATTATGTATTTGCTGCTAAGCACCATACCCATGATTAGTTTTGTGGAAGTTGGCGTTCGAGCATATATTGCTGTTTTACTCTTTGCCTCATTTACTATTAATGAATGGCAGTTATCTGCAATTGCAACCTTAATATGGCTTATTAATATAGCATTCCCTTCTCTTATAGGGTATGTTTTTATTTTGAAAAACAATTTTAAATTTAGCGTTGAAAAAAATGGAGTGGTTTGAGTTTACATGTTTAGTTATTCTTTTAGTTTATACTGTTTTTATACAGTGTAATATGCTCATTCTGCTTTCTCAAAAAAAAGAACTACTCAACTTAGAAAATTATCATCCAACAACACCTGTAACTATCTTAATTCCGGCGCGCAACGAAGAGAAAAATGTTTTGAACTGTTTAAAAAGTATATCCCTTCAAGATTTTCCTAAAAACCTATTACAAGTAATTGTAGTAGACGATAACTCGACCGACGACACCTCAGCAATAACCGAAAATTACCTCCGGGCGCATTTTACCGATTATAAACTTATTTTTTTAGAAAACTCGGCAGGAAAAAAGGCTGCTATTTTAAAAGCAATTGAACAATCGTCAGGTAAAATAATTATTACCCGTGATGCCGATTCTTATGCCAATAACCCACTTTGGCTTAAAAGTATTACCGTTAATTTCGAAAATACTTCTTGCGATTTACTTATTTCTCCCCTTATTCTTAGCGGCAAAAGATCTTTCCTATTCACCTTCCAACAACTAGAAAACCTTGCAATTATGGGTGTTGGTACTTCTATGGCTAAAATTAATTTGCCGTTTGTGTGTAGCGGCGCAAATCTTGCCTATAAAAAAGAAAAGTTTTTACGGCTTCAACCCTATAAGGACAATATGGGCATTGCCTCGGGCGACGATATGTTTCTACTTAGTTCATTTTATAACCATAATTGTAAAATTAAAGTAAACGGTTATTCGGGCTCAATAGTTTATTCAGCAACTGAAAATTCCCTGAAAATGATGCTTTTTCAAAGGCTGCGTTGGGCATCAAAAACGGGTAAAATAATTACCCTTCCGGTACTATTTACAGGCATACTGGTTCTATTGGCAAATCTGGTTTGTCTTTTTGCCCTCTGTTTATTGTTTATTAACAGCTGTTATTTGACATTTAGTCTATTTACCCTCACATTAAAATTCATAATTGACTTTTTGTTATTATTTTTAAGCGCCCGTATGTATAAGCAAAAAGTAAACTGGCTCTGGTTACCTATAGTATTTTTATTGAATGGTATTTACCTGCCTGTAATTTCTATTGCCTCAATTTTTGTTAAACCTAACTGGAAAGGCCGATCTGTTTAATGTTATCCAAAAACCAGATATCTAATGAAAAAGCCCGCTCGTTGGGCTATATGGCGTGGAAACGCTTTAAGAGAAACAAATTATCAATGGCCGGTTTAACAGTTATCGTTATTTCTGTTATTGTTTTTATAGCAGGTTATTTAATTACTCCCGACACTACACCGAATTGCAACGATCAAAAACCTGAACTTCAAATAAAGGCCCCGGGTTTTAGTGTTCGTTTGCTCAAAGTTCGTAAAAATGAAGAATCACATCAGGTTAATTGGCTAATGAAAATGTTTTTTGGCCAGCAGAGCGATCATACTTATGTAACACTTTACGACTATACTTTTTCGGGAAACGATATTGTAGTTGAAGAATACACCGGTAACGAGCCTAACCGTGGCACAAAAATGCGTTTTAATCTTGCTGATGTTGTGTACGATATCAATTATAACCTTCCTGTTAAGAATGATGAAAAAAACGAAATAATTGAGTTTTATCAATATTCAACTAATCAAAAAATGTCGTTTGCAGTTAAAGACCTGCAAAAAGAAGTAGAAAAAAAATACATTGTCACAAAAAAATATTTATTGGGTACCGATAGGTTAGGAAGAGATATGTTTAGCCGTATGCTTATTGGAACACGAATTTCATTATCGGTTGGATTTATTGCTGTGGTAATATCGCTTGTGATTGGTATTTTATTCGGTTCTTTAGCCGGCTATTTTCGTGGATGGTTAGATGATGCTATTATGTGGATTATAAACGTGATATGGTCTATCCCTACCCTCCTTTTAGTTATTGCAATTACCCTTGCCTTAGGAAAAGGATTTTGGCAGGTGTTTGTTGCAGTAGGACTTACCATGTGGGTAGAAGTTGCGCGTATTGTGCGCGGACAAGTTATGGGTTTGCGTGAAAAAGAATTTGTGGAAGCAGGAAGGGCGCTTGGTTTTAAAAATTACCGACTTATTACAAAACATGTGTTGCCAAACGTAATGGGTCCGGTTATAGTAATTGCAGCTTCTAACTTTGCAAGCGCCATTTTAACCGAAGCGGGTTTAAGTTTCTTAGGTATTGGTGCTCAACCACCCATGGCCAGCTGGGGTAAAATGATTAATGACCACCGTGCTTTTATTTTTACGCCTGATGCTTTTTATCTTGCCTTTATTCCCGGTATAGCGATTATGTTTTTAGTATTAGCCTTTATGCTCGTAGGTAATGGCTTACGCGATGCCCTCGATTCTAAATCGACTGAGCAACAGCATATGATGGGGAATTAAAAATTCACCTTGTACTGCCCACAACCGTCCTTGAAAAAATAAATTTTTTACACATAGTATCACTATGTTTAAAGCGAAGCTCTTCTAAAGAAAACTTTTAAAAAATTACCTATGTGCCCTATGTGGTTAAGCAGCTTATTTACTTCTGTCAATAAAACCACCACCAACTAAATCATCTCCTTCGTACATAACTGCGCTTTGTCCGGGTGCTACACCGCTAACTGCGATATGAAAAACAACGTTTAATCGTTTATCTTCAACATTAATCGTTGCAAGCGTACCGGGGTCTTTGTACCTGATTTTTGTCAGTGCCTGAAAATCAGCCGGCAATGTCTCGTATTTTATTAAATTAAAGTCGCGCACATATAATTGTTGCTCGTTTAAATCTTCTTTGGTTCCTAAAACAACAGTGTTTGTTTCCGGTACAATATTTTTTACAAATACAGGCTCGCCTAAAGCAATATCTAATCCTTTGCGTTGACCAATTGTATAAAATGGATATCCGCGATGTGTTCCTACTTTTTCGTTTTTAAAAATAAAATCTCCGCCTTCCACTTTTTCTTCGAGCTCGGGCATGCGGTGCTTTAAAAATTTACGGTAATCGTTATCGGGAATAAAACAAATATCATAGCTCTCCGGTTTATTGGCCAGCTCAGAAAAATTATATTGATGCGCCATCTCACGTATCGCAGGTTTTGTAAATTTTCCCAATGGAAATATAGTCCGTTGCAAACTTTCTTGCGATAAGCCCCACAAAACGTACGATTGATCTTTATTTAAATCTAATCCTTTTGAAACTACATGGCGTCCGTTTTCTCTTCTTACCTGCGCGTAATGTCCTGTTGCTATAAACTCACAGTCCAGCATATCAGCACGTTTTAAGAGAGCTTCCCACTTAATATGGGTGTTACATAACACACAAGGGTTTGGCGTTCTTCCTGCCAGGTATTCATCTACAAAATTATTGATGATAAAATCACCAAACTCACTTCGTATATCTAATATATAATGTGGAAATCCTAAATTAACGGCTACTTGTCGCGCATCGTTAATAGAATCTAAACTGCAACAGCCGGTTTCTTTAGTTGAGCTGCCAGACGACTGATAATCCCATGTTTTCATAGTAATACCGATGACATCGTAGCCTTGCTCGTGCAACATCATTGCCGTAACAGAGCTGTCAATGCCGCCACTCATTGCTACTAATACTCTTCCCTTCTTGCTCATCTATTTTTTAATGAATGAAGAACAATTGAACATTTGAATGACGAATTAAGAAGTAAGGAAAAATATTCTACTAGTGAGTTGAATTTTACTTCACAATTCAGATGTTCGCTTGTTCTATTGTTCTATTGTTCAATTTATTTTTTTTTCGGAGTTACAGCCTTATTCTTTTCGGGTGCAGGCTTGTTCTTCTTAAAATATTCTTCCATTTCTTTTGGTTTAAGTTGTTTGCCGTTTATCCAAACCTCCTTTTCCTTAATTTTTCCGTCTTTTTCCTTGTAAATCCACACTCCTTTTTTTGTTCCGTTGATGTATACTCCTTGTGCAGCTACAGTTCCATCGGGATAATACCAGG
>CAZZEI010000078.1:0-14682 GCA_964653165.1 uncultured Flavobacteriaceae bacterium | reverse complement strand
GGTAATTATTATGCACTTTTATTATTTACTGCACCATCTAATCCAGATTACGTATTCGCTTGGCTGAAACATCTTACAGGAAATTCGCCGAAAATAGTTTACACTACAAATGCAAATGATGTTACACCCGCAAACGTAACATGGACAGAAATTACACAATCAACAGTAAAGTGGTTGTCAGGCATTGCTGTTGACGATAATGACCCAAATAATATTTACGTTGCTTATGCAGGATTTAATACCTCTGGTAAAATTATTTATAATTACAACGTTACAACCAATACATAGACGGATATAACCGCGGATTTGCCAACGTATGTTAATGTACTTTCAATTGTTAAAGAAAAAGGTTCTGATGGAGGACTTTATGTTGGAACGGACGCAGGAGTTTTTTATACAAACAATAAATATTTGAACTCAGGTGGTTCTGTTTGGCAAAATTTTAGCATAGGATTACCAAATGCAGGAGTATATGATATTCAAATAAATTATGCATTAAATAAAATAAGAGCTGCTACTTTTGGCAGAGGTTTATGGGAATCGCCACTTGCATGCCCACCTGATATTGACTTAACGGAAAACAATCTGATTTATACAACTAATGATTTTAAGGAAGCTGAACATGATATAACTTCTAATTCTACAGTTGGCAGTAATATAAATATAACATACCGCGCTGGTAATCAAATTCATTTACAACCCGGTTTCAGTGCGAGTGGCGCAAATACATATTTTCATGGTTTTATACATGCCTGCAATCATCCGGGTAATAGTTTTCAAAGGTATTCGCATAGCGGAAATAACAATAATTCAGAAAATAGTACGCAAGAAAGTTTTGCGAGTAATAATAAAGAGAAGAAAAAAAATTATGCCGAATTACGCATTCAACCAAATCCTAACAACGGAACGTTTACACTTAATGTATTGAATAGTTTTAATCCTGAAAACACAGTTGAAATATCTGATTTAGCCGGAAGAAAAGTATTCAGTAAAAACTTTATAAAACAACAAGAGATACTTAATTTAGATTTAGAAAACGGAACTTATTTGATAAAATATTATGACGGGATTAATGCGCACTCACAAATGATTATCATAAATAAATAATTAGCAGATTAGTGCGGATGGGGCAAAAACTCTTTTGCTTTTTAACTTTATGGCTGTTGTTAAAAAGCAAATGTGTTTTTGAGAATAGGAAATACGCTTTAGCGAGCGCGGTAGGGATAAAAAACTACAACCCTTGTGTCCGTTTTGAAGAATGTTTATTTGGAACTTGTATTAAAGTCGCAGGAATAAAACAAGTTACTTTTTTGTCGACCGGGATTTGTCCAAGTATTTGTCGGCTGGTTACCTATAACTTCTCGCTTGTAGCCACTAATATACAAAAAGTTCGCATGTATGCACCCCCCGTTGGTGTGCTTGTACTCACTCATGCAAACGCTTACAAATAATTGTAAACATTTGTACGAGGTTAATGTGTCAATTATCTTATAAAATAATTACATACTTTTACCCAATGCAAGAAGTCTGGCAATTCTTAAAAGAGCTAACCAATCCTGAATCTATTGTAAAACTGGGCTTGCCGCTTTTGTTATTTGTAATTTTTGCTGAAACAGGTTTGTTTGTGGGCTTTTTTTTACCCGGCGATAGTCTGGTTTTTATTAGCGGATTACTTTGTGCTACTAATAAAGATTTATTGCATGTAAATATTTTTGAACTTATTTTATATATGAGTCTGGCAGCAATTATAGGTAACGTTGTCGGTTATTTATTTGGCAAAAGAGTAGGGGAGGCGCTTTACAAAAGAAAAGATAGTTTCTTCTTTAAACGTCGGCACGTTGATGCTACACGCTCATTTTATGAAAAGCATGGTGGCAAAACACTTTTCTTGGGGCGGTTTTTACCAATCATACGCACTTTTGCACCCATACTTGCAGGCGTAATAAAAATTGATTTCAAAAAGTTTATGTTGTACAATATTACAGGCGCTATTTGTTGGATAACCTCAATTGCAAGCATAGGGTATTTTTTAGGAAGCAAATTTCCGCAGACAAAGGATTACCTGGGGTATATAGTAATCGGGTTAATTGTTATTACAACTATTCCTGTTTTTTTAACCTATTGGAAAGAAAGAGCTAAAAAATAATTGCTTATTGCCCCTGCTAACTGCTGGTGCCTCCTGCCACTGCCTACTTTGTATTTTTCATTACCTTAGTACTGTGTTTAGACTTTGTGCTTTTTTACTCTTTCCAATATATACCTTCTCCCAACCAGGATTAGATATAAAAAACTTTGATTACCGTCGGGCAGACAGTATCGCATTGCATTTTCCAAAGAAAAAATTTAAAACTGTTTCCGAAGTAGCAAAAATACTTACACAGGATTTAACTACCGAACACGAAAAGTTTAGAGCCATTTTTCGCTGGATAACCGACAATATAGAATACAACAAAACTGCTGCTAACGTAGCTGATGCCGATAAAGTTGTGCGCAAGAACAAAGCGGTGTGCCAGGGCTTTTCTAATTTGCTTAGAGAAATGTGTACAGCTGTAAATATTTCCTGCGAATCTATTACTGGTTATACAAAGACAGAGATTGCAGACATAAATCGTCCGCTCAAGAAAACAGACCATGCCTGGAATAGCGTTAAACTATACGATAAATGGTATTTAGTTGATGTTACATGGGCAACAAGTAAGTTTAATGTGGTAAGTCATAAGTTTATGAAGGAGTTTGATGATTATTATTATTTAAGTCCTCCCGAAAAATTCATTCTTGATCATTATCCAAAAGAAAAAAAGCACCAGTTTCTTGCCAAACCAATTAAAAAGTCGGTTTTTGCTAAAGCACCTGTTTATTACACCGATTATTTCCATATGAAGTTTAACAGTGTTTCTCCATCAAAGGGATCCTTTAAATGGAAAATTGAAAAGCCAATACGAATTGAAGTTAAAGCGGGAGAAACATTAAAAGATGCCGCAGTGCTTATTAATTCAGATAAATTTATCACCCCTGTTGAGCTGAAACAAGATGCTGCAACGGGTACATATTATTTTGATTATACTTTTATAAACCCCGGTAAAATTGATTTTACGGTGTATTTCAACGGTGTTTGTATTATTGAGTATTTAATTGAGGTGAAGTAACCGATCAACCCTTAGAAAATGTCATTGCGAGCCTGCCTGTCAATTGTCTGCATTTTGCAGACGACAATGGTTTTCCGAAGCAATCTAGAGTTAGGGTAAATCAGTGGCATAGCGATTGCTTCACTACGTTCGCAATGACATTCTACAAAAAATGTTAGGCGTACCTAAATTTTTTACTATCTTTGCTGTATGAACTCCTTTTCTGAAGAGAACTATCTTAAAATCATTTTCCATTTAGAGCAACAGACTAACGAAGCTGCCCTTACCACAGATATTGCGCGTATCATTGGATTAAAGGCTGCTTCTGTGTCAGAAATGTTAAAAAAATTAGCTGGTAAAAAACTTATTTCCTACCAAAAATACCAGGGCGTACAACTAACACCTGCGGGTAAGAAAAAGGCTGTTTCAATCGTCCGAAAACACCGGTTATGGGAAGTTTTCTTACTCCAGCAACTGGGTTTTGCGTGGGATGAAGTACATGATATGGCCGAGCAATTAGAACATATAGACAGTGATGAATTAATAAATCGACTTGATAAATATTTAGGAAGTCCTAAATTTGATCCGCATGGTGACCCGATTCCGGATAAAAACGGAAAAATTGTAAACCATAAGTCATTGCTCTTATCCCAAGCAAAATCTAAAGAGAAATATATTCTCTCCGGAGTTTCTAATCATAATAATTTATTTCTTAAACATTTATCCGATTTAGGTTTTAAGTTAAACGATACTATCGTCGTAAAATCAATACTTGATTACGATAAGTCATTTATGGTTGCTGTAAATTCGAAATCATTTGTATTAACACATCAGGTTGCCTCTCAGCTAAAAGTGGTTAAAATATGACCGAGAAATACGAAAATAAAAAATCTTTAAGCGAAGTACACCAGTCGGTTGATATTACTGCGATAAAATCTCCCTGGAAGCGATTATTTGCTTTTATGGGCCCTGCTTATTTAATAAGCGTTGGTTACATGGATCCGGGTAACTGGGCAACCGACATAGCTGGCGGGAGTAAATTTGGATACGCTTTATTATGGGTTTTGGTTGTATCAAACCTCATTGCATTGTTGTTGCAAAGTTTTTCGGCTCGTTTGGGATTAGTTACCGGTAAAGATTTAGCACAAGCCTCTCGCGATATGTACCCGCCCGCAATTAATTTTTCACTTTACATTTTTGCAGAGATTGCAATTGCAGCTTGCGATTTGGCCGAAGTATTAGGAATGGCAATTGGTTTAAAATTATTATTTCATTTTCCATTATGGCTGGGCATTTGCATTACCGTGCTAGATACATTTTTGCTTTTGTTTTTATTACGCGTGGGTATTAGAAAGCTGGAAGCTTTTATAATTGCATTAGTTGGTATAATCAGCATTTCTTTCTTAATCGAAATGTTTTTTGCCAAACCTTATTTTCCGGATATTGCAAGAGGTTTGATTCCTTCCATGCCATCCATGGATGCGTTGTACGTTTCATTGGCAATTTTAGGTGCAACTGTTATGCCTCACAATTTGTATTTGCATAGTTCTTTGGTGCAAACCCGTAAATTCAAACGAACACAACCTGATATTAAAAAAGCAATTCGGTATAATGTAATTGATTCTGCAATTGCGCTTAACCTTGCGCTGTTTGTAAATGCCGCCATTTTAATTTTAGCTGCTTCCGCTTTCTTTAAAAACGGCTATTTTGAAGTGAGCCAAATTGAAGATGCCTATAAGTTTTTATCGCCTATGCTCGGAAATTCTTTGGCGCCTATTTTATTTGCAGTAGCGCTCATTGCCGCCGGACAAAGCTCTACTGTAACAGGCACGCTTGCCGGACAAATTATTATGGAGGGACATTTGCAATTACGTATTCAACCCTGGATGCGTCGCTTGCTTACACGTATGCTTGCAATTATTCCCGCTTTAATAACTTGTTTTATTTTGGGAGAGGGTGCAACAGGAAAGTTACTGGTGATGTCGCAATTTATTTTGAGTATGCAATTACCTTTTGCAATTGTTCCTTTGATATTCTTTACAAGTGATAAAAAAATTATGGGCGAATTTGCTGTGCGACCGATTTTTAAATTATTGGGTTGGCTTGCCGTAATACTTATTGCGGGGCTAAATTTATATTTTATCGCCATACAAGTTAATGATTTGGTACACGATGTTTCTTTTTCCTTTACCGCTAAGTTTTTAATATGCGTTGTTTGTCTTTATGTTTACAGCATTTTATTTTTTATTATTATTTATCCTGCGCTGATAAAAAGCAATAAGCAAATGGACTTTATGTTACACGGGCATAATGATATTGTGCTTGAAAATTTAGGTATACCTAAAAATATTTTTATTACTGTCGATTTTTCTTCTGCTGACAACAAAGCAATGAATCATGCAATAAGATTGGGCGGGAAGGAAGCAACCTACAGTCTTCTTCACGTTGTTGAAACTCCGGGCGCTTTAATTTATGGAGAGGAAACGGTTGATTTTGAAACGAGAAAGGATATCGAATTGATAGAAGAATATGTTGAGCAGTTAAAGCAAAAGGGTTACAATGCTAACTTCTTGCTTGGCTACGGTAATCCTAAACAAGCTATTCCGGAATTGACAAATAAGCATGGTGCTGATGTCCTTGTAATAGGAACGCATGGCCACAGAGGGTTTAAGGATCTGTTTTTTGGTACGACGGTAGAGGCGGTCAGGCATAAAATAAAAGTGCCTATTTTGGTTGTTTAAGTTTACTCCAAGTCTTTCTGTTTCCTAAAAAAAGGCTCAATGCAAGTAGCATTCCAAGAATATAAGAAAGAACAACGTACCTAAAATAAGGTGGTTTATATGTTAGTGTAATTATTCCGCTTTCAGTATTTGGTTTTACGGTCAATAAACTATTTTCACTGTAAACTGAAGCGTTACCTTCCTTTACTTTCCATCCCAATAAATAATTTGTATTTAACTGTATAACGGTAGTTCCTTTTGTTGCAAAGCTTAATTGTATTTCTCCGGGAACATAGGAGAGTAATTGGGCAGAACTGATTCCGTCAAGCAAATAAATTTCTCCTTTATAATCTTTGTCGGTTTTGCTTTTTACATAACTTGTAGCTTGAGAAGCTTCATACGTATTGGCTGTACCTGTATTTTTTCTGCAATAAATATAGGGCGTTTCTTCATAATTCACAGTAGAGTCAATTGTAGTGCTTGTTATTAATGGATTGTAATAATTTGAAGCAATAAAATCTTTTTTCTTGTAAAATGTATCATAGAATGGATAATTTTTTACAAAAAAGGATTCTCCGGCTAAAAATAAAATCAATAACAAAAATAGGAGGGAAGGAATTTTTGTTTTTAACCAATCAAGCGAATTTGCCAATAGAATTATAAATGCTAAAAAGAAAAGTATAAAATAGCGAGATTGCACGTCTGCATTGTTTACTAATGGAATCTGTTGTATGAATTTATAGGGATTAATACTTTCTAACTTTCCGGATCCAATGAAAAGAAAGAGAAATCCTAAGATTAAATATTTGTAAAATTTCAGGAAATTCTTTTTTACTAAAATAAAACAAGTCAATAAGCAGGATGCAATAAGGCCTAAATAGCAACCAAACTCATGAAAATAACAAACCTCATTTCCACAAGGTTTGTCTTTATATTGAAAGGGGTTAAAAAACGCATCTAAAATAAATTTATTATCCATACAGTAAAATGGCTGTAGGGGCGTTCTGTTAGCATCTAATAAATAGATAGGCACGAACTTGGTTGACGTTAATAATAAAAAAACCAGAAATGAAAGCAAACTCATTTTCCATTCTTTTCCAATGGCAATAAATAAATTTTTAAAGGAAAGTCCGTTGATGGAAAGACACAAAGTAATTAGCAATAGAAAAAATGTGAAAATAAACATATAGATTGCGCCATGTAAAATAAAAAATGCGTTAAGCAGTGAAAAGAGAAAAATATATTTTGCTTTTCTTAAACGTAGAATGAAATAAAAAGCTAATGCAATAAGTTGAAATGGACCAAACGTAATATGTCCCTCGGCATAATGTAAACCAAACCAGCTTGCATTTATAAAAATAAGCGAACAAACAAATGAAATATTTTTACTTATCTCTAAATGCCTAAGCAATTTGAAACAACCCCAAGTACCAATTATGCTTAAAACAATAAGTGATAATTTGTTTGCTGTATCAGGATTAAATAGCAAGTCAAATAGAAAAAACGGGGAAAAAACTCTTGATTGTGGGTTAGCCAATATATCCATTCCGCCTAAAACCCAAGGGTCGTGCATGGGAAATTTATGGTAATTAAATACTATTGAGCGTGTAAGTAAATTTAAAGAATCAAAGTAATACCAATCGTTACCAATGGCCTGATTAAAATTAAGAAGCATTAAAAGAAACGAGCCGACTGCGCCTATAAGCAGGCCTAAATAAATAGAAAGGTCGGGTTTAAGTCTTGTAAACATTTTTGCACCGCTAAGTTGAAAAAGAATACAGAATAATTCTAATTTGAAGGTTTGTTTTATTTGTAATAATACATCTTAATTATCTGTATGTAAGCATATTAGGAGCTAATTAAGGGATAAAGGCAATATTAAAACTATTTTTCACCTTTTGTAATTCCAATAAATTTAAATAGGAATAATTTTTTGTCTTAATTGCTATTGGGATATTATAAATTCTATCTTTGCTTACAGTTTTTTAAACTCAAAAAAACTGTATGTCAAACCGCACTAAATATATTTTTGTCACCGGAGGCGTTACTTCTTCACTCGGCAAAGGAATCATCGCAGCATCTTTAGCTAAATTACTTCAGGCACGAGGCTATACTGTTACCATTCAAAAGTTAGACCCGTATATTAACGTAGACCCAGGTACGCTTAACCCTTACGAGCATGGCGAATGTTATGTTACGGATGATGGAGCAGAAACTGATTTGGATTTAGGACACTACGAGCGTTTTTTAAATGTTCCAACTTCTAAGGCAAACAACGTTACTACCGGTAAAATTTACCAATCTGTAATTGAAAAAGAGAGAAAAGGTGAATTTTTGGGAAAAACTGTTCAGGTTATCCCTCATATTACAGATGAAATTAAAAACAGAATTAAAACGCTTGGTAAAACAGGTAAATACCAATTTGTAATTACTGAAATTGGTGGAACGGTTGGTGATATAGAATCGTTGCCATACATTGAAGCAGTTCGACAATTAAAATGGGAGCTTGGACATAATTGTTTAGTGGTTCACCTAACTTTATTACCCTATCTTTCTACAACCGGAGAATTAAAAACAAAACCTACACAGCACTCTGTAAAACTTTTATTAGAATCTGGCGTTCAGCCGGATGTTTTAGTATGCCGTGCCGAACACCATATCAATAAAGATATTCGCCGTAAAATTGCACTATTTTGTAACGTAGAGGTTGAAGCAGTTATAGAAGCTTGCGATGCTTCCACCATTTACGAAGTTCCTCTTTTTATGGAAAAGGAAAAGCTCGACCAAATAGTATTAAAAAAATTAGAAGTTGAACCAATTGAAGGTGTTCCTGATATGCAGGCGTGGAAAGATTTTTTACATAAACTTAAACATCCAAAAAGGGAAGTAAGCATTGGCTTAATTGGTAAATATGTTGAACTGAAAGATTCATACAAATCGATAGCAGAAGCTTTTATACATGCAGGTGTTGTTAACGAATGTAAAGTAAAAGTTGACTGGATACATTCCGAAACATTAACAGAAGAGACTATAGAGGAAAAATTAAAAGACTTGAAAGGAATTTTGGTCGCACCCGGTTTTGGAAGCCGTGGTATTGAGGGAAAAATTTTAGCTATAAAATACGCACGCGAAAATAATATTCCGTTTTTAGGTGTTTGTTTAGGAATGCAATGTGCGGTAATAGAATTTGCGCGTAATGTGTTGGGATTAAAAGATGCGCACAGCCGCGAGATGAATCCCGCAACTAGTAGTCCGGTTATTGATATGATGGAAGCGCAAAAAGATATTTCGCACATGGGAGGCACTATGCGTTTAGGTTCTTATCCTTGTCACTTAGAAGAAGGAACCTTAGCGAGAAAAATTTACGGTAAGGAAAACGTAAACGAGCGCCATCGTCACAGATATGAATTTAATAATGAGTACCGCAAACAGTTTTCAGAAGCCGGTATGGTTTTATCTGGTGTAAACCCCAATGCTGGGCTGGTAGAAATAGTTGAATTAAGTAAGCATCCATTTTTTGTGGGCGTGCAATTTCACCCCGAGTATAAAAGTACCGTTGAAAAGCCTCATCCGCTGTTTACACATTTTGTGAAGGCTGCGATGCAGTAATAATTTATTTATAAAGAGCAACTAATCACTAAACTATTTTGTCATCCTGAGCCTGTCGAAGGGCTAACCAATTTTTCTCAGCTTGCTCAAATTCCTCGCTATATATTTCTCAGTAGGCAGTAGCGATCGTTGAATTCTTCTTGCGTAGTAAATTGAATCCAACATAAAAAAAGCCTTCATGAATTAACAAGAAGGTTTTTTATAAATATATAACTAACAAACTTTCTCTATCCAACCAAACTCATCGGCAATTCTGCCTTTGCGTATGGCGCGTAAAGTTTCATCCACTTTGTTAGAAAATTTTCTTTCTTCAACGGGAGGTAATTGGTAATCTGTTCCATCGCAACCAATGGTAACAATTTGCGCAATAGTAGCCGCAGTACCGGTACCAAACGCTTCTTTCAATTGTCCGTTTGCGTGGGCCTCTAACATTTCAGGAATACTTACTTTCCGTTCTTCTACTGTCATGCCCCAATGCTTGGCAAGTTTTAAAACTGAATCACGTGTAATACCTGCTAAAATTGTATCGCTTAATGCAGGTGTAATTACTTTATCGCCAATTACAAATATTAAATTCATTGTTCCTGATTCTTCCACATACTGATGTGTTTTAGAATCTGTCCATATTACCTGCTGGTATCCCTTTTGATTTGCAAGTTTTGTAGGGTATAAAGAACGACCATAATTTCCGCCTACTTTTACAAAACCTACACCACCTTCCACGGCACGGAAATACGAACGCTCGACTAAAACTTTTAATGGGTCTGAATAATATTTTCCGGCAGGGGCCATGATGATAATAAATTTATAGGAATCAGAAGGACGAACACCGATTGCTTCTTCGGTTGCAATAATAAACGGACGAATATATAATGAACCGAATTCGGCTGTGGGAACCCACTCTTTATCTAATTTTAAAAGTTCCACTATGCCTCCCATAAAAATTTCTTCGGGAACTTCTGGCATAGCCATACGCTCTCCCGATTTATTTAAACGATGAAAATTATCGTAAGGCCTGAATAAAACGGTTTCATTATTTACTGTTCTGTAGGCTTTCATGCCTTCAAAAATGGTTTGTCCGTAGTGCAAGGCGCAACAAGCATAACTTAACGATACGCTGCCATATGGTTCAATAGAACACTTACTCCATTTCCCGTTTTCATATTCGGCAACGAACATGTGGTCGGTAAAAATTTTCCCGAACGGAACATTATTTATGTCCTGATCCTTAAGGCGACTCTTCTTTGTCTTGTTTACTTCCACTTGAAGGGTTGTAGCTGCAATCATGATTTATGTTGTTATGTTTATACTGGCAAGTAAATATAATTTCCTGATATTGGCAAATTTTTTTAGTCGAAAAGAAAGGGGGGTTGGTCGCCCTGCTAACAGCCAATTTAACCACATAGATAGGGTTCATAGTTTTTTAGAGATTTCCAGTAGGTAATCATAGAGAAGCTTCGCTTCAAATAAGATAAAATAAGCTATTGCTCACTTTTCTCTTTGTGCAAGAAAATTTATTTTCCTATGAAACCTTCACGCAAAATACAAACTATGTTTCTGTGTGGTTTAAAAAATTCGTAGCTAAAAACTCCCCAATTGCCTAAAATTCTTTAGCATAATTTTCATGTCTTTTTCAACATGATAATCTTTAGAGTAAGAAAGATTGATTTTACTCTTTGCTTCAAAATCGGTGATATTTAAGTGAGCATATGGGGCAAGGACAGCTTTTTTGATACTTGGCAGACGAGGATCGGCCCCCGATTCGTAACCAACCCAGGTTTTGGCGCCCGCTAAAACAAGGAATAAGTTGGAAATAAAATGTAGTGGTTTTTTCTCTACTAAGATAATAATCGGCAGCAGAACAAGTAACAGGCAGGAAGTAACTAAATCAAAAACACGCTTATTGCGTTTATTGTGTGGTTTAGAAACAGAATTAAAATCGATTACATATAAATCTCCGGCCGTATCGATGCTGTTGCTTCCTATGATGGAAAGACTCTCGGGCGGAGCAATTTTAAAATCTACTCCCGCAGTAACCAATTGCAACATGTGCGAAATAATTTGTTGCGAAGAAAGATTTTTGGAACAGAAAATAATTTCCTGTATTTGGTGAATTTCAATGGCTTCGTTTAACTGGTTTATGTTTCCTAATGAGTTTTCGGCATTTTCTTCTATAGAAATAAAACCCAGGGAAGAAGTTTTGGCTCCGGTTTCTTTTAATAAATCAGAAACGCGTTTGTATTCATCTGCACTTCCAACAACTGCAATGCGTTTGTTTTCGTTCTGCCATAAAACGTACCCTTTTAATTTTCCGAAATGAAATAGTAATCGAAGTAAAATTAAACTCAGTAGGGTAGAGGCACTTCCTAATAAAATAATGGCTCTCGAAAAACGATAGGCTTCAGGTAAAAGTGAGTAGCCAATCAAAATAAAAGCCATGCCGATAATAACTCCGCGAATAATTCTCTTCAACTTAATTGGCTTATCGTAGCCCCCGCTAAAAAAAATACTTAAAATCCAAACCAAAGAATAACTTAGGAAAGCCCACTTTACCAAGTGCGGAGCGTAGGTTCCTTCTCCCCCGATAAATTTTATTTGTTTTTCGTAAAACTCTTTCACAACAAAAAGGCCAATGAAAATAAAAGTGAAATCAAGTAAAGGAATAAAAAGTTGTTTGGCCACGCGCCACGAAATAGAAATACTTGCACGCAAGTAAATTGCAAAATTAATCAGGAATGAAAAAAGTTTAGCTCTTCCGCTCGAGAAATGTTTTTTTGCAAAAATAGCCATGGCTCGGTAAAACACAAACACATAATTAATGCTGCTTTTGCGCGTGCTTTCTCCTTTGTAATGAATGATACAGGTTTCGGGGTAATAGTAATTTTTAAACCCCCCTAAAACAATTCTGTAAGAAAGATCAATGTCCTCGCCATACATGAAATAATCTTCATCAAGCAGACCGCATTTAGTAAGGGTTTCTTTGCGCAATAACATAAATGCACCGCTAAGCACATCAATAGAATGCGTTTTATTTTTATCTAAATAGGTTAAATGATAGCGCCCGAAACGTTTTGAACCCGGGAATAATTTTGAAAGACCAAATATTTTATAAAAAGCCACTTCGGGGGTTGGTAAACCACGTTTTGATTCAGGCAAGAAATTACCCTTACCATCCACCATTTTAACGCCTAATCCGCCTGCATTGGGAGTAGCATCCATAAAAGCAAGGATTTTACTGAAAGTATCTTCCTGTACTACAGTATCCGGGTTAAGAAGCAATACATATTTGCCCTTACTTATCCGAATGGCCTGATTATTAGCCTTAGAAAAGCCTGCATTTACTTTGTTTTCAATTAGTATTACTTGTGGGAATTTCTCCTTAATAAGAGCCACCGAACCGTCAACCGAATTATTGTCAACAACAAACACCTCTGCTTCAATGCCTTTTAGGGCTTTAAAAGCCGAATGTAAACATTGCTCAACAAAATGTTTAACATTATAATTTACTATGACTATTGAAAGTTGCACAAAAACAGTGTAAATTTACAAACATTACTTTAAACGTGAATTTTGGATAAAATTGTAGGGGTAAAGCACATTTTCTTTGATTTAGACAGAACCCTTTGGGATTTTGAAAAAAATTCTGAAAATATTTTATTGCAGCTAATAGAAACCTATGGTTTAGAAACAAAATGTGGAGTAGGAGCAAGTACAATTATTGATACTTATAAAAAAGTTAACAGCGATCTTTGGAAGCAATATAGCGATAACCAAATAACAAAAAAACAATTGCGTTCATCGCGCTTTACAAAAACCTTGGCCAGTTTTGATTATCATTTTTTGGGTTTTGGTATGCAATTGGAGAGAGAATATATTGAAAGAAGTCCGTATCAAACACATGTTATTCCCGGTTCGCATGAGATTTTGGAATATTTAAGCGGAAAATATGCGTTGCATATAATGACAAATGGTTTTAAAGAAATACAGCATATAAAACTGAAGCAAAGCAAACTTGATAAATATTTTGACGAAGTAATAATATCGGAAGAAGTGGGTCACCAAAAACCCAACGAAAAAATATTTTTGCATGCGCAGGAAAAAGTAAAATCCACTTCGGCAGAATGTTTAATGATTGGCGACGATCATTACGTCGATGTGCAAGGCGCGCTTGATGCAGGCTGGCAAGCAGTACATTTTAATCCTACCGAAACTCATGTAGGAAATCACTTGCAAATTAGAACGCTTAGTGAGTTGAAGGATTTGATTTAGGGTGATTTTTTATAAATACGCAACACTTTAACAAAGAAAATTATTAGGCAAAACTTGATGAAAGCTAATATTTATATAATTGTACTTTTCTTATTTTCCTTTTCCACAAAGTCTCAAATAAGTGCAGGTGACAGCACAAGCGCAGGTATTTATTATCAAAATCTTAGTAGTATTTACGTGGTTTGTCCTTTTCAGTGTAGCAACTTTTACTTTTGCGATTCTACTTATGGGTTTGATGTTAATCAGGATGCCGTAAATGATATAGAGTTTTATCATTATAATGTAAACCAACCAGGGGTTTGTTCATACTATGAGCGTGTTAACTTATTAAACAGCAATATCCAGCTTGTGGTGATTCCAACTGATTCAGGTTATATTGATTCTATAAAAGTCGGGACACTAATTGATAAAACGAAAAAATGGAGACAAAGTCAGAGCTCTTGCTTGTATTTACACTGGTATGCTATGACCACTGGTACGCAAGTAAATGGAGTTTTTGATAATTTAGAAAGATATTTTGGTTTTCGAATTATAGAGCCAACTGATACGTTGTATGGTTATTTTCGGGTTAGCCTTCAATATTCCTCAGGTGGTATAGAAGGCATCTCTGTTAATTCATTTGCAATAAATAAATACACAAATGGAGTAAAAACAGATAATGACCACCAGTATGTAGGGATTTTCCCTATTCCAACAACAAACAATTTAATTTTTCACTCAAATATCGAACTTGGTTCTATAAAAATAAACGATGCTTTAGGCCAGTTTGTTTTTGAAATGAAGAATAAAAATAAACAGGAACAGATTGATATCACTAATTTACAAAATGGAATTTATTTTGTTCAGGTAAAAACAAGTGAGGGTGTGTTAACAAAAAAAATTGTGGTGCAGCGTTAAATCACCCCTCCGTCAGACCCCTCCGTCCGCCGAAAAGGCGGACACCTCCCCTTGAAAAAAGG